>CAXTBJ010000036.1:26562-30803 GCA_964242585.1 uncultured Bryocella sp.
GAAGCTGTGAGCTGGGAAGCTGTGGTTTGGGAAATCTCAATGTGGGCATGATGGACCGGTGCGATAAACCGATAGCCGCGCCGCGCCAGCGTTTCGACAAAGCGCGGATTGTCGGACGAGTCCCCGAGCGCCTCCCGAATTTTGTTGATAGCCGTGCCGATCGCATGATCGTAATCGACATTGGTGTCCGGGCCCCATACGCGCGTATGCAGCTCCTTACGGCTGACGATCTGCCCGGGCCGCTCCAGCAGTATCGCCAAAATGCGGAAGGGTTGGCTCTGGAGCCTGACGCGGTAACCGGCCTTCCATAGCTCGCCGGTATCTAGATCCAGCTCAAACAGCCCAAAGGCAAGGCGCGAACTGGAAATGGGAACAGGCATCCGGTGGCCCCGACGGCCCTTTGACTCTACCACTCCGTTCTATTCTTCGCCAGTGGTAGAACTCTTCTGCCAAGCTGAACATTCCAAATGCTTTACCTGTGGAGAAGAAAAAGAGCAAGAGTGTAGAGACAGTGGCTTGCGTTGATCCTTTGCAGCTAGGCAACGTTGTTATCTGATGCTATTTAATACCGAACGGACTTGAATAGATCCGGACAAGGTCAGCGTATTGATGGAACTCGCCTGGAGGCGAATCGTAAAGATGAATGACACGAAGATGAAGAAGGGTCCGAGTACCACGAAGAATGTCGGCCCGCGCACCGAGAAAAACCGCACGCTGAATGCGAGGTATCGGAACCCTAGCGCCGCTCTCCTGCTCGGTCTGGCGAGCCTGCTGCCGCTTCACAGCGCCGCGCAGTCCGATGCCGGCCGCGTGACCGGAACCGTGGCGGATGCCACCGGCGCCTTGATCCCTGGAGCGACTGTTACGCTCACCAACACCGATAACAACGCCGTGGAGACGCGCACCACCGGTACAGCCGGCGAGTTCACCTTCCCTGCCGTTACCCGCGGCCACTATAAGGTGCAGGCAAACGTCTCCGGCTTCACCGCGCAGCAGGAGGCCTTCGAGCTGCAGGTCGAGCAGGTGCAGACCCTTGAGTTCAAGCTCTCCACCGGTAACGCCACGACTACGGTCGATGTCACCGACGCCGCGCCCATCGTGGATCTTTCCACCTCATCGACCGGCGAGGTGATCGAGGGTCGGCAGGTGGTGGATCTGCCGTTGCCGCAGCGCAACTTTCTCGATCTCGCCATTCTGACGCCGGGGGTCACGCGCGGTGCGTTCGGGTCGGACGCCTCCGGCCGCAACGGCAACACGGAGACCCTGCGCTACAACCAGGGCGGCGGCGGCGCGCTCGCCGTCAACGGACTCCGTCCGCAGTCGAACAACTTCCTCCTCGACGGCACGGACAATAATGAGTCGCTCGTAAACACGATCGTCATCTTTCCTTCGCCGGATGCGATCCAGGAGTTCCGCGTCAATACGGCCGTTGCTCCTGCAGAGTTCGGGCGCGCCGGCGGTGCCATTGTCAACACCTCCATCAAGAGCGGCACCAACGCCATCCACGGCAGCCTGTTCGGCTACTTTCGCGACCAGATCTTCGACGCCCGCGACACCTATTTCGCCCCGACCACCGTGCAGCCGCCGTTTCAGCGCAAGCAGTTCGGCTTCGCCGCGGGCGGTCCGCTACTCAAAAACCGCCTCTTTATCTTCGGCGACTACCAGGCGCAACGCCTGAAGCAGCCGCAGGACAGCGGCTACCAGACCGTGCCCACGATGCTTATGCGGCAGGGTAACTTCCAGGAGCTGCTCGGCACCGGCCAAACCGCAAGCCCGGCCAGCTTTGCGTCTGTCACCGGCTGCACCAACACGGTGGTGGTGAACGGCGGCATCTACGACCCGACCACCTGCCAGCAATTCACCGGCAATATCATCCCGATGAATCGCATCAACCCGGCCGGGCTCAAGTACCTCAACGCCTTCGACCAACCTACCCGTGGCGGCGTGCTGCAGAACTACTTCGTCATCCGGCAGCTCATCCAAAACTATAACGATTTCGACGTCCGCATGGACTTCCACGTCTCCAACAAGGACCAGATCTTTGCCCGCTACAGCTACGGGCAGGACAACCAGACCATCACCAGTCTGTTTACCAATCTGCCGGCCGGCTTCGCCTCGGGCGGCAGCCCAAATCACCCGCGCGCGGCGGTGGGCGGCTACACCCGCACCTTCTCACCCAATCTGGTCAATGAGTTCCGCTTCGCTTACGTGCGGCCATATTTTGCCTACACCCCGCCTTTCGCGGGCACGCCCGTTTCGGCCAATCTCGGCATCGTGAACGCCAACCGCAACGCTCTGCTGGGCGGCGGTGCGCTGATCGGCGGCTCCAACGGCGAGATCGCCTATACCGGCGACGGTGGCCCGTACGCCGTGCCGGAAAAGACCTTCCAGTTCGCCGATACCGTGACCTACACCCGCGGGCAGCACACCTTCAAGGCCGGCGCGAACGTCCTTCGCCGCGAGGTGGACTTCTTCCAAGGCAACGATGCCAAGGGCGACTTCGTCCTGGGCGGGACGAACTTCCCCGGCACGGGCCGCTTCACCGGCTATGAGGTGTCGGAGATCCTCGCCGGCTTCTCCGATTATCAGATCGGCGCGGCCAGCACCTACTTCGATACCTTCAACTATGAGACCGGCTACTTTGCCCAGGACGACTGGAAGGTGAGCCGCCGCCTGACGCTCAATCTCGGTTTGCGCTATGACCTCTACACCTATCCCTACGAGGCCGGCAATAACCAGGGCAACTACAACATCGCGACAGCGACCTATAACCTCGCAGGCCAGAACGGGAATTCGCGTTCGCTGATCAATACCGACACCAACAACGTCGCTCCGCGCGTCGGCTTCGCCTATGACCTCACGGGCAACGGCAAGGCCTCGCTGCGTGGCGGCTACGGCATCTTTTACTTCCTGGATCGCGGCGGTGTCGGCAACCAGCTGTCTAACAATCCGGGCTTCAACGGAGCGCAGGCCTACACCGCGGCCAATGGCTACCGCATCACCTTCACCGGCCAGAACACCCCCGGCAGCGGCAACAACAACGCGGTGACGGCCACGCAGGCGCTGCCGCTGCCTGTCTTCGGGCCGAACTCCGTTACCCCCGCGCTGGTGGCCAACTCTAACCTAATTTCGGAGAACGCCAACAACCAGAACGGCAGCGTGCAGGAATGGAACCTGCAGTTCCAGAGGCAGTTGGACCGGTTCACCTCAGCGACGGTCGCCTATGTCGGCAACAAGAGCGATCACCTGGCCACCTTCTTCAACGCCAATGCGCCGCAGCTGGGGACCGGTCTTGAAACCTACCCTAACCTGCAGACCATCACGGAAAACCTCGCCGAAGGCACAGGCCACTATGACGGGCTGCAGCTTTCGGTGAACCGCAACCAGGGCAATAACCTGCTGATCACGGGCGCCTACACGTTTTCGCATACCCTGGACAACTCAAACGGCGCGTTTGCGACCGGGGCCAACGGCGGCGGCGGACGGTTCTTCATCGGCCCCAACGGTGCGCCGCAATTCGGCCTCAATTACGGCAACTCCGACCAGGATCAGCGTCAGTCTTTCGTCGGCTCCGTGGTCTATAACCTGCCGTACGGTCACAATCAGCACTTTGGGGCGAGTGCGCCGCTGCTTCTGAACGAGGTCCTGGGCGGTTGGCAGGTCAACAGCATCACCACCGTGCAGAGCGGCACGCCGTTTGACATCAACACGAGCGGCAACGGCTCGGCGATCGACAACCGTGCCGACGTAATCCGCTACACCCCGGCCTCACGCGGCTTCAACGGCGGCTCCAATGCCAACAACATCACCTACTTCACCGGTACGTTCGCCTATCCCACGGGCGGCGGCCCCACCGGCGGCGTCTTCCAACGGGCAGGCAACGTCGACCGCAACCAGTTCTTCGGACCGGGTTACTCGTCGGAGGATGTCGGTCTCTTCAAGGACTTCGCCGTCACCGAGCGCGTCAAGTTTCAGCTTCGCGCGCAGGCCTATAACGTCTTCAACCACGCTCATTTCACCAATCCCGATACCGATATCCACGACGGTTTGCTGCAGGCGGACGGCACGGTTACGACGGGGCCGGGCTACAGCTTCGGCACCGTTAGCGGCACGCGGCAGGATGCGCGGGAGATGGAGTTTGCCGCGCGCGTGAACTTCTAGCGGAGGGTCCGCGAACAGGCAGGACGCTGTCGCTTCGGCGGAGTCCTGCCCGTTCATCACAGAAACGAACTCCTTATGCG
>CAXTBJ010000036.1:30903-33488 GCA_964242585.1 uncultured Bryocella sp.
GCTGCGGGATGACAACTCATGAACTTTACACAGAACGAAAAGTCTAAGGGTGTCCCATGCTTCGCAACTCCCCGCTCCCTCGCTGGAGTGCGCTCCTCTGCGCCTCCCTGCTTGCGGGCGCGACCGCGGCAGCGCAGGGGGTAGCTCCGCTCCGCATCGACAAGATCGATCCCCCCAACTGGTATGCCACGCTGCCGAAGCCGCTGCTTCTGCTGCGCGGTGAGGGTTTCTCCGGAGCCGGCTTCACACTTTCCGATCCCGCGATACGCATTGAGCACAGCACGGTCTCCGCCAACGGGCACTGGGCGCAGCTCTGGCTCAGCGCCTCGCCCGCGCAGCCGGAGACGGTCACCCTGCAGGTTGCGCGGGGGGCGGATGCGGTCACCTCCGCCTACCGTTTCGACACGCCGCGCGGGGCGGACGGCGGCATGGCCGGCTTCAACCCGCGCGATCTCCTGTACCTGATCCTGACCGACCGTTTCGCCGACGGCAACCTCACCAACGACGGTCCCGAGGCTGCCAGTCCTGCGGACAGCCCGGCAGCGGCGGCCGAACGAGCAAAATCGCGCGGCTGGCATGGCGGCGATCTGCCCGGCATCACCGCGCACCTGGACTACCTACAGGCGCTCGGCGTCACGGCGGTGTGGCCCACGCCGGTGTATCAGAATCATGCCGCGCAGGCCTACCACGGCTACCACAGCACGGACTACTACAGTGTCGATCCGCACTACGGCACGCTGACCGATCTGCAGGCGCTGGCGGCCGCGCTGCATGCCCGTGGGATGAAGCTGGTGCTCGACACCGTGCCCAATCACGTCGGCCCGGCGCATCCCTGGGTCCGCGATGAGCCCGCGCCCGACTGGTTTCACGGCACGCTGGAGCACCATCTAAGGGGCGAAACGAACTTTCCCGCGCTGATCGACCCGCACGCCCCCGCGCGCGACACCCTGACCACGCTCGACGGCTGGTTCGTAGACCAGCTGCCGGACATGAACACCGACAATCCGGCCGTGGCGCTGTACCTGCGCCAGAACGCCGTGTGGTGGATCGAGCAGACCGGCGCCGACGGCCTTCGGATCGACACCTTCGCCTACGTGGATCGCCCGTTCTGGCAGGCCTTCAACGGTGAGTTGAAGACGCTCTTTCCCAGACTGACCGAGGTCGGCGAGGTCTTCGACGGCCGACCGCAGATCACCTCCGCCTTCGCCGAGGGCGTCACACGCGCGGGCGTGGACACCGGCCTCTACACGCCGTTCGACTTTCCCACCTACATGGCCGCGCGCGAGGTCTTCGGGAAGGGCGAGCCGATGAGCAAGCTGGCGGATGTGCTGGCCGCCGACGCCCTGTACCCGCATCCCGAGCGGCTGGTGCCCTTTCTCGGCAATCACGACACCTCGCGCTTCGCCGAGGTCGTACCCGATCCCGCCGTGCAGAAGCTCGCCTTCGCCTATCTGCTGACCACACGCGGCACCCCGCAGATCTACGCGGGCGATGAGATCGCCATGCCCGGCGGCGGCGACCCGGACAATCGGCGCGATTTTCCCGGCGGCTTCCCCGCCGCGCACACGACGACAGAACCTTCATCCGACGCGTTCAAGGCGGCCGGCAGAACGCAGGCTCAGGAAGAGCTGTACCGATGGATCGCCGGCCTGGCCACCCTGCGTCGGCACCTGCCCGCGCTGGCTTGCGGCCAGGAGCAGACCCTGGCTACCGGACCGGACTTGCTGGCCTATGCGCGCTATGGCGTAGCCGGCTGCGAGACGACCGCCGGCGCGCAACCCATTACCGGCGGCAGCAGTCCGCAACGGGTGCTGGTTATTTTGGAGCGCCATACCCCGAAGCCGCTCACCCTGGAGCTGGACGACACGGCGCTCGCCGGCTGCCGGCCGGGAGCACCGGCGCTCGGCTCCATGGAGGTCTCGGCAGAGGGCAGCCGTCTGCAACTGAGCCCGAAGAGCGGGGTGGTGATCCTGCCGTGCCGGTGACGTACACTCTTTCCGAAGCCGGGCAGCACGTCCGCTTCAGGAGCCATCGAGATTGAGGCGATGCATTCACCCCTTGCTTCTGCTGCTGACGCTCACCGGAGCCGCGGCACAGGGCCCGGAACGCGCCCGCTGGACCGCCGAGGCCAAGGCCCCCACGATCACGCGGGACGACTGGGGCATCGCGCACATTCACGGCAAGACCGACGCCGACGCCGTCTTCGGCACCGTCTATGCCCAGTGCGAGGACGACTTCAACCGCGTGGAGACCAACTACCTGGTATCGCTCGGACGCCTGTCCGAAGCCGAGGGCGAGGCACGGCTCTGGCAGGATCTGCGGCAACGGCTGTTCCTTGACCCGGAGGAGCTGCGACAGGATTACGCCGGCAGCCCGGACTGGCTGAAGCGGCTCATGGATGCCTGGGCCGACGGAGCAAACTTTTACCTTGCGCGGCACCCGGAGGTTCACCCCCGAGTCATCGCGCATTTCGAGCCTTGGATGGCGCTTTCCTTTACCGAAGGCAGCATCGGCGGGGATATCGAGCGAGTCAGCCTCCCCGCGCTGAAGGCACACTACGGCGCTGGCCCTGCTGCCTCGGCGAT
>CAXTBJ010000036.1:33588-35579 GCA_964242585.1 uncultured Bryocella sp.
CCCTGCTGCCTCGGCGATCGAAGCCCCTGTCGCGTCGGCGACCCTGGCCGTGCGCGAGGACGCCGGTGTGCGGGACATCGACGGTACGCGCGGCGGATCGAATGGTTTTGCGATAGCGCCCGCCAACACGCGCGACGGCCACGCGCTGCTGCTGATCAACCCGCACACCTCATTCTTCTTCCGCTCGGAGCTACAAATGACCAGCGACGAGGGCCTGAACGCCTATGGCGCGGTCACCTGGGGTCAATTTTTCGTTTACCAGGGTTTTAACGATCGGGTGGGCTGGATGCACACCTCCAGCAACGTCGATGCGGTAGATGAATACATCGACACGGTGACGCAAAAGGGGACTGGCTATACCTATCGGTACGGCACCGCCGACCGCCCGTTCACCAACAAGCAGATCACGCTCAGCTACCGAACGGCGCAGGGGCTCGAGCAGCGTACCTTTACCGTCCCTTACGACCATCGCGGGCCGGTGATCCGCGACGAAGACGGCCATTGGATCACGATCCGGCTGATGAACAAGCCCGTTTCCGCGCTGGAGCAGAGCTTCCTGCGCACAAAAGCTCACGATTATGCCGCCTATCGCAAGACCATGGAGCTGATGGCGAACTCCTCCAACAACACGGTCTTCGCCGACGCAGACGGCGAGATCGCCTACTGGCATGGAAACTTCATCCCGCGACGCGCGACGCGGTTCGACTACACGCAGCCGGTAGACGGCTCAAACCCCGCCACCGACTGGCAGGGCCTGCTGACGCTCGACGAGGTGCCGCATCTTCGCAATCCGGCCAGCGGTTATCTCCTGAATGTGAATAACGCGCCCTGGGCGGGTGCCGGGACAAGCTCCCTGCGCAAGGCCGACTTCCCGGCCTACGTCGAACAGGGCACCGAGACCGCACGTGGAGTGCACGCGGTTCGCGTTCTGGAAGGTCGCCACGATTTCACCCTGGATTCGCTGCGCGCGGCCGCTTACGACAGCTACCTGCCCTGGTTTGCCCGCACCGTCCCCGCCCTGATCAAGGCCTGGGACGCGCTTCCTTCAAACTCACCGCAACGAACGCAGTTGGCTCACCAGATCGCGACGATGCGGGCCTGGGACTACCGCTGGTCGCTCGATTCCGTGCCGACCAGCCTTGCCGTCTCCTGGGGGGAGACGGTTGGGCTCCCCGTGGCGCCTGCGGCGCGGCACGCCAAGGTGCTTTGGGAGGACTATGTGGTGGAGAACGTCAGCCCGGCGACCCTGCTCGACGGGCTGGCCACTGCGTCAGCCAAACTGACCTCCGATTTCGGCACATGGCAGGTGCCGTGGGGCACCGTCAACCGCTTTCAACGGCTGAACGACGACATTGTTTCGACCTTCAGCGATGCCGGGCCGAGCCTGCCGGTGCCGTTTACCTCCTCGCAGTGGGGCTCGCTGGCCTCCTTTGCGGCCCATGTCTACCCCGACACGAAAAAGCGTTATGGAACAGCCGGCAACAGCTTCGTCGCGGTCGTGGAGTTCGGGAACCGGGTGCACGCACGCGCGGTCACCGCCGGCGGCGAGAGCGGGCTTCCCGGCTCGGCCCATTTCGGCGACGAGGCCGCACGCTACGCCGCGGGCGATCTGCGCGAGGTGTACTTCTACCCTGACCAGCTCAACGGTCATACGGAGAGGACGTATCATCCGGGCGGATAGCCCGGCCGGAACGAGCGATTCGTAAGGTGTCGAGAACCGTCATGCGCCTCCGTCGCGGGTAGCTGCATCCTTGCCCCTCGTGTAGATTCATCAGCATGATTGATTACGAAACACTGGTTGCAAGCCTACGGAACTATGGATTCGCGGTGGAACGGGTCATTGAGGTTCCCGAAAATGCCGGAGATTCGCAGTTTGCCATTGGCGGCAAGCTGTTCACCCTCACGGAGGTCCGCGAGATGCTGGCCGAAGCGGAAGAAAAACGAATTCGGCAGGTTCGTTAGGGAGTTGTCAGCGTCAAGCCAGGCGCCTG
>CAXTBJ010000036.1:35679-37909 GCA_964242585.1 uncultured Bryocella sp.
GTTTTGGGACAGATCTGGGCAAAATCATCCGTCCGTCCGGAAACCTGTCGTCCTCCGCGCCCCCAGGCTCGTCTACTCTGGAGGAGCATGTAAGGAGTTGGTTTGAAACGCCCGTTTTTCCCTGCCGTTGCCATGCTCTGTTTTGCGCTCGGCACCCCATTTTCCACGAAGGCCATCGCCCAAAGCGCGCCGACCGCCAGCCGGGCACTTGAACCTTCCGTCTTTTTCGGTCTTTCCGGAGCCTATACGGGGCTGGGAACGGCCAAAAACCTGGCCATCACCGCCGGCGGCGATATCGGTTTCCGCCGTTTCTTCGGACTTTCGCCCGCCCTCGAGGTGCGCGGTACCTATCCGGTCGACAGCGGCCAGGTGGCCGGCGAGGAGAGTGTGGAGGGTGGTCTGCGCGTGGGCAAGCGCTACGATCGTGTCCGGCCCTACGCCGATCTTCTCTTCGGGCGCGGACAGTTGAATTACCAGAGCGGGGGCTACATCGTCCCGGCGCAGAGCTTTCGCTATTTGCAGAGCACAACAAACGTGATCTCGCCGGGTCTCGGGGCGGAGGTGGACGCAACCGACCGCCTGGCGCTGCGGCTGGATGCGCAGTTTCAGCATTGGGATCTGCCGTTCAGTACGGGCAGCAGCCCTGCCACGCCGGGCAGTATCTATGCCAAGGTGGTGACGGTCGGGGTCGTGTACCGCTTCGCTTGGCTGGAGCACGGGCATCCGGCGCCATGATGTCCATGCCCATTCCGGCTCCAGTCAGGGTGAACAGACCACACGTGACCGCGTATTCAGTACTGGATTATCTGGGCGGCGTGCCGGCGCAGCCACCAGCAGGCCCCGGCACCGGCTTCGGGCAGCAGCGATCGGCTGCAAGGGACCGGAGTCACCGTGGGGGAGTAAACTTCGAAGTGATTGCCCTTCAGCGTGGCCGCCATCGTTGCCGAAACTACGACCGTGCCCATGCCGGCACCAAGGGCGGAGCGCAAAGACCAAACGGCCCAATCGGCGGGATACACCAGCACAAGCACGGCGAAGAGAGCGGTTACCGTTCGACGAAGGGGTCGCCGATAGATTCCGGCCTGTGAAGTTCCCATGCCAGGCAGAGTACCAAATGGCGGATACGCCCCCTCCCTGCGACCCTGGCAGCCGGCTCTATAAAGCCGAACCGATCCGTCACGGTCACATATCGAATAGGAGACCTGTGAAGTTCCCGCTCGCCATATTCTCCCTTGTTCTAGCCGCCCTCCCTTTTTCTACGCGGAGGGGAGCGCAGGCGCAGACCCTGCAGATCGCCGCGGCGGACCTGCCCAACGCGCCGCAGCCCTCCAGCATCGGCCAAACGACCTCTCCGCCGTCTTCCTCGTCGAGTTCAAGCCAAACGACACCCTCCATCAAGCAGGGCGGCACACCGGCGCCCGGAGCGCCGCCGCAGAGCGGGGAGGATGCCGTCAAGGCCGCGGAAAAACAGCGGCTTCTCGGGGTCGTTCCGGCCTTCAACACCGTGGAAAGCGGAACCGCGCCGCCTTTGACGCCCAAGGGCAAGTTCGAGCTCTGGTACAAGGCGTCGATCGATCCGTTTACCTTCGTCACCGCGGGACTTACCGCGGGGTACGAGCAGGCCGTAAATTCCTATCCTGAGTATCACCAGGGCTTTGAAGGCTTTGCCAAACGCTACGGTGCCGGCTATGCGGACACGGTGGACGGCAACTTTTGGGGAAACGCCGTGCTGCCCGTGCTGCTGAGGCAGGACCCGCGCTACTTTCGGTTGGGTCACGGCACCAACAAGCAGCGTCTCTGGTACTCGGTTCTGTCAACGGTGCGCTGCCGGGGGGACAACGGCAAGTGGCAACCCAATTACTCCAACATCGGCGGTAACCTGATCGGCGGTGGAATTTCGAATCTCTACTATCCAGCGTCCGACCGCGGCATCGGCTTGACCTTCGAGCGCGGCTTCACGGTGACCGCGGAGGGAGCCATCGGTTCCCTGATCTTTGAGTTTTATCCCGATGTGGTCGCGCACTACAAAAGGCGTCATGCGCAAGATGCGAATGCTGCCACGACCATGCCTGCAACGCAGCGTTAGGCGACCTCCGGTGAGTCCGGGTAGGCTTCGAAGCAGATCCCTCCGCTTCGCTGCGGGGATGACAAACCTATTTCGTTGCCCGGTGCCCGGTGCCCTGTGCCCTGTGCCCTGTGCCCTGTGCCCTGTGCCCTGTGCCCTGTGCCC
>CAXTBJ010000037.1:0-14280 GCA_964242585.1 uncultured Bryocella sp.
ACCATCTCGCCCGCGGCGACACCGGCTGCGGTCTGCAGCGCGCCCTGGAGAAAGCCGCCGCCGCCACCGAACATGCCACCCGCAGGTGGGTACGCGGGGGCCGGCGGATAGCTCGAACCCGGGTAGGGAGGCTGGCCCCCATACCCACCGCTATTTACCGGCTGGTAGGAGGGATTTTGCGCCGGGGGTGCCGGCTGGCCGGCTACCGACCCGCCTCCACCCCCGAAGATATGACTTAGAAAGCTGCCGCCGGAGCCTTTCGCCTGCCCCGCGGCGTTCTGCAGTTGATCTTGCAACGCGGCGTTCTGCTGCTTCAGGTCCTCCAGTTGCGCTTGGGCCTGCTGCAGGCCATATTGTTGCACCAGCACGGTTTGCGCCAGCACGTAAAGACTGTCCGGATAGCCGGCCAGACCCGCCTGCAAGCGCGCCTCCGCGGCGGTGTCCTTATTTTGCACCTGCGTGCCGCGTATGCGGCTGATCAGGCCGTCGATCATCTCCTGCTCTTGCGGGGTCATGGGTTCGCTCCTGTTCTCCGCTGTATACGATGCGGTCCGCGCGCCGGTTCCACTCAAGAATCCACGCACGCTGGTGCGGTTTGGCCCAAAAAGGGATTGCTGATATTCTGACCTGGTTGCATGGTGCGCTTCTTAGCTGTGCCTTTGCCACATGGTGTGGGGCTGTAGCTCAGCTGGGAGAGCGCCTCGTTCGCAACGAGGAGGTCAGCGGTTCGATCCCGCTCAGCTCCACCAACTCCTCTCTCTTCCCACTTCGGGAATCCACCGTAAGATTTAGTCTTGTGCCGCTTAATTCAGCCGTAGCGCCCTGCTATGCTGACTGCGCATGATGATCTACTTTCAGTGGAAAGGGCGAGCAAGCGCTGACGTCGGCGTTTCCAGAACGCTTGGTAGGAATGTGGCGGAGGGTGCTGATCCCCATCGCGCTGAGGATGGTTCATGCCGGACTGTGTGCGGGGAATGAATCTCCTCACCTATATCCATCTGCGCAACATCTACCGCTCCACGGGCGTGGGCCGGGTGGGCCGCGAGATCACCGAACACCTCGCGCGGCGGCCCGAGGTCAATCTGCGCATTCTGGCCGATCGGCAGGATCATGCAAAGATCGTGCACAAGGTGGGGTTGCCTTGGACGAACTTCCGTTACAGCTTTTTCGAGGCGGACACCTCGCGTCAGCAGCTGCGATGGCTGCTGCGGCAGTCCCCGAAGGCTGAGAGCTACTGGCCCGAAGCGCAGATCGTGTACTGCACGGCGGAGTCGTATGTGCCCACCCAAAGGGCACGTCTGGTGGTCACCAGCCATGATATGCAGCTTTTCGAATCCCAGGCGCACCCGATGAGCCGATGGCTCCTGCAACAGCGCCTGAAATGGTGGTGGATGTTTCGTGTGCTGTCGAAGCGCGCGGCCATGATTCATGCGATCTCGCAGTTTTCCGCGGATCGCCTGGCCCATTACTTTCCCAAACTGCAGGGACGGATTCGAGTAATTCCGAACGCCGTCTCGAGCGCCTTCTTTGCGCCGGCACCCGAAGAAGGGTTGCAGATTCTGCGCGAGCTTCACCTCCTGGACAGGCCCTATGTCCTGCTGCCCGGAGGGCTCCACTTTCGCAAAAACGCGCCCTTGGTCCTGGAGGCATGGCCGGAGCTGCGACGAAAGAGGCCGGATCTGACCCTGGTCATCGGCGGCCATAACACCCCAGAGTTCGCGGCGCGGGCGGAGGCCCTGCCCGGTGTCGTGATGACCGGCTTCCAGGAGGAAAGCACGCTCGTGGCGCTGTACCAGGGAGCGCAGGCCGTATGGTTTCCCTCACGTTATGAGGGCTTTGGTATGCCGGTGCTGGAGGCCATGGCCTGCGGGACTCCGGTGGTCGCCAGCAACAGCACCGCTATTCCCGAGACAGCGGGCGGGGCGGCGGCGGCGCTGGTGGACCCCGGCCGGCCGCAAGAGCACGTGGACGCCCTGGCGGCACTTCTCGACGACGACGACGCCCGGGCGCAGGCCTCCGCCAGGGGAAGGGAACGCGCGGCGCAGTTCACGTGGGCACAATCGACGGACAAGCTGCTGGAGGCCTTTTCGACCCTGCTCTAGCCGATTTGGAACCAATCCGGAGATCAGTCCGGGCCTATTTTCTACTTTCAGCCGCCGCCCGCCGACCGGCCGCACTGCCTTGCCGGTAGATCGAGGCGATGGCGGTGTTGTTCGGCTCACGATAGTCGACCTGACCCATCAGGATGTCACCGCGGCTCACCTGTTGGATCAACTGCGGCTCCGCGGCGTTCAGCTTGTCGGGAGCAACGTTGTTGATCAGGACGGCGCTGAAGGCATCCGGGTAGAGGGGCTCGACCGCCGGCTCGGTTCCGAACGCGTGGTTGTAGATAAAACTCTTAAATGGAGCGGTATAGGCATAGTACAGAGCTGTGGATTCTTCGGGGATCAGGAGCGAATCGGGAAATTCGTGGGCTACCTGCTGGAAGATCGCCGCCGGCAATACGCCGCGGTCCGCGTCCACGGTGGAGTCGATGTAAAACAGCGTCGCGCCCCAGCGATCGTGCGCAAAACGGATCTTGCGGGTGAGCTCGGCGGCGACTGCGGCGGTGGGTAGGAAGCTCTGGCCCGCGGTGCCGTCCGCGTTGAGGGCAAAGTGCTGCGGGCGGATGCAAACGCCCACCCGGAAGCCCGCATCCCGCATGACCTTGAAGTAGGCATCGTCCAGCTTCATGCCCATGTAGGGCGAACTCCTGTCCGAGACGGTGCTTTCCATCTCCGGCGCGATCTGCGCGACGGCATCCGGAGCGCAGACGTAGCTGGTGTCCTGGGGGAACTGCTCCCCCTCGATGTCCCAGGTGATGGCGCCTTGTGCTCCCAGTGCCTTTAGATTCTGCACGTTCGTCCGTGCCTGTTCCAGCACGCGACGCTGAAAGGCGGCTAAACCGTCCGGCGAGGCCAGGTTGAAGTCCTGCGGATCGCCGTCGTTGAAGTAGCGGCGTGGATTGTTGGGGAAACCGCCGGCGTGATGGAGGTCGCCGCCCGGCGAACTCGCGAGAAAGACCGTGCCGATCGGACGCCTATCAGTCCAATGCAGGCTTGGCGGATAGGCCTTGGCCCAGTTGGCATAGGCATCGGCTGACAGCGGGTAGGTGGGCGCATCTGCCGGGGCGAAGCGCAAGGAGAGGCGATACGCATCGGTTTGCCCGGGGCGCACGGGCCGCTCGTTATGGGGCTGAAACGTGGCCAGACCGTCGGGGACGGTTCCGCTCAGAAAGGCGGTGTAGGCGGTGCCGTTGCCGGTGGGGAAGAAGCCTGTGTAGAGCGGCTTACCGGCGTCGGGCGAAACGGCGATGACCTGGCCCTTGCCGTAGTTGGCAACGGTCACGCTCGGGCCGATGGTGTTGTAGGCGAGCTGCGGGTAGGCGGCGCTGCCGAAGCCGGTCGGCAGCACGGGAAAGTGCAGCGCCAAGGGGTACAGGCTGGCGCCGTCGAAGATGATGCCGGAGTCTGCCGCATTGCTCGTTGTGACGAGCAGGTCGAGCGCATCACCATGCTGCAGGTACGCCACCCGCATGGACCCCCAGGGGTAAGTGTAGGTCCAGCTATGACTTGCAGCATCCCATCGGCGGCCGGCGGCGGCCTCGCCCCAACCGTAGGCGCCGTCGGTGCGTGGCTTGCCGGCGAGATCGGTGCAGCGCATGTGCCAGATGTGGAACGCATCGGCCGGCGTGGCTTTCACGTCCTCCAGCACCAGGCCGTTGTAGCTCAGCCGCTCCAGGCCGTTTGTGCCGAAGCGGACATCGAGACCGTCTTGAGCAAATGCCGCGGCCCGAAAGGCGGGCAGCAGTGTCAGGAGCAGAACAACGCGTACCGTAAAGCGGAGTGTTCGCAGGGGGAGTTTTCGCAGGAGGAATCTGCGCCCAGCGAGACCTGTCCCGTGGACGGGAGCGGTCTGCGTGTACCCCCGGACTTGCCTGATCGCCTGTTTCACTGTGCGGTCTCCAAATAACTGTGGACGGCCGCAGCGGCGTGGCTCCGAAAACGCTCCCAGGTAAACCGCTCCGCCGTGGCGCGCGCCCGGGGGCGCATGGCCGCGAGCTCCTCGCGATTTTCCAGGCACCAGGCGATACGTTCGGCCAGCAGGTCGGGCCGACGCGGCTCCACGATGAAACCCTCCTCGCCCTCGGTGATGAGATCCGGGGCCGCCGTGTGCGTGGTGGACAGGATCGGCAGACCGCAGGCAAGGGACTCCAGCAGTACCTGTGCGAAACCCTCGGCGACCGAGGGAAAGATGAACAGATCGGCGCTTTGGTAGGCGCGCACGAGCTCCTCACTGCTCACGGAGGGACGGATGTCGATGGCGAGGCCGCTGTCGCGAAACAGGCTCAGCGAATCCACAACCCTGCCGCAGACGGTCAGCTGTACCTCGCTCGGCTTGAACTGTTTTAAAGCCTCCAGCAGGTATTTGACGCCCTTTCGCTGGTTGATGCGGCCCACAAAGAGCAGCTGCAGCTTCGGGGAGCGAGCCCGAGGCTCGTCCGCCGGCCGAAAGCGCTGGAGGTCGACCCCGTAGGGGATAACGGAGACCGCGTCGAACGACGCCCCATTTTCCACGAGGCTTTGCCGCGTGAAGCTGGAGGCGGCCAGGAAACGGGAGGCCATCCGAGTTTCCGCGACTAGGTGCTCGAAGTCCTCCTCGGGCAGGGCGAGCTCCCACTCCTGGCGCAGGGACTCCGCGCACTCGGGAAAGGTTTCGAGCTCCTGTTTGAGGATGCGCCGGACGGTCACCGGATGCGGGTGCACCTGAAAGAGCATGGCCGTGTGACCGTACTGGCGCATGGCGTCGTAGCCATAGTAGCTGTAGCTGACCAGACCGGCCCGGGCACGGCGCGCCCAACGGCCTGCCGCCTTGCCCAGGGCGGCGTCGGCCGTGCGGTGCGCGCGCCGGCGCAGCTCCGGAGGGACCCGCCGTACGCGCTCGGCCAAGAGGCACAGCAGCCCGCGCATGACGTTCAACTGCACGGATCGAAAAGGGATGCCGGGCGCGCTGCGCTGCAGCGCCTGACCGTGCAGGCCGGGTAGCCGGCCGGCGAGGCGATTGGCCAGGGGGGCCTGCGCGGGCCAGAACAGGTCCGTGAACAGGCGCTCCAGCAGACCATGCTCTTCGAGCGCCAGCGCCAGCTGGTAGGAGTCGCGCGCCCCGGCGTGCACCACCACGGCCTTCGATGGGTGGTCCGGCAGACCGGCGGACGAATTGGGTCGACTCAGATTCATGGATTTGATTGGAGTCCCTTTCCGAATCAAAAAACGCCCGACACGAAAGCCGTCAAGCAAGCCGTCAAGCAATCCGAAGACGGAGGGATTGCGTTGTTCTCCATAGGGGAACAACGTGGCCCGATGATAGTACGGATGCTTCTTTCTTAGGGATCGGTTAGGTCCGCGAGGCACTCTGGTTATCATCCCAGGTTACCGAAGGCGACACACTTGTACCGTAACTCAAGCCGAAGAAATCGTATCGCTCTCGGGCAACCCCGCATCCAACCGAGTAGACACCAGAAAAGCCGCCGAATCAGAAACTTAACTTGTGTGCCGTGTTCATGGTAGATGTACTGTTCGGAAAGATCCGTAATCCGTAATCGTCGTCGTCGCAAGGCGACGCAATCTTATTGAGTTTCTGTGATGCTGGAAAGAGTTACGAGACGTCCGATGAAATGGCTACTAAGCTCCCTCCTGCTGTGCTTGCTGAGTGCCGGCGCGCAGGTTTTGCAGCAGCGTCCTACCCCGGCCCCGCCCGAGTTTACCCTCGGCGTAGGGGACCAGATCTCCGTGCATGTGGCGGACATGGACGATCTGCCCTCGGAGCCCATGCGCATCGGGCCAAACGGCACGCTGGACTTCCCCATGATCGGACAGGTCCAGGCCAGCGGGCTGACGGTGGAACAGTTTCGGCAGGAGCTTTCGACCAGGTTGCGCAAGTACATCGCCACGCCCGATATCACCGTGAACTTGGTGGAAAGCGAGAGCCGTCCGGTCTCGGTGGTCGGTGAGGTGGTTAATCCGGGTGTTCGCCAGATGGTCGGTCCCAGGCGGCTGCTGGACGTGATCTCCATGGCGGGCGGCTTGAAGCCGGATGCCGGACCCAACGTCCTGATCACCCGTGAATCGCAGTGGGGCAAGCTGCATGCCGGTGCGGTGACCGAGGACCCGGCCACGCACGACTCTTCAACGACGCTTCCGCTCGACTCTCTCCTATCTCTGAAGTCGCCTCAGAACAACATTCTGATGCAGCCGGGCGACACCGTCTCCGTGCCCCGTGCCGATCTGGTGTACGTGGTCGGAGATGTGAAAAAATCCGGCGGCTTCGAGCTGACCACGCACAACACCATGTCCCTGCTGCACGCGGTGACTCTGGCCGAGGGTTTGGGACCCGACAACGCCGCCGGCCGAGCACGGATTCTCCGGCCGGCCCCGAACGGCGACGGTTCCATGTCGCAGATCCCGATCGATATCCCCAAGATTCTTGACGGCAGGGACAAGGATGTGCCCCTGTTTGCCAACGACATTCTGTTTGTGCCGCACAGCGGTTTCAAGGTGGGTACGCGCCGTGCCATCGAGGCCGCGATCGCTCTGGCCACCGGCGCGCTGATCTACCGATAGGGCCAGGGGCCGGACTGGGCGAGAACGAGGGCCCTAGGCAACGATCGGCTCTAAAGCGGCATAACAAAAAGCGGCAGCAAAGCAAGAGCGGCAAAGCAAGAGCGGCAAAGCAAGAGCGGCAGAGCAAGAGCGGCAGAGCAAGAGCCGGCAGAGCAAAGGCAGCAACCGAAGGAGCACACGTGATAAAGGGAGCGATGGGAGCGATCAGGGTAAGGGAGGTACGCGCTGTCGGTCGGCCGCAGCGGAGCAGTCGCCGCAGCCAGCCCGCGACGATGAACCCGACCGAAGGCGGCGGCAGTCTGTTGGAGGAGTACCTCCGCACAGTGAACCGCCATCGCGGCCTGCTGATGGTGTGCGCGGGCGCGGGTGTGCTGCTTGGGTTGCTGACCGGCCTGTGGGCGACGCCGGTATACCAGACGCGGACCTCTCTCGATATCCGTTCCCTGAACGGTGACTTCCTCAATATGCGCTCGGTGGCGCCTACCGGCGACAACATGCCGGCGGAGGCGGATACCAATCTGCAGACGCAGATCAAGCTGCTGCAAAGCGATACGCTGCTGGCGCAGACGACCCAGCGCATGCTGGCCGAACCGCACCCGGAGACCCTGCCGCGCGAGGACCTGTTCTCCCGTCTGCGGGTGGGCCTGCACCTCGGCCAACCCACCCCCACGCCGTATCGCGAGGCGCTGACCGAGGCCGCGCAGCAGTTCAAGGTCAAGCCGCTCGGCCTGACACGGCTGGTGGAGATCAGCTGCGGCTCGTGGAACGCCCAGCTTTCGGCAAACTTCTGCAATACCCTGATTTCGACCTATCAGCAACAGGACCTGCAGGCACGCAGCCAGGAGGCCACGGAGGTGAGCGGCTGGCTCACACGCCAGGTCGCCGACATTCGCCAGCGGGTGCAGCAGACGCAGGCGCAGCTGGAGGCCGCGGTGGGCGGCAACGGTCTGCGTCTGAGCCAGGCCAACACGAGCATCGGCGAACAGCGGCTGCAATCGCTGCAGGGCGAGGTCGTGAAGGCGCAGGCCGACCGCATTGCCAAGGAGGCCGCCGCTGACGAGGACCGCGCCGCCGCCTCGGCGCCGGGCACGCTGGCGGAGGTGCAGGAGAACCCGGCGCATCGGGCTTACGAGGTGAAGCTGGCCGATCTGCAGAGCCAGATCGCCGCGCTGGTGCCGCCGCTCACGGAGGACAATCCGAAGGTCATCAAGGTACGGCAGCAGATGCGCGAGGCGCAGGCCGGCCTGGACGCCACGGCCAGCAACAGCGTGGCGCGCAGCCGCAACGATCTGCAGGCGGCGCGGCACCGCGAGGAGCTGCTGACCCTGACCTATAACGCCGAGCTCGCGACGGTTTCCTCGGATCTGCAGCAGTCGGCCAAGGTCAGCCTGCTGCGCAGCGAGCTCGATTCCGAACAGCAGCTTTACCAGACGCTGCTGCAGCGAGCCCGCGAGGCCGGTTTTGCCTCCGCCATGCAGGCGGCGACCATCCGCGTGATCGACCCGGCGCAGGCGCCGAGGGTGCCCGCTTCGCCGCGCCGCGCCATGGAGGCCTGTATCGGTCTGCTGCTCGGCTTGATCGCCGGGGTCGCCGTGGCCTTCTATCGCGAGCGTTCGCAGAACGTCTTCCGCATGCCGGGAGAGGTGATGCGGATGCTGGATGTCCAGGAGCTTGGGGTCATCCCCGCCGGGGTGATGCCGAACCGTTCGTTCGCGGCTCCCGGTGGGGGCGGTCTGATGCGCGTCGAGTCGCGCGCGTCCGGGGATGCGGTCGATATGACCCGCTGGGACGAGAAGTTCTCGCTGGCGGCGGAGGCCTACTCGAACGCCACCTTCTCGATCCTGCAGGCGGCCGATGGGCGCTCGTCGCGTGCCTATGCCGTGTCCAGCCCCAAGGTCGGCGAGGGCAAGACGACGATCACCTCCAATCTGGGTGTGGCGCTGAGCAAAGCCAAGCTGCGGGTTCTGCTGATCGATGGCGATCTCCGCCGGCCCAGCCTGCACAAGGCGTTCGGGCTTTCGGCCCAGCCCGGGCTCCGCGACGCGCTGCGCAACCGCCCGGTGAACGCCGCGGAGTTGGCCAAAGCGGGTCTGTTGCGGGAGACGGCCTTTCCGAATCTGTCCGTCATCACCGCGGGCAGCGGCGAGGAGGACAGTGTGGAGCTGCTGCACTCCGAACGCCTGCCCAAGCTGCTGCATGAGCTCGCGGACAGCTTCGACATTGTGTTGATCGACACGCCGCCGGCTCTGCACATGGTCGATACACGCATGATTGCGCGGGTCTGCGATGGAGTCATCCTGGTCGTGCGCGCCTCGGTGACGACGCTCGACGAGGCCGCCAAGGCGCGGGACCTGTTTGACAGCGACGGCGTTCACCTCGTGGGCACGATCCTGAACGACTTCAATCCGCAGCGCCAGGGCTATCACGGCTACTACAAGGCCTATGAGCAGTATCAGAAACCGGGCGGCGGCAGCGGGTCCGACAAGGCGGTCACAGCCGCATGAGCCCCCTCGCAGGAGCCGGACGGGGCTCGGCTGCGGAGCCGGTACCGGAGACACTCGGGTCTGGCGACCCGAATGTCGCGGACTGGCCGCCCGTGGCCGTGCCTGTGCTTGGGGTGACGGCGCTTGAGGAGGCCGCCGATAGCCGAGCGGCCGCGGAGCGTGAGCCCGGCCGTGTCACGGCAGCTGATCGACTGCCCGACCGGCTACCCGGCCAGGTGACCCGCAACGTGCTCACGGGCACCTCCGCCATGGGGGCGAGCGTCTTCCTGGAGCGTGGTGCGGGTTTTCTGGCCAACATCCTGGCCGCTCGGCTCGGGGGCAAGCAGACCTTTGGCGCCTATTCGCTGGCGATCAACACGGCGACCAACATCTCCACCTACGCGGCCGGCGGCATCGGCGCGACCGCGGCCAGGTTTTCCGGCAAATATCCCCGCACCTCGCCGGGCTACCCCAGCCTGATCCGGGCGTTGACGATCGTCTCGATCGTTTCGGCGTGCCTGGCCGCGGGCGCGATCTGGTTGGGTGCCGGACCCATCGCGCATCTGCTCAAGAACGACAACCTGGTCACCCTGCTGCGCTGCGCCTGGGTCTCCGCCGCCGGGGTGGTGCTGCTGGAGTGCGCGCGTGGATTTCTGGTGGGCCAGCGTTTTGTGGCCGCCCTGCTGAGCATGTCGCTGACGGTCGGAGCCGGCATGGTGTTTCTGCTGCCCTACGCGGCGCATCACCACCGCCCCGCCACCATGGTGGAGTTGCAGGGCGGCATCTCGCTGGCAGCGGTGCTGCTGTGCTGCCTGCTGGGCAGGCGCTTCGGCTGGCGCGTGGAGACCGATCCCGCCCGCCGTGCCCCGCTGGGTCCGATCCTCAAGGAGGTCTGGAGCTTCGGACTGATCCAGCTCGCCGGCCTGGTCGGCCTGAACCTGTCCGGCTGGTGGGCGACGGCCCTGGTTGCCCGCGGCGACACCACGCTGGTGCAGATGAGCTTTCTGACCATCGCCAGCCAGCTTCGCAACCTGGTCAGCCTGCCGCCCAGCCTGCTCACCGAGGGCAGCTACGCGGTGATGGCCGACCCCACGCACGAGGCTTCGCAGACACCCCAGCGAGTGATGGCGCTGTGCTGTTTCGCCGCCCTGAGTGTGTCGGTGCTGCTCGGCCTGGCCGGAATCGCTCTGGTTCCCTGGGCCCTCACGCTGCTCTATGGCCATGCCTACGCGGGTGCGGGTGCGGCGGTGGCGGTGGCGCTGGCCACGGCGGTTTCGCATATGGGCACTGCCCCGGCCTCCGCGCGGCTGACGATTGTGTCCATCCGCGCCACCGCTGTGATCAATACCCTTTGGGCGATCGTTGTTGCCCTGGCCGCGACGCTGTTTCTGCTGCACGGCGGGGATGCCTGGTACGCCATGGCGATCTACTTCAGCGCGCACGCGATCTCCTCCAGCCTGGCGCTGCTGGCGTTGAAACGATGGGACAACCTGCCCGCCGGACTGCTGCCGCTCTTTGCCACCTCGTTGGTGAGCGTCGGCGCGGCCGCGGCGCTGTCCGTGTGGCGCGGCCGCAGCGAACAGATCCTTTGGCCGACCCTCATGATTGTCGCCATCCTGCTGGCTACCGCCGGGGCGCTCTATGGCTTTGGCCGCCGCTACGCCTGGCTGCCGCCGCGGGAGGTCTTCGTCGCGCTGCTCGGCAGAGTTCCGTTTCTTGCGCCCAGGAGAGCCTCCCATGTTTGAGTTCATGCTCTTTGCCGCGGCGTCCCTTGCTCTGCTGGGCGTCATCGCCGCCTTTGACGGCAGCCGCGATGTCTTCCATCCGCTGATCTTTATCGGCCCCATGCTGGCATTTCTGTATGGCTGGATGCCCTGGAAGCTGATGCAACAGGACGGTTTGGCGCGCTTCTTCGACGGCGACCAGTTGCGTTTCGTCCAGCTACTTAATGTGCTGGGCGTACTGGCCTTTGTGGGGGCGTGCCTGGCGATGGGGACGCGGGTCAAGCGCCCGCGCTCGGTCTCCAGGCCCTTGCCCGCCCGCACGGCGGGGCGCCTGCTGATCGGGGCGGCTCTGGTGGGAGGCATCGGCCTGGCCTGCTGGACGATCACGATCGTCAATGTCGGCGGCTTCGAGCAGGCGTTCAGCACCTCCTACTCGGGCGGCTGGGACCCGAGCGGATATGTCCGCGATGGCAGCCTGCTGTTGCTCCTCGGGGTACTGCTGGCGCTCACCTCGGTCTCGGCCGGCGGCCCGCGTCTGCTCGGCCTTCTGGAGGTGGTCGCCTTCGGGACGCCCTGGCTGATCAGCGCGCTGCTGATGGGCCGGCGCGGCCCGACGTTTGCGTTGTGCATCGTTCTGATGATGGGTTGGTACTTCAACCGCGCCAAGCGGCCGCCGCTGTTGGCCATTGCGGTTGGAGGGATCTGCCTTGGCTGGCTGGTGCTCTTTCTCGTCACCAACCGCAGCCAGCTCTACCTCGGCTCCGACTTCCAGATGAACGACGATGTGGGGCATATCGTCGATACACCGGATACGGGCAATGAATTCATCTACGGCACAGGTACGGTGCTCAGCTCCGAGCGCCGCGATCACTACTTCTGGATGCGCCGCTACCTGGCCGAGATCCTGGTGCGTCCCATCCCGAGCGCGATCTGGCCGACGAAGTACGAGGACTTCGGCGTGCCGGAGCTGCTCTTCAATGCAGGTACGGGGGAGGGCTTCGGCGATACGCTGGGCTGGGTGGGCGCTGTCGGCTCCGCCCCGGGTCTGGTGGCGGACCTGTGGGTGGAGGTCTGGTGGTTTGCGGTCGCGGCCATGGCGCTGCTTGGCCTGTTGTACGGGTTCGTCTGGAAGCGGGCGGTGCAGCGGGGCGGCGCGTGGGCGACGCAGTTCACGATCCTGAGTTGCCTCTCCATTTACCTGGTGATGCAAACGGTGGAGGCGATCCTGTTTCGCACCCTGATGCTGTCCATCCCGGCGTGGCTGGTTTGGCGCTGGGCGCAGGCCCCGGCGCGTGTGCGCGTTGCCCGGCGACTGGTGGGCGGACGTCTGCAGCGCGGCCCCGTGCCGCGGCTCAGGCCGGCGGGCGCCGCCCTGTCCTCCACGGAGGTCCGCCATGTCTAACCCTCGGCCGCAACGCGGCTGCGAGGTGGCCGTCATCTGGATCGACTGGTACGCCTACCATGTCGCACGCTTCCGCGGCCTCAACCAGGTGCCGTCCCTTGCCGGCAAGGTTGCCGGGATCGAACTCGTCAGTGGAGTCGGTGTGCATCCAGGGCTACGCTTCCGGGAGGATCTACCCGAGAATCTGTCGATCGAAACGCTGCTGCCGGGTGTGAGCTGGGCGGGGGCAAATAAGTTCGGCCTGGCGCGGCGGCTGTGGCAGCGGCTGAATGCCTTGGGTCCTCGCGTGGTGCTGGTACCCGGCTACTACACCCTGCCGGGCATCGCCGCGGCGCTGTGGGCCAGGCTGCACGGCCGTGCCAGCGTCCTGATGACGGAAAGCACGGCCTTCGACCACAAACGCCGGCTTCTGCGCGAGCTCTTCAAGAGGATCGTCGTCCGGCTGTTGTTCAACTGGGCCGTCACGGGCGGCAGAGCGCATGTCCGCTACCTCGATCAGCTTGGATTTCCGAAGAACCGCATCGCCGGCTGCTATGACGTGGTCGACAACGAGTCGATTCAGGCCGGCACGGCCCTGTACCGCCAGCGAGCCGCGCATACCGTTCCGCAAAGACCCTGGTTCCTCTTTGTGGGAAGGCTCGCGGAGGAGAAAAACGTCGAACGCCTGCTTCGGAGCTGGCTGGCGTACCGTGAGGCCGGTGGCCAATGGCCGTTGGTGCTGGCGGGCGACGGTCCGTGCGGGGAGTCGCTGCGTGCGATTGCCGCGGCCTCGCCGTTTGCCGGTGAGGTGCGTTTCCCGGGGCTGTGCAGCGCCAAAGAGCTGCTGCCCTTCTACGCCGGGGCGGGTTGCTTCGTGCTGCCGAGCACCCGCGAGCCATGGGGATTGGTCGTCAATGAGGCCATGGCGGCCGATCTACCGGTACTCGTCTCCCACCGTTGCGGCTGCCGCGAGGATCTGCTGGCGGAGGGCGAGAACGGGTACAGCTTCGACCCGAACGACGGGGCTGCGCTCACAGGGCTGCTGCATACCATCGAGCAGCTGCCGCCGGAGCGTCGCGGCCTCATGGGGCTGCGCTCCAGCGAGATCATCGCCGGGTACACCCCACTGGATTTTGGCCGCGCGATTGCCAGCATTGTACGGCGAGACGATCGGGCCGATCGCCTCCACCTGCTGCCGGAGGTCGCGCCGTGAGTCCAGCGCTTGAGTTACCCATACAACCGGGGATGAAAGCCGTTTCGAAGGCCGGCAGGTGGATGTCCGTGGTGAGTCACCTCCATCCCCGCTACGGCGGGTTGAGCACAGCCGTGCCCCGTCTGGGACTGAGTCTGGCCGAGATGGACCATGATGTCTCCTTGGCTGCCTTTGTCGCGCCGGAGGAGGCCTATTGCCCCGCCGGATACGATGCGGCGCACCTGAGCTTTTGGCCGGCTGCCAGGGGACCATGGCTGCGGTCGGGGGCGTTACGTGAGCGGTTTGCAGAGACCGTACGCGCGGCAGAGGCGCTCCACATCCATGGGCTTTGGGAGATGAGCACGGCCATGGCCTGCCGTGTGGCCCGTCGCGAGCGCCGACCCTATGTGCTTTCGGCACACGGAATGCTGGAACCCTGGGCACTTGCGAACAAGCGGCTGAAGAAACAGGTGTATGCGGCCCTGATCGAACGCGAGAATGTCGGCAAGGCCGCCTGCCTGCACGCCCTGACGCGCGCCGAGGCCGACCAGTACCGCCAGTTCGGCGCCAAAGGGCCGATCGCCGTTGTGCCCAACGCCGTGCAGGTCCCCACGAATTTATCCCCGGAACGCTTCCTGAACACCTTCCCGGACCTGCGCGGGCGGCGGTTGGTGCTCTTTTTGGGGCGGCTCCATCCAAAAAAGGGTCTGGATCTGCTGACCGCCGCCTGGCTGCAGATCTGGCGCGAGTATCCGGAGGCCGTGCTCGTTTTAGCCGGCCCGGACAGCGAGGGCACGAAGGCCAAGCTGCAGGCCAGCTTGCGGGCCAATCTGGAAACCAA
>CAXTBJ010000037.1:14380-30935 GCA_964242585.1 uncultured Bryocella sp.
AACCAGGAAACCAGCTGGGAAACCCGTAAGGAGGCCAATGGGGAAGCAAGCCACGTCGCCGGACCGAGCGTGTTCTTTGCCGGCATGTTGGACGACTCCATCAAGTGGAGTGCGATGGCCGCGGCCGAATGTTTCACCTTGCCCTCGTTCTCCGAAGGGCTGAGCATGAGCGTGCTCGAAGCCCTGGGCGCGGGGCTGCCCGTGCTGATTACCCGTGCGTGCAATATGCCCGAGGTCAGCAGCTGTCACGCGGGCTGGGAGATCGACCCGGAGCTCGGTCAGCTGACGGCCGCGCTGCGCACCGTGCTCGATCGCACGCCCGAGGCCAATCGCGCGACCGGAGCGCGCGGGGCGCAGCTCGTCGCCAGCCGGTACAGCCCCGGCCGTGTCGCGGCCGAGATGGCCGCGGTGTATGACTTCGCTTTGAACGGCCGCCGGGCTCACGGTGTCGAGTGGCAGGGGGGGAGTGGCCGATGAGCCTGGTCGAGCTGCGGCATTACAACAACGCGTGGTACGACCCGGGCGGCTCCTTCGCCAAGCGCGCCCTTTGGATGTTGCTGGGTCAGCCCCTGTTCGCCTCCAGCTGGCTGCCCTCCTCGGGGCTGCGGGTCCGCCTGCTGCGGGCGTTTGGGGCCCGTATCGGACAACGCGTCGTGATCAAACCCGCCGTGCGTGTGAAGTATCCCTGGCACCTGGAGGTCGGCGACGACTGCTGGATCGGGGAGGAGTGCTGGATCGACAACCTGACCACGGTGCGCCTGGGCTGCAACGTATGCGTCTCGCAGGGCGCTTACCTTTGCACCGGCAACCATGACTGGAGCGATCCGCACTTCGGCCTTCGCATCGAGCCGATTTTTCTCGGGGAAGGCTCCTGGGCGGGAGCCAAATCGCTGCTGACGCCCGGCACGGTGCTGGGCAACTATGCGATCGCGGCCGCCGGCTCGGTGGTGCGGGGGCCTGTCCCGGAGTTTGAGGTCTATGCGGGCAATCCGGCGCAGTTTGTGAGGGTCAGACGCATCCGCGAACACGCCGGGGACGTACAAGAGGTAATCCGTTCATGAGAATGCTCTTCATCAACCAGTTTTTTTGGCCCGATTCGTCCGCGACCAGCCAGCAGCTCACCGATTTGGTGGTGGCGCTGGCGGCACGCGGCACCGATGTAGCCGTCCTGTGCGGGGAAGGGGGCTACGCCGCCGCGGCCGGCAGCACGCCGCCGCCGGCCGCGGTGCATCGCGTGAGCGCCCTGCCGTTTGTGCGCGGTCGCCTCGGCCGTGTCTTGTCCTACCTGTCTTTCTATGCCACAGCCTTTGTGCGAGCGCTGACGGTGCGCCGTGCGGACGTGGTCGTCTCCATGACGACCCCTCCACTGATCTCGGTTCTAGGGGCGGCGCTGAAGCTGTTCCGGGGTTCACGGCACTTCATCTGGGAGCAGGATCTCTACCCTGAAATCGCCGTCGATCTCGATTACCTGAAGAGGGGCGGCCTGGTTCACCGGATCACCGGCCGGATCGCCGATGCGGTGCGACAGCACGCGGACGGCATCCTCGTGTTGGGACCATGCATGAAGGACCGTCTTATCGCGCGCGGTGTTTCAGCCGAAAAGATCCATATTGCCGAGCACTGGGCCTCGAGTACAGCGATCCGGCCGATGCCGCGGCCCGGCAACCCGGAGGAACTGGTCGTGTTGTACTCCGGCAATCTGGGCATGGCGCATGATCTGGCGACCGTCCAGGGCGCCATCGCGCAGCTGCAGAACGATGCCAGGGTACGTTTCCTGTTCGCCGGCACAGGCGACAAGCGACAGGTGCTGGCTGATTTCTGTCAACATGAAGGAATCCAGACCGTCGAGTTTCGACCCTTCGTGGCACGCGACCGATTGAGCGAGGGGCTGGCTGCCGGCGACATCGGTCTGGTCACGCAGCGTGAGGAGTCCTGCGGCGCCGTTGTGCCCAGCAAAGCCTACGGCATCCTGGCCGCCGGCCGCCCCGTCCTGTTTGTCGGGCCGGCCAAAGCGACACCGGCGCTGTTGATTGAACGTCATGGCTGCGGCTGGCGTGTCGATTGCGGCGACGTGGAAGGACTCACCTCGCTCCTGCGATTTCTCGCCGATCACCCCGAGGCAGTCAAGGCCGCCGGCCGCCGTGCGCGCGAGGCCCTGGTGCGCTACTACGACCTGCCGCTGGGCGTGGAACGCATCGCCGGCATTCTGGGAGCCAGCACGCCGACTCCCGCCACCTTCACCCGGTTGGACCTGCAACCAACGTCCTGAATGGCTCCAAGCTTCTCTGCCGCAGCTTTTTGCGACGAGGTACACCATGTATGTTCTCTTGTTTCTAGGATTCAGTTCCTTTCTGCTCTGTTTGATCCTGACACCTGTCTGCAGGGATCTCGCGGTATGGGCGGGATTTGTGGACCTGCCTGACAACGACCGCAAATTTCACCTGCGCGCCGTGCCCAGGGTTGGCGGCGTGCCGATCGTGGCTGCCTGCGCGGGTTCATTTGTGCTGCTCAAGCTCGTCTTCGGCACCCGGGGACAGCTCCATATCCAGCACGGCGAGATTCTGCACGCCATCGTGCCGGCCGCCGCCATTGTCTTCTTTGTCGGCCTTGTCGATGACCTTATCGGCTTGAAGCCTTGGCACAAGCTGGCCGGGCAGCTTGTCGCGGCCGGGGTGGCGATCTCCTTCGGTGTGCGGCTCTCCACGGGGCACCTGTCGCCCGTGCTGGGTATCGTCGGCAGCCTGATCTGGTTGATCTGCTGCACCAACGCCGTCAATCTGATCGACGGCATGGACGGTTTGGCCTCCGGCGTCAGCCTGCTGAGCACGCTGACCATGCTGGTAGTCGCCCTGATCTTCGGCCGGTACGGTCTGGCGTTGGCCACGGTTCCCCTGGCAGGCGCGCTGCTGGCCTTTCTGCGCTACAACTTCAGCCCGGCCTCGGTCTTTTTAGGCGATTGCGGCAGCCTCACCATCGGGTTTCTTTTAGGGTGCTTCGGGCTTGTCTGGAGCCAGCACACGGTGAGCGTCTTCGGCCTGGCCGCGCCCTTGATGGCGCTCGCGCTGCCGCTCACGGATGTGGGTCTTGCCATTGTGCGGCGCTTTCTGCGCAGTGCGCCTCTCTTCAAGGGCGACCGCGGCCACATTCACCATAGGGTACTGGCGCTGGGTTTTTCCACCTCGCGCGCCGCCCTGATCCTGTACGCCGCGTGCTGCGCCGGCGCCGCGCTTGCCCTGGTGATCAGCCTGAACCAGCGGGCGTTCGGCTGGCCGGCCATGGTGCTGTTCTTTGTTCTGTTGGCGGTCGGCATTAAACGGCTGGACTACGTTGAGTTCAATGCCGCGCGCAAGATGCTTTCGCGCTCCTCGCTGCGCCGGGCCGTGCAGGAAGAGGTGCAGCTGGAGGAGCTGCGCCTGGCGCTGCAGGACGCCCGCACCGTGGAGGGCTGTTGGCACGTGTTGCGCGTCACCTGCCGCGAACTGAGCTTTTCTTCCGCACAGCTGCGGGTAGGTGGCCTGAGCTTTTTTGAAGAGTTCTTCCGCTCGCCCGAGGGCCGCGCCTGTGATATCGAGCTCACCGTGGGCCAGGGCAGTTGGCTGGTGCTGGGGCACTCCACGGAGGACGCCTCGGCTCGCATGTCGATGGCGGTCCTGAACCAATTGCAGTCCGCGGTCCGTTTAAAGCTGCTGGAACTGCAGCCGCACCCTAGGCAGGTCACGGTGAGCACTTCGGCAGCGTGACTGAGGGTGGGCAAGAGCCGCTCCGTCCGGGAGCGGCATTCTCTTGGAACCCGCCTTATAAAGCGGATTAGCAAATATCGGAAAGAGCAAAAGCAAGGACAACCGCAGATTCCCTTCGGGAATGACAAATAATTGCGAAACGCCTCTTTCCCATGAGCTATTGCTCCTAAAGGCGCTACGCGGAATAATTAAAAATTCAACAGATGCGCGCGCACCACAAAGCGCTTCGGCGCGGAACCCACGTAGTGAAACGGGTAGCACGTGATGAGCGTCATCTGCGGCACGTCGCCCATGTCCAGAACATCCACCTCGTCCGGCAGCACGATCCGAGTTCCGTCCACGACATAGACGTAGGTGCTGTCGGCGGTGACGACCTGCATTCTCATGCCGGCATGGATACCGGCCAAAGGACGGAAGTAGGTGTCGCGATGCGCGGCAATGACGAAGTTGCCCAAACCGCCGGGCATCGCGGTTCCGCGAACGTGACCTGCGCCCAGCATCAGTGAGTCATCGTCAGCGTTATCGACGATCGGTGTAACCAGTTTGAGCGCGGGAATCTCCAGCCGCCCGAGGACCTGGTTGGGGTTGCTGATGGATCGAGTCTTGGACGTAGGCACCCATGCGGCAGGGGACAGCGAGCCTTGGTCGGTACTACCCGGCTGCCCGCCGAGCGATGCGGCCACTTTACGCGCAGAGTTTGCCTCCACCCCGCGAATCGCCAGGGTGGAGGTGCAGATAAGCCCAAGACACCAGGCAGCGATCTCAAGGGACCGCAGGGGCTGACGCATCGCCGTTTCCGTCCTTGCCAGTCGCCCGGTCAGGCCTTGACCGGGGCCTTCACCCGCCGTGTCGCGCCGAGACCGCCGGCCAGTCCGAACGAGAGGACGCCGAAGAGCGCGATCAGCGGCAGGTTGGAGGCCGTGTGGGGAAGCTGCTTCACCGCCGGACGGATGTGCGGATGAACGTTGCTCGCCACCTGAACAGGTTGAGCCGGCGCGGGCTCATTCGTTGCGAGCGAAGTTCCGGAGCTGTACGAAGTGCCGGAGTTGTATGAGGGCTGGGGGGCCGGCGCAGGCGGGGGTGGAGGCGTTGCAGCGGCTTCCGTGTTCGCCGGCGCGGCAGACGCGGGCTGGTAGCGAGCGGCCTGGATGCCAGGCCCGGTGGTGCCCGGCTGCACCGCGGTCGGCGTCAACATCCAGAGCGTGACCTCGTTCATGTCCGTCTGCGTGAGCTGCGGCAGCTTCGGCCGGCCCTCGGAATCGGGGTCCACCGCCATCACCTTGACGTCGTTGGCCTTGGCAAGGGTGACCGCGTCCTTTTTCGGATAGACGAACTCCACCGCCGGTCCGCCAGGAAACGCAAAGCCGCGCAGTGTCGGCTTGCTCTTGAGGCCGCTGCCGAACAGAACGGGACCGCTCGAACCCGATGTGCCAAGCGCCGCATTCGGGTAGGCGAGCAGCGTTGAAACATCATGGCTGCCGTTCTTTTGCAGCTGTACGATCATGCGGTCGTTCAGATGGTCCGCGATTCGGACGGTATAGCTGCCGGGGGACAGGGTAATGCCGGGAGCCTCTGTCTTCTGCGTGACCTGAAAGGGGGCTGAGGCCGTTTGTGATTGCGCCGCAGCGGAGATGGACATGACAAGAACAGGGACCGCGAACAGGGCGGAAGGCCTCATACAGACTCCTTATTATCTTTGTGTTACGACCATATGACGCCGATGAGCGCAGGACGGTGGTACCCGCTGTCGGTTTTGACCGACAAAGGAAGTACGGAGGAGACACCAGGCGCTAGATGTCCCGAAGGAGCTCAGATAAGCTGACCTGAAAGCCCAGCGCAACTACCTCCAGCATGGGTAGTGAGATCGACTTTCGTCCCCGTTCCACGTCCGAGATGTAGGTCCGATCGATGCCGAACTCGACCGCCATCCGCAGCTGTGTCATGTTGTGATCGCGGCGCAGTTGTCGGAGCCGCAGACCGAACCGGCTACTCACGTCAATCTGGGGCAAAAAATTTTGAGGCCGCTGCGGATAGCTCACATGACGCGGTGGAGGAGGAAGCAGTGTGGGAAAGGTCTGAATGCCGTGCATACGTCTACTCCGAGGATCAATCAGTGCGAACTGAACGTTCCCGCCAGCAAGAGCGGTCCTGCGCGACTTACAAATAGTCGATTCTTTGGCTGCGATCCAGCCTTTCACATTTTCTTTATGAATTAGACGGAATTCTAATGAATTGTTGGCGTAAGCCGACACCGGCCAACTTTGGTCACCACTCTGAGGGTACCGGCGTGACGTGAAGCCTCTCCCTATCCCAACTTAGGACCGTCAATCTGCCCGCCGGGCGTGGTACGTTCTTTTAGAGTTCGAAGCAAGTCGCGGGAGTTTGGAGTCGGTTTTGAAGAAGGCATTGATTACCGGGATCACCGGTCAGGATGGCGCATACCTCGCGGAGTTCCTTCTAGGCAAGGGATATGAGGTGCACGGGGTCAAGCGCCGGACCTCGCTTTTCAATACGGCCCGGGTCGATCACCTGTATGAAGACCCGCATACGTCGCAGCGCCGGTTCATTTTGCATTATGGCGACATGACGGACTCCTCCAGCCTGCTGCACATCATGGAGAAGGTGCAGCCGGATGAGGTATACAACCTGGCCGCGCAGAGCCACGTGAAGGTCTCCTTCGAAGAGCCGGAGTACACGGCGAACTCCGACGCTTTGGGTGTGCTTCGCCTGTTGGAGGCGATTCGAACGCTGCATTTGACCAAGACGCGGTTTTACCAAGCCTCCACGTCGGAGCTTTATGGTCTTGTACAGCAGGTGCCGCAGACGGAAAAGACACCGTTTTATCCGCGTTCGCCCTACGCGGTCGCGAAGCTGTACGGCTACTGGATCACGGTGAACTACCGGGAGGCGTACGGCATGTATGCCTGCAACGGCGTGCTGTTCAACCATGAATCTCCCCTGCGCGGGGAGACGTTTGTGACCCGCAAGATCACCCGCGGCCTGGCCCGCATCAAGGTCGGTCTCCAGGACAAGCTGTACTTGGGCAATCTGGATGCGAGGCGCGATTGGGGGCACGCACGCGACTACGTCGAGATGCAGTGGTTGATGCTGCAGCAAGAAAGCCCTGAGGATTACGTGATCGCGACGGGCCAGCAGTACAGCGTACGGGAGTTCGTGCAGCGCTGCGCGGCGGAGCTCGGTATGGAGCTGCGCTGGTCCGGCGAGGGTTTGGGAGAGAAGGCGGTCGATGCGGAGGGCAGGGTCGTGATCGCGGTGGACCCGGCCTATTTCCGTCCCACGGAGGTGGAAACCCTGCTCGGCGATGCGAGCAAGGCGCGCGAGCAGCTCGGTTGGACGCCGCAGACGACCTTTGCCCAGTTGGTAACCGAGATGATCGAAGCCGACCTGAAGGCCGCCGAGCGCGATGCGCTGGTGCGCCGGCACGGGTACACGGCCTACAACGTCAGAGAAAGCTAGCCCGATGCTGCGTGCTGAGACACGGATCTATATCGCCGGGCACCGGGGCTTGGTGGGATCGGCCGTGATGCGCGGCCTGAGTGGCCGGGGCTACACCCATCTGCTGACTCGCACGCACGCGGAGCTGGACCTGACCGACGCCGCGGCGGTGCGGGCCTTTTTCGCGGCGGAGCGGCCGGAGGCGGTCGTTCTCGCGGCGGCGAAGGTGGGCGGCATCTTGGCCAACGATACCTACCCCGGTGATTTCCTTCGCGAAAACCTCCAGATCCAACTGAACGTCATCGAATCGGCACGGCAGACCGGCGTGGAGCGGCTGATCTTTCTGGGCTCCAGCTGCATTTACCCCAAGATGTGCCCGCAACCGATCAAGGAGGAGTACCTTTTGACCGGTGCGCTCGAGCCGACAAATCGCGCCTACGCGCTGGCCAAGATCGCGGGCGTGGAGATGTGCTGGTCCTACAACCGGCAATACGGTACCCGCTATGTGGCCGCGATGCCCTGCAATCTGTATGGCACGGAGGACAACTTCGATCTGCAGAACTCGCATGTGCTGCCGGCGCTGATGCGCAAGGCGGTCGAGGCCAAGCGCACGGGCGCCGCGCACCTGAGTGTGTGGGGTAGTGGAACGCCGCGCCGCGAGCTGCTGCATGCCGACGATCTGGCCGCGGCGGTCGTTTTCTTACTGCAGTTAGACGAGAGCGTCTACGGGCAGCTACTGAATGAGGAGGGGCCGCCGCTGGTCAATATCGGTACCGGCGAGGATGTCAGCATCCGCCAACTCGCCGAGATGATCTGTGCGGCGGTCGGCTTTTGCGGCGAGCTGGTCTTCGATGCCTCCAAGCCCGACGGCACGCCACGCAAGCTGATGGACATCTCGCGAATGCACGCCCTGGGATGGCACCATCAGATCGAACTTGGGGAGGGCATCCGCAGGGTCTTCCAGGCTGTGGGCCCCACGCTGTAGAGCGCGATCCGCAAGCCCTGCCAGATTGTGCCGACACCCTGAGTCCGGCTCACGGCCATCACGATCGAACCGCGATGGCCGGGGCCGAGCCGTTTATAGATTCGCTAAAGCGGATTAGCAGGTGCCATGGAGAACAGGCAAAAGCAAGGACAACCGCAGATTCCCTTCGGGAATGACAATAAGGATTTCTTTCGGGTATGGCAACAAGAATTCCCTTGGAGAATGACAACAAGGGTTCCCTTCGGGTGACAACAAGGGTTCCTTCGGGTGACAACAAGGGTTCCCTTTGAGAGTGACAATAAGGATTTCCTTCGGGTATGGCAAAAGGGCGAAACATCCCCCTGTAGTATCCGCTGTTTGCTGTATGGCTTTGGAGACTCAGGGGTGCACGTTCTCTGCCGTGCTGGTGCCGGGCAGACCCGCGGTGACCTGGAAGGTGCCGTGCTCGGCGGCTGTTGAATCGAGTCCCACCCAGACATCGAATGCACCGGGCTCCAGCACGCGGCGGCGCAGGGAGGCGCTCCAGAACGAAAGCTCCTCCGCGGGCACGGTGAGGGTGACTTTTCTCGACTCACCCGCGGCGAGCGTTACCTTCTGGAAGGCCTTCAGCTCGCGTATGGGTCTGGCAGCGCTGCCGGCGCGCTGATGCGTGTAAAGCTGGACGACCTCCGCCCCGGGCACCAGTGAATCGTTGCGCAACGTCACGGAAACCTGCAGCGGGGAGCCCGGCTGCACGTTCGAGGACGTGACCGCGAGATCGCTCACCGCAAATTTGGCGTAGCTGAGCCCGTAGCCGAACGGATACAGCGGCGCGCTGGACAGGTCCCAGTAGCGGTGTGCGGTGTTGTCCGGGTTTTGCGGCAGGGTCTGGTTGTAGAACATCGGCTCCTGCCCCGCGTCGCGCGGCCAGCTGACGGGCAGATGGCCGCTGGGATTGGCCTTGCCGAACAGCAGATTGGCCGCTGCATGGCCGCCCTCCGTTCCCGGGTACCAGATGTTCAGGATGGCGGGGACATGCGTGGAGGCCCATGTGATGTCGAGCGGCCGGCCGGTCATCAGGACCAGAACCACCGGTTTGCCCAGGGCGGTGACGGCCTCGAGCAGGCGTTCCTGCTCGCCGGGCAGCGTCAGGTGCGCGCGAGAGGCGTTTTCGCCGCTCATGGTCTGCGCCTCGCCCAGCACCAGAACGCTGACCGCCGCGCTCCGCGCCAGATCCAATGCGTGATCGAACTCGGTTTTGCGGGCGGCATCGGTCGTCAGGTGTCCCGGCACGGGCGGCACCTGTTCGTCGAAGATCGTGGGCGAACCGCGCTCGATCTCCACCCCTTGCGTAACGCTCACTTGGGCGTGGGGCAGCATCTCGCGCAACCCCTGCGCGACGGTGACTGTGTCGCGGCGGTCCCCGTGGATGGCCCAGGAGCCCATGGTGTCGAGCGGGCTATCGGCCAGCGGCCCGATGACGGCGACCGAGGCTACGTCCTGCCGCAGGGGCAGCGCATGGCCCTCGTTGCGGAGCAGCACGGCGGTCTGCTCGGCGGCCTGGCGCACCGCTTCGCGCTCCTCCGGCGAGCCGGTCACCTGCTTGAACTGTCCCAGGTCCGCATATGGATCGGTGAACAGGCCGAGCCGGTACTTCATTTCGAGCACCGGCCGCACCAGCGTGTCAAGCGTGCCCATGCTGATCTTGCCGCTGTTCACCGCCGCGGGCAGGAACTGGGTATAGGTGTCGCTGGTCATCTCGACGTTGACGCCGGCCTGCGCGGCGCGTACGGCTGCATCCTCCTGGGTGGCGGCAAAACCGTGGGTTTGCAGATTGCGCACCGCCTCCCAATCGCTCACGACGATGCCCTTGAAGCCCCAATCCTTGCGCAGCACGTCGTTGAGCAGCCACCGGTTGCCGGTGGCGGGTACGCCGTTCAGGTTCATGTATGCGGACATCACGGTTGCGGCACCGGCATCCACGGCGGCGTGGAACGGCGGCAGGTACACGTTGTAGAGCTGCTCGTCGGAGATGTCGGAGCTGTCGTAGTCGCGGCCGCCCTCGGCAGCGCCGTAGCCCGCGAAGTGCTTCACCGATACCAGGATGTGGCCGGGCGCGCCGACGTAGTCGCCCTGAAAGCCGCGTACCTGTGCCGCGGCGATCGCCTTGCCGAGAAAGGGGTCCTCGCCCGCGCCTTCCATGATGCGGCCCCAGCGCGCATCATGGGCAATATCGACCATGGGAGCAAAGGCCCAGTCCACACCCGCGGCGCGCGCCTCACGGGCAGCCATGGCCTGGGTGCGCGTCACGAGTGCCGGGTCCCAGGAGGATGCCATCGCCAACGGAATGGGCGCGATCGTGCGGAAGCCGTGGATCACGTCATAGCCGAACAGCAGCGGGATGTGCAGGCGGGACTGCGTCACCGCGATGCGTTGCAGCTCGTTGATCCGCACCGGATCAGTCAGAAACAGGAAGCTGCCCGTCGCGCCGCTCCGTGTGAGCTGTTCAGCCTGCGCGGGCGGCGTGTACATGGGCTGCCCGGCCGTTTGTTCCAGTTGTCCGATCTTTTCGGCCAGCGTCATGCGGCTCAGCAGGGAGTTGGCGAAGGTTTCGGCCTCCCCCGCTGAGATCGGCGGCGATGTTTTGTTCTGCGCAAGGGAGCCGGCGGATAGGAGCGCAAGCGAAAGGAGCGAGACGGCTGCCTGCGCTCTGCCTTTGGAATGGGTCGATCGGGGAAAAATCATGCTGGGTTGCCTTTGATTATAAGAGCTCAGGACCTATTCGGAATCCTGCCGTGAGTGGGCACAGCAAGCTGTCTTCCGGCAAAGAAGCGGCTCCGTCTGCGTAGCGCAAGCGGAGCCGCTTGAGGATGGTTCGAAATGACGGTTACTGCAGGGAGAACCAGTTGAAGTTGCCGACCGTGTTGTAGAACCCGCCGGTATCCATCACCAACTGCAGCGTGTGCTGGCCTGCAGGCAGCTGTACATTGGGTACCGACAGGGTCTGCCAGGTCTCCCACCCGTTCGTCTGCGGAACGGAGATGGGCGGGGTCACGCGGTGGCCATCGACGGCGAGGTGGAACACGCCGCCGCCCACATCGGTCGCCACACGGGCCTGGAAGGTGTAGCTGCCGGCGCGTGCGATGTTCACGGTGTAGTTCAACCAGTCGCCCGGGCTGGTATTTCCTACGTCATACCCGCCGTTCGTATCGCTGCACGACTCGATGTAGACCGTCTCACCGGGGCGGTAGTTCGCGCCGCCGCCGTTGCTCGTCGCACCGTTCCAGTAGGCCAACGATTTGCCGCCCGCATCGAAGTTTTCAGCCTCGATCTGGCCGGGAATGGCTGCGGCGGAGGCGCTGTATGCCGTGCCCGTGGTGACGGGCTGCACGGCGAACCAGTTGAAGTTGCCCATGCCGCCCGTCGGTCCGTTGCCGTCAAAGGTTACCTGCATGATGTGTTTGCCGGGTTGCAGGGTAAAGGTGGGGCTCACCATGGTGGTGTAGGTTTGGAAGGCATTGGTTACCGGAACAAACAGGTTGCCGGTCGCGTCCTGGCCATCGAATGAGACATGGTAGTAGCCGCCCTGCCCCAGCGAGGCCACGCGCGCCTGCAGGTTATAGATACCCGCCTGCGTGACATCCACGGTGTACCGCAGCCATTCACCCTCTTTGGTGTAGCCGACGTCGTAGCCGCCACCCGTGTCGCCGCTGTTCTCCACACCGACTGTGGCCGGGGCGCGGTAGGTCGGCGCACTGCCGTAGTCGACCGGGTCGAGATTGAGGTAGCCGACGTTAAGTCCGCCGTTATCGAAGTTCTCGGCCTGCACCAGGCCGGGGAGCGTCCAGGCCGTGCCGCCGAAGGGGGTCTCCTGTCCGCCGATCGTGAGCTGCACCGTGGAGCTGTGCTGCACACCCTTTTCCGTGCCGGTGATCGTCACGGGGTAGGTACCGCTTCCCAGACTGGCTTCCGTGTAGATCGGCAGCAGCCACTCATCGGTCAGCGGCACCGGCAGCACCGCGCCGTAGCTGCCCGCGGGCAGGCCCGTCACATTCAGCGACACGGGAGCCTTATTCGCGCCGTAGCGGTCGACGTTGCCTTCAAACAGCAGCGTCTGGCCGGGCGCAACCGTCTGCGCCGGGGGACCGGCGACGACATCGAAGGTATTGCCCGTGTACGCGGACCATGTCAGGGTGGCCACCGCGCCCGCCGGCAGCGTGTAGCTCGCGGTCTTACCCTGCCAGTTCAAGGAGAACTGATTCGAGGTGGAACCGCCGTTATAGACCAGTACGGCGATGGAGCCGTCAGGATTCTTGAAGGCCACATCCTCGATGCTGCCCGAGCCGAAGCTGCTCGACGCGATACGGTACGCACCCGTCTGCACATACTTTGCCAGGTGGCCCAGTGCGTAATATTCCACGTTGCGCGAAACCGTTGCCGGGGAGGTACTGGTGTCGATGGTCACCACGCCGCGGCAGTCCGTGCAGCCGTTTTCCACGGTCGGACCGCCGGTCTGGTCGAGCGCCATGTTCCAGAACGTGACCGTCTTGCCCCAGTTGCGTAGAACGTTGATGATCTGGCCTTCGGTGATATTGCCCAGGTTGGAGGCGAAGTCCGGCGCATAGTAGCCGCCCGTGCACTCGGTGAAGAAGAGCGGTGTACCGGGGTAGAGATTTTCAATCGCGTTCTGCGCATCCGCGACATTGCCCGCATAGCAGTGGAACGAGATGCCGGCCAGGGACGCGCGCACCTCGGGATGCCCCAACAAAATTTCGGGGTATTTGGGGTTGTCCCAATTGTGCTCATAGCCGAGGATGCCGGGGGTGGCGTCGTTCGGATCGGTGTTCTGGCTGGCGAAGTTCCAGTTATGGTTCTTCAGGTGGGCCTGGCGCAGGGCGGGGGCAAGATACCCTGAGATGAACTGGCCCTCGTCGAGCGGCGTCATGAACATCGTGGGATAGCCGGTGCTTTGGTATAGCGGCTCGTTCTGCGCGGCGACGTAGTTCACCGGAACGCCGCTGGCCTCATAGGCTTGGATGAACTTCGTAAAATATTTCGAAAGGGCAGCAAAATTGGCCGTGTTCAGCGTGCCGCCGTTCAGCGATCCACTGGTCTTCATCCAGGCCGGGGGCGACCAGGGCATGGCCTCAACCTTGATCCCGGGATTGGCCGCCAGCGCGGCCTGCAGTGTCGGCAGAACGTACGCCTGATCGTGCGCGATCGAGAAATTCTGCATCTCCGGATCGCTTTGTCCGGTCCCCAGATCGTCGTAGGTATAGCTGCTCAGCGCGAGATCGGTCGCGCCCATGGGTTGACGCAGCCAGCTGAGATGGATGCCCTGCGCACTGAACAGATCGTTCATCAGCGCGGTCCGCTGCGCGCCGGTGAGCTTGTTCCAGACAAGATAGGCCGCGGAGTCGGTGAACGAGGCGCCGACGCCCTCCAGGCTCTGATAGCGGACCGTGTCGTCGACGGTGATAGGCAGAATGCTCCCGGTCCCGGCGGTAAAGCTCAGCGGCGTCTGTGGCGCGAGCAGCTGAGTCTGGTCCGGCGTGGTTTCCACCACGCTTACAGCCTGGCCCCAAGCTACGCCGGCTGCGGACGAGGTCAGCAGCGCGAGCAGAGCATATCTGAAACAAACGTTTGTCCTTGAAGCGAGTAGGCGCGGAGCCATAGAGCGGTTTCCTTTGGAAGACGGGAACTTTACGAAGCCTCAACCTTGTAGCATTGGCGAGAGAACCGTGTCAATCGGCACCAGTTCGCGTGGATGGTTCTGTTCATCAATGCCGGTGCGATGCCGATCGGGCCCTTCGATGAACTCGCGGTCGATGATTGGGAGACGATGGTGGATGTGAACATCAAGGGCGTGTTGTTCGGTATCGCTGTCGCCCTGCCCGTGTTCGGTCAGCAAGGCTCGAGGCATTTCATTCACACAGCGTCTACCGCGGCGCGCAAGACGGTGCCTAACCAGGTGGTGTATTCAGCCACAAAGGCAGCCGTGCTCGCCATCTCCGACGGTCTAAGATAGGAGCTCGCCGATCGCATTCGGGTGAGTACGATCCTGCCGGGTTTTACGGACACGGCCTTCAGCGAACATGTGAAAAGCTCGGAGCTCAAGGAACAACTCAAGAAAGCCGGAGAAAAGTTTGCCATGTCCCCCGAATCCGTGGCGCAGGCGGTTGCCTACATGATCAACCGGAGGATGTGAATGTGGGTGAGGTCACCCTTCACTCCAAGGCACAGCCTTAAACCTGTGCAGGAGAATTGTCACGAGCGTGCGTTACTTAGTGGGAAGGCCGTGTGGGTTGGGCCGGAAACAAGACTCAGCCGAAGCTACAGTACGATTGGGAGCACGGAAGGCGGGTAGACCCAAGTCGAACGATGTTCATCATACCCTCGAAATCTGACTGGTCCGTCCTTTGCCTGGGCGCTCTGCTGAGCTGCACGGCACAGGCACAGATCCCCGCAAACCTCACCTCTCAAAGGCCAGCCTTGCCTGCTTCGGCCCCGATCGTCTTTGAAAACAGGATTGGCGCGTCCAAGATCGGCTTCACGCTTCACAGCAGCGTCAGCGCACATCGTTACTCCGTCGAAACCATGACCGGGGGCGTCGCTGCCTTCGATTACGACAACGATGGCCGGCTCGATCTGTTCTTCACCAATGGGGCCGAACTTCCCTCGATGGAAAAGTCGAGCCCGAGCTTCGCCAATCGACTGTTTCACAACAACGGCGACGGCACCTTCACCGACGTGACCATCAAGGCCGGTCTTGCGGGTGTCGGCTACTCCATGGGCGTGGCCGCCGGCGACTACGACAACGACGGCAGGGAAGATCTGTACGTGACCGGGGTGAACCGGAATCAGCTCTTCCATAACAACGGCGATGGCACCTTCACCGATGTCACCGCCAAAGCCGGAGTACCCGGCACCGTGCCGGGCATCGGCAAGGCCTGGTCGGTGGCCGCGGGCTGGCTGGACTACAACAACGATGGCCTGCTTGATCTGCTGGTGATCAACTACCTGAACTACGACCTGAAGACCGCCTCCACCTGCAGCACGCACAAGGTGGTCACCTATTGCTCGCCGGATGACTTCCAGGGCCTGCCGAATATCCTTTATCGCAACAACGGCGACGGTACCTTTACCGATGTCTCCGCGGCCTCGCATGTGGGCCAGTACATCGGTAAGGGTATGGGCGTCGCCTTTGCCGACTATGACGGTGACGGCTTTACCGACATCTTCGTGTCTAACGACACCTTTCCCAATCTGCTGCTGCACAACAACGGTGACGGAACCTTCACCGATGAAGCCACCACCGCGGGCGTCGCCTATAACCAGGTCGGCAAGACGGTGGCCGGCATGGGAGCCGACTTCCGCGATTTGGACAACGACGGCAGGCCCGATATCTTTCACACGGCCATGTTCGGCGATTCGTTTCCGCTCTACAGGAACGCGGGCGGCGGGGTATTCGACGACATAACCAGCGAAGCCGGCCTGACGCCCTCTACAAGCCGGCTCACCGCCTGGGGCACCGGCGCGTACGACTTCGACAACGACGGCTTGAAAGATCTGTTCACCGCCAACAGCGCCATTCTCGACAACTCCATGGAGGTGGAGCACCGGCCGTTTCCGCTGCCGAACAGCCTGTTTCGCAACGTCGGCAGCTTCGTCTTCCAGGACGTCAGCGCGACCGCCGGCAGCGGCTTTAGCCTCCCCGCACCCCACCGCGGCGCGGCCTTCGGCGACTTCGATAACGACGGCCGGATCGACATCGCCGTGACCGTGCTGAACGGTTCACCTGAACTGCTGATGAACCGCACTGAAACGCAAAATCACTGGATTCTGCTGAAGCTGGTAGGGGTTAAGGACAACCGCGACGGGCTCGGCACGAAGGTAAAGATCACCACCGCGCACGGCAGCCAGTACAACGAGGCAACGACCGCGGTAGGCTACAACTCGTCCAGCGATAAGCCTGTGCACTTCGGCCCCGGGAGCGATGCGGTGGTTGAACGGATCGAGCTGGTGTGGCCCACGGGCCTGCACCAGACGCTCACAAACGTGAAGGCGGATCAGGTGCTCACGATCACCGAACGCGCGGATGTGAAGTGAGTTCGGCAGGCCTTTGCGTCGGGCAGTCAGTTTGAGGTTATGCCGTCATTCTGAGCGCAATGAAACACATTCACCCACCGTCATCCTGAGCGCAATGAAGGATTTTCGCATTTTGCCTGACGATCAACCTGAACGGCTTCTACGCTTCCGCAGCCGCCCAGCTGAAATACGGTGATCCTTCGCTACGCTCAGGATGACGGCCGAGAGATGCCAAAAGGATGGACAGAGATGCTCAGGACGAACGCATACTCAGGACGAAGGCATACTCAGGACGAAGGCATACTCA
>CAXTBJ010000037.1:31035-36586 GCA_964242585.1 uncultured Bryocella sp.
AGTGGCAGTGTCGCACCACGGCATTTACTTTCCGAGCCGCGCCGCCAGCTCCGCTTGTCCATACTGTTGCAGCAACGCCTCCGTGGCCTGCACCATCGTCGGCTCGCCCTTGCTGTAGGCGGCCAGCGCCTCGGCGGTTAGATCCGCCGCCTGGGTCTTCCCGAGGTGGAACTCCGAATCGCACAGCATATAGAGCAGCGTCGGTATCGTCGTCTTGGAGCGTGTCAGCAGATCGACCGCCTCGGCCCAGCGGCCCTGCCGGTAGCGTACCTCGCCCAATTCGCCCAGGCCCATCGAATTGTTCGGGTCGAGCGTGAGCTCCGCCTGAAAATGCGTCTCCGCCTGCGCCAGATCACCCCGCTGCAGGGCAAGGATGCCCAAATAAATCGCGGCACCGCGGGTCTTTGGGTCCAGCGCCAGTGCACGCCGAAAGCACCGCTCGGCGGCTTCGTCGTTGCCCAGGGTGAGGTAGTTCGCTCCCAGGCCCAGCCAGGCGGTGCCGCGCGTGGTGTAGGGATTTCTCGGCGCGCTCTCCAGCAGCTTCAGCGCGCCGGCCTCATCGCCCCCCTTGAGCAACGCGCGCGCCTGCTCCTCCAGCGCACTCTGCTGCTTGGCCTCGGCTTTGGGCATGGCAAAGGAGATGTGCCCCATCATTTCGCGATGCAAGGCGGCCTCGTGCCTGGCCTCGGCGGTGTTCCCCATCGCGGCATAGGCACGCGAGAGCAGATAGTGCGCCAGCACCTGCGTGGGATCGAGCTGCAGCGCCCGTTGCAGCGCCTCGACCGCCGCCGGGTAGTCCTTCAGCTCCAACTCACAGTGGCCGAGCTCTACTGTCGAACCCGCATCATCCCGGTGCGCGGCCAGGACGCGCTGCAGGTTGGCCTCCGCCGGCTGCCACTCGGCGAGTTTCACCTGTGCGTTCGCCAGCAGCGTGAGGTCGGCCATGTCGTTCGGCTGCGAGGCAGCCTGGGCTGAGGCGTAGTCCTCCGCGGCTTTCAGGTCCATGTTGTTGTAGCTTGCGACGGCAAGATCGAAGTCAAGGCGGGCAAGCGAGGGATCGGCGTGCTGCGCCTTCTTGAGCCACGTCAGCGCCTCCTCATTCTGGCCGGCGCTGCATAGCAGCTCGCCATACTTCTGCCAGACGGCCGGATCATTGGGCGCAGCCTTCAGGGCGTTCCGGATCGCCGTTAAGGCCAGCTCGTTGTTCCCCTTCAGGTGATAGGCCTGCGCGAGGTAGTAGTTGCCTTCCTCGTCGCCCGGCTGCAGGCGGACATCGTGCTGCAACAGCACAAGCGCCCCATCGGTATCCCCGTTCACCAGCTTCAGCGTGCCCACCTTCAGTAGGGCCTCCGCGTCATCCGGCGTCAGGGTCAGCAGCTTCTCATAGGCGGCATTCGCGTCCCCCGTGCGCCCCAGATCTTCGAGCAGCATGCCCTGCAGCTTCAGCGCCGGCGCAAAACCGGAGTGTTGGCGGAGCACATCGTTGACCACCGCCAAGGCATGCGGCTCATCGCCGTGCTGCGCGGAGGCCACGGCCTCACGCATCTGCGCCTGCACTGCCGCGGACGGAGGCGAAACCGCCCTTTGCGCGTTCGCAGGCACGGAAACCGATGAAAGACCTAAGCCGATCACCAGGCAACCTGCCGGAAATCCCATGCGCCGCGGCGACACCACTCGACCCCGGGACAAAGACCATGGCCATGTGCCGTACGTTGTCGCGTTGTCGCGGAGAGTGATCATAACGAGATCGTAGCTATTGCTTCGCTTAGAGCAGGGTAGAACACGCAGCTGATTCGCGCGACATGTGTGGCAACCCATGGCTGAACATCGAACTTCTACACGCGTGGTTTCGGGCTTCGGTGCGTCAGATTCTCGACTCGCCTTTCTGAATCAGTGGGTTTGGCTCTCCATGAGCTTGAGGGATCAGTTTAGAGGGGTTCGCTTCTCGTACTCGACACGGTGCGCATCCGGCGGCACCGTGCGGCGATCGGAGCCGCCGTGAGCGCGGGAGTGCAGCACATCGTTTACACGTCACTGCCAACGCACACCCGACGACAGCACCCTCGGTTCCCGACGACCCTTTCCGGACGGAGGTTGCGCTGTTCGAAAGCGGACCGGACTGGACGATTCTTCACAAAACCTGTAGGCGGAGGTCAGCCTGAGGTTTACACAGTTCGCTTTGAAGACGGGCAAGCTGGTTTCCGCAACCGGGTCTGGGGGCCGCTCCTGTGTCACCCGCCGGGACTGCGCAAACGTAGCTGCTGCGGCTCTGCTCCACTCCACGGTGAAAGCCATCTGCGACGTGACAGATCCGGCCTCGGTAACGCATGAGCAGGTGGCGAGCCTGCTCTCACGCGTTTCGGGTAAGCGCATCGAGCACGTAAACGTATCCCCGGAAGAGGTGGAAAAGGGTCTGGCCGCCGCCGGTATCCCGCAGTTCGCGGCAAGAAGCGTGCGTGAGCTGGATGAAGCGGCCGCTTGCGGCTATCAGGCGATTCTCCGTCCTGCGGTAAAGGACCTTACCGGGCAAGACCCGACGCCGTTGGAAGACTTTCTACAAGTAACCATCCCCGCGATGATCGCGTACTCCGTACTTCGGTAGGAGGCCGTGCTTCTTTGGGGGCGGCCTCTGTTCAGATCCGGTCCGATGTGATCCGCCGTGGTGTTGGGTTACGGAGTGGCTTATGCGGGGGCTGCTCCGCGCCTAGTCGCACGGAAAGGTTTGCTCGAAGAGTTCGGCGCCCCGTAACAGACCGCACCGATCGTGTGCTCAGCCTCACACGGCCCCTTCGAGCGCACAAGAGACTCGGCGAGCCTTCGCCTTGACAGTCGTATGCGGCCGGAGATAGGTGTGAAGGCGACAACCGTTTGTCTTCGCGTCTTTTCTCGGGCCGCCTTCGCGCTCAAACGGATGCCAGAAGGAGTCTCCTCGTGTACAACCGCCTTCGTCTCAGCTGCGGCGCTGCTCTGCTCGCCTGCATCGTCCCCCAGGCACGCGCGCAGAAAGCCCAGAGCGTCGATCTTTGGCTCACGGCCGCGGATCGCTCCGCACTTTTCGCCGAGCAGTCTCCCGCGCTCACCTTCGGCAAGCCGACAGGGCAGGGGACGATCATCGACATCGACGACAAGGTCCGTTTTCAACAAATCGACGGCTTCGGCTTCGCCTTAACCGGCGGCAGCGCAGAGCTGCTGATGCATATGTCGCCCGCGAGCCGTACCACGCTGCTCAAAGAGCTATTTACCACGAGCGGTTCGTCCATTGGAGTCAGTTATCTGCGCGTCAGCATCGGCTCCTCCGACATGAACGAGCGAGTCTTCACCTATGACGATCGGCCCACCGGCGAACAGGACCCCGAACTGACCCATTTCGACCTCGGACCGGACCGCGCCGACGTGATTCCTGTACTGAAAGAGATTCTCGCGATCAATCCAAAGGTCACCCTCCTGGGCAGTCCGTGGAGTGCGCCTTCCTGGATGAAGACTAACGGCTTGCCCAAAGGCGGCAGCCTGCTGCCGGAAGACTACGGCGTCTACGCGCAATACCTTGTGAAGTATCTCCAGGCCATGGCGGCGGAGGGCATCCACATCGACGCCCTCACGGTCCAGAACGAGCCGCTGAACGACCACAATACCCCCAGCATGGTGGTGACCTCACAGGAGGAATCAACCTTCATCAAAAACGCCCTCGGCCCCGCCCTACGAGCCGCCGGCCTCAAGACGAAGATCATCCTTTACGACCACAACTGCGATCGGCCCGATTATCCGCTCGATGCCCTGGCCGACCCCAAGACCAACGCTTACGTCGCCGGCTCCGGATTTCACCTCTATGGCGGCGATGTCTCCGCCATGACGAAGGTTCACGAGGCTTATCCCCAGAAGGACGTTTATTTCACGGAGCAGATGATCGTTGAGAAACCGACAGACACCCCGTTCAGAATCGAAAATTCCGTGAGCCGGGTCGTCATCGGCGCGACCCAAAATTGGAGCCAGAACGTGCTGCTCTGGAACCTGGCCGCCGATCCGCAGAACGGCCCCCACACCTCCGATGGCGGCTGCCCCGTCTGTCAGGGAGCCGTCACGCTCGACGGCGACACCGTGACCCGCAATCTGGCCTTCTACACGGTCGCGCAGGCCTCCAAATTCGTCCGGCCCGGCTCGGTGCGTATCGGGTCCACCGCGCCGGCGGAGGCGCCCGTGGCCCAGGTCGCCTTCAAAACCCCGGATGGCCGCAAGGTCCTGCTGGTCGCCAACAAGGCGCAGACGGCGTCCACCTTCCATGTCCGCTTCGGTGGTAGGGAGTTCACCTCCACGCTGGCTGCGGGAGCCGTGGGCACCTATGTTTGGCAATAGCCGGTTGGCAGTAGCCCGCATGGACGAGCCACATCCTATGTGGCTCTTGGTAAGCTAGGAGCACATCCCGACCAAGGTAGCTCTGACCCATGGCAGATAGCAGGACGACGTCTCCCGAAGCTGGACGCCGCGTTAGCCTGAAGTTTCTTGCGGCGCACCTCGGCCTCAGCCCTTCCACGGTGTCCTACGTGCTCAATGACACGCCCGGCCGCTCCATCCCGGAGGTCACCCGCGAGCGCGTGCGCAAGGCTGCGGCCGACTACCGGTATCAGCCGAGCATGATCGCCCGCACCCTGCAGGGCAAGCCCATGCGCACCGTCGGCATTCTGCTGCCGGAGCTGGGCGAGGGTTACCACTCGCAGGTGCTCTCGGGTATCGGCGACCTGCTGATGGAGCATGACTACTTCTACTTCACCGTGCATCATCGCCATAAGGCCGATCTGATTCACGCCTACCCGGATCTGTTGCAGGCCCGCGGTGTGGACGGCATCCTGGCCATCGATACTCTGATCGAGAACCCGCTCCCCCTGCCCACGGTCCTGATCGCCGGCCAGACCAGTCTTCCCGAGGTCACCAACGTCGTGCTCGACCACGAGCTCGCCGCGCGGCTGGCCATGCGGCATCTGTACGATCTCGGCCACCGCCGCATCGTCTTTATGAAGGGTCAATCCTTCAGCACGGACACCCAGCTTCGCTGGGCGGCAACGATGCACGTGGCGCGCGAACTTGGGCTTTGCGTGGATGAGGATCTCATCCTCGAGCTCGCCATCGACTCCACCTCCCCGGAGATCAGCTACCCCGGTATTCATGCGTTAGTGGAGGCGCGGGCCAGATTTACCGCCATTCTTTGCTTCAATGATGTGTCCGCCATGGGCAGCATTCGCGCCCTGCACGATCGCGGTCTGCGCGTACCCACAGATGTCTCCATCCTCGGCTTCGACGACATTCAGTCGGCTGCCTACCAGGTTCCCAGCCTCAGCACGGTACGGCAACCGCTGAGAAAAATGGGCCGCACCGGCGCTGAAGCTCTCCTGTGCAAACTGCTGGGCGAGGATCTACCCCACCTCATCTGTGTAGAGCCCGAGTTGGTGGTCCGCGAGTCTACCGCCCCCGCGCCCGCACACCGGTTCCCGTTAAGCAAATAGCGCGTCGGTGTCGCTCATCCTTGAGTTCGCCTCCGTGATGCCCGAAGGCATCCACG
>CAXTBJ010000038.1:0-21988 GCA_964242585.1 uncultured Bryocella sp.
ACAGGGCGCAGGGTACAGGGTGGAGGCAGGGAGTAGGGCGGAGGGAGTAGGGATTAGGTCAGAAGCAGGGGGCAGGGTACAGGGCGCAGGGTACAGGGTGGAGGCAGGGAGTAGGGCGGAGGGAGTAGGGATTGGGGAAAGACCTTCTGTGCCCTGTTCCCTGGGCCCTGTGCCCTGACCCACTTCTTGTTTCTTAATCCCTAATCCCTGCCGCGCGTAGAGCGCGGCGTTAATGCCGGCCATCAAGCCCTGGCAGGCAGCCTCTTCGTAGCCGCTGGTGCCATTGATCTGGCCGGCGAGGTAGAGGCCCTCATACGCTTTGACCTTGAGCGTGCGATCGAGTTCGGTGGGGTCGATGGCGTCGTACTCGATGGCGTAGCCGGGGCGCAGCATCTCGGCGTTTTCTAGGCCGGGGATGGAGTGCACCATCGCGGCCTGGACGTCCATCGGCAGGGAGGTGCTCATGCCGTTGATGTAGACCTCGTGCGTGTTCAGGCCTTCGGGCTCGAGGAAGAACTGGTGCTGCGTCTTGTCCGGGAAGCGTACGATCTTATCCTCGATCGAAGGGCAATACCGTGGGCCGATGCCTTCGATCTGGCCGGTGTACATGGGTGAGCGATGGACGTTGTCGCGGATCAGCGCCAGGGTTTCGGGCGTGGTGTAGGCGATGTGGCAGCTGATCTGGCGGAGCGGCGGCGTCCAGGTGGGAGAGCAGGGAGTAGGGGGTAGGGAGTAGGGATTAGGTCCGAGGTCAGATTCCGATCCCTGATCCCTGTGCCCTGATCCCTGTTCCCTGTGCTCTAGTCCCTGTTCCCTGTGCCCTGATCCCTGTTCCCTAAGCCCTGATCCCTGTTCCCTGTTCCCTGATCCCTGCAATGCCATCAGGCTGCGGAAGCTGAACGGGGTCGGGTCGGTGTCGCCGGGCTGCTCTTCGAAGCGGGTCCAGTCGATGGTGCGGCCGTCGAGACGGGGCGGGGTGCCGGTTTTGAGCCGTGTTCCGCGCAGGCCCAGCTTTTTTAGCGACTCGCCCAACAGGATGCTGGCGGGTTCGCCGCTGCGGCCGGCGGTGTACTGCTGTTCGCCGCAGTGGATCAGGCCGTTGAGGAAGGTGCCGGTGGTGATCACGACGGCGCGGGCCCCCACGGTGCGACCGTCGCGGAGCTTGAGGCCGGTGATCAAGGGCACAGGGTGCAGGGCACAGGGCACAGAAAACGGAGGCGGGACATCCGAGGGTGCCTCTTTTGCCGACGGATTCTCTGTGGTTTCGGCCCGTGTGCCCTGTCCCCTGTCCCCTGTCCCCTGTGCCAGCACCACGTCCACGACCTCGGCCTGCTTGATGAACAGGTTTGGGATGGATTCGAGCTTTTCGCGCATGCGCACGCGGTAGAGCGCCTTGTCGCACTGCGCGCGGGGCGACCAGACGGCCGGGCCGCGGGAGGTGTTCAGCAGCCGGAACTGGATGCCGCAGGCGTCGGCGACCTCGCCCATGATGCCGCCCAGGGCGTCCACCTCGCGCACCAGATGTCCCTTGGCGACGCCGCCGATGGCCGGGTTACAACTCATCTGCGCGATCAGGTCGAGATTGAGTGTGAAAAGGGCGGTACGCAGACCCATGCGCGCCGCGGCCGCCGCCGCCTCGCAACCTGCATGGCCCGCACCGACGACCAGGACATCGAACTGTTCCGTGTACGCCATCCGCTTTATTTTACGTGTCCAAGAGGCGATGCACGAGTGAGGAACCCGCACTGAGTGGGCCGGCGAACAATGCGACTCATGGGAGCGATTTCAGGTCATAGCATAGCGGATGATTCCGAGGTGAACGGATGAGGGTACGATCTGGCGCTGTGAGCCAAAGCTGCACCGTCAGTCTCGTTCGGCACCCGTTTTTGCGAAGATTACAGCAGCTCTTCCTAGAGTTGCGGATCGTTTTAGAGCTGCGGATCGTTTTAGAACTGCGGATCGGTTCGCAGCGGATCGGTTCGCGGCGGATCGGTGAGGCGTGCCAGCCACTCAAGCAGGAGTGCTGTTTCGGCCTCCGTGAAGAGGTGTGAAGCTGGTAGGTGCTGTGCGCCGGCGTTCACCATTCGAGCCCGCAGCATAGTTGCCGCAGCGGCGGCGGTGGAGTCCGGGGCGACCGGAAGGTCAGAGGCGATGGACGCCAGAGCTGCCTCGCAGGCTACCTGGGAAAGGGCCATGTCGCGGTCCTTTGGCGGTGCGGCGAGCAGGGTCATGACCACGCCGCAGGCCGCTGCGTGGAACAGGTCAGCGGCCCGGTTTTCCGGTATCCGCAATCTGCCGGCGACCGCAATGCTGTGCATATGCGCCCGCAGGCCGGGCTGGCCGTGCCGGGGGGAGCGCCCGGTTGCCGCGGGGTGGGGATCGGCGTACATGAGCAGGTACAACTCCGGATGGGCAAGACCGAAGTGGATGTGCCGTGCCCAGCCGTCGCGGAGGAACTGGATCGGGTCCTCGTCCGGGTGCGGCGGGCGCTTGTCGGAGAGGTACAGGGCAAAGCCGTAGCCGGTTACCGCATCGAGCAAACCCCGTTTGTCCTGAAAGAGGCGGTACAGCACGGGGGGCTGTACCCCGGCGGCCTCCGCCACGGCGCGCGTGGTAACGGCATCCCGGCCGCCTGCCGTAAGCAGCGCAAGCGCCGCCTGAAGGATGCGTTCGCGGTGGGGCGAAGCCGAGGCCTCGCTCGGATGTTCATCCTCCCACGGCATGGTCGTATCGTTCTCGGCTGCTCTGATCACGATAATTATCGTAGGCTCTGTTTTCATGGAAAACAAATATATGATAGCAATGGAAACAGGTTGTGGAGTTGAACTCCTGAAGGAGAAAGCAAGATGATTGTTGTGACCGGAGTAACGGGGAACCTTGGACGGCTGGTCGTGGAAGGGTTATTGGAGAAGCTGCCGGCGGACCAGATCGGCGTGAGTACGCGGGACCCGGGCAAGGCTGAGGACCTGAAGCAGCGTGGTGTCCGTGTGTGCAAGGGTAACTTCGCGGAACCTGCAAGTCTGCGGGAGGCGTTCGACGGGGCCGAGCAGGTGCTGATCGTTTCCGGTACGGCGATGGGCGCGGACGGGGTGCGGCAGCATGGCGCTGCCATCCAGGCGGCCAAGGAAGCCGGGGCCAAGCGCATCCTTTACACCAGTCACCAAGGCAAAGGCCCGGCCTCCATCTTTATTCCAACAAAGGATAACCATGTGCCGACGGACGCTCTGCTGGCCGCATGCGGGGTTCCCTATGTGTCGCTTCAGAACGGGTTCTATGCGGAGTCGGCCCTCTTCCAACTGCGCGGGGTGCGAGAGACAGGCAGGATTGCGCTGCCGAAGGATGGACCGGTCTCCTGGACGGCGAGGGCCGATCTCGCGGAGGCGGCGGTTGCGGTGTTGCTGGAGCCGGGATTGCTGGCGGATGGACCCTCACCGGCGCTCACAGGCTCCGAGATGCTCGATTTCAGCGATGTGGCGCAGCTCGCTTCGGTGATCCTGAAGAGACCGGTTACACGCGAGGTGGTGAGCGACGAGGCGTATAGGGCGGGGCTGCTGACGCACGGGATGCCCGAGGTGTATGCCGACCTGCTGCTGAGCCTGTACGCGGCGGCGCGGGCGGGTGAGTTCGAAATCGTCGACCCGACCCTGGAGCGGCTCATCGGGCGTAAGCCGACGACGATGCGACAGGTGTTGGAAGAGTTTTTGAGCAAGACGGAGGTTTCTTTGTTTCAGGGCCGTTGACGTCCTCCGGACGCGTCCTGAGAAAAGAGCTTCACAGTTGAGCAGCGATGCCGCCGCTCATCGTGGCTTGCTGCGTTTACGGATCAACCGGGCCGGTGACTGCCCCCGGCGCGCGGCGTTCGGCGCTTGCTGCGACGACGGGTGGAGTTCGATACCATGGCCGCATGGTGGAATTGAACCCCGTTGAGGCGCGTGTGCTCGGCTCCCTGATTGAAAAAGAGATCACCACGCCGGAGTACTACCCGCTTTCCCTGAATGCCCTGGTGAATGCCTGCAATCAGAAGAGCAGCCGCGAGCCGGTCATGGAGTTGACAGAGCGCGAGGTGCGGGGTGCGCTGTCGTCCATGGAGGACCTGAATTTGATTCGCGTGCTCGCCGACGCGCGCGTGCCCAAGTTCGAGAACCGGGTGCGCGATGGGCTGGGCGAGCCGAATCTGCGCCGCGATGAGGTGGCCGTGCTTTGCCTGCTGCTGCTGCGCGGCCCGCAGACCCCGGCCGAGCTGCGCACCCGCGCCGACCGCCTGTACGCCTTCGACGACAATGCTGCTGTGCTTGGGACGCTGGAGCGGCTGGCCGGGCGGGCGGAGCCGATGACCCGTGTCATGGCGCGTCAGCCGGGCGCGCGCGAGCCGCGCTGGCGACAGTTGCTGACCGGCGGTGTGGATGAGCCGGTTTCGGTAGACGAATTGCCCGGGGATCGGCAAACGGTAAGAGGTGAGGCCGCGACGGCTCGGGGTGGGGCTGGAGGTTGGGCTGGGGGCGGGGCTCAGGTTGAGGCATTAGAAGAGCGCGTTCGCGTTTTGGAAGAGCGATTCCAAGCCTTGCAGGCGCGATGGGACGCGGCAGGACTTGACTGAACCCTCTGGAGTCGGAGTGACGACGCAGGCGACAGAACGTACGCTTCGGGAACGTCACTCCAGCGTGCAGCGAGCTGAACCGCGGATTCCCTTCGGGAATGACAACAAGATAAGGGTCCGCAAAGATAAGGGCTCCGCAACGATAAGGGTTCCGCAACGTTAAGGGTTCCGCATGAATAAGGGCTCCGCATAGCAGAGTTCAGCCGATTCCAGCAAAGGCTCTGCATCGCTTCAGACCATTGCATTGAAGTTTGCCAGCACCTTTTCCAGACTTGCAGGGTCCTCGATGCTGTAGTTCGCGAGCGACCGATCGATCTGCCGGTTCAGCCCGGCGAGCACCTTGCCTGGCCCGACCTCCAGGTAGTGCGTTGCGCCGGCGGACGCCAGTTGCCGGATGCACTCCACCCAGCGCACCGCGCCGGTGACCTGGCGGATGAGCGTGTCGCGGGCGTCCGGCCCGCGTTTCACGAGACGTGCGTCCACGTTACACATGACGGCCAGAGCCGGGTCCGCGAAGGCGACCGATTCCAGATGCGTGGCAAGGCCCTCCTGCGCGGGCTGCATCAGGGCGCAGTGGAAGGGCGCGCTGACCGGCAGCATGATCGTGCGCTTCGCACCTTTTTCCTTGCACAGGGCGGCAGCGCGGGTCACCGGTTCCATCGCACCCGAGATTACGATCTGCGCGGGCGAGTTGATGTTGGCCGGTGAGACCACGGCGGAGACGCGGGAGGCCGCCTCGGCGGGTGTGGAGGCCGGGTTGAAGGGGTTGGCGAGCGCATCGCGCGCGGCGGCGGACTGCTCGGTCGGGTCGGCCGGGTCTTCCGGCGGAGGCGCGGTGAGCTCGTCGGAGATCTGTGCGCAGAGGTCATTGACCGTGTCGTAATCCAATCCCAGAATCACGGCCATGGCCCCCTGGCCGACGGGCACGGCGGATTGCATCAACTGGCCGCGCGTCCGCACCGTACGCACCGCGTCGGCGAAGCTGAAGGTGTTCGCGGCCACGTGCGCGCTGTACTCGCCCAGGGAGTGCCCGGCGGCAAAACAGACCGCCGCGTGACGGTTTTGCAGCTCCGGCTCCAGCACGCGCCACATCGCGATGGAGGCGGTGAGGATGGCGGGCTGCGTATTTTCGGTCAAGCGCAGATCGTCGTCCGGACCCTCAAAGATCAGCTTGGAAAGCGAAAAGCCGAGCGCCTCATCGGCCTCCTCGAAGACAGCACGGGCGAGGGGAGATCTGTCGAAAAAGGCCCGGCCCATGCCGACCGTCTGCGATCCCTGACCCGGAAACAGGAGGGCGATCTTGATTTCGGGAGCCTGGATCTCCGCGTCGCCGGCGGGGGAGGGGGTTTGCACTTCAATCATACGTCACGTCCTCTGGTCAGTCCCCTTGGATGTCCTGAATGGCTTGGATGCTGCGAGGATGCCTTCGGCCTTTGCCGAGGCCTAGCGCGGAGCCGGTCCGCTGCTTTCTTGTTTGCGTTTCAGGGGGTTTGGTTGGCTACTCGATGGAGGCGGTCGTGAAGGTTTGCTCGGCCTGCACGGAGGTTAGCCGGTAAAGCGCAAACTGCCGGCTGGAGGCGGCGCGCAGCTCAAACAGCAGGCTGGCGCGATGCGAACCATCCGGGTCCACCGCATCCACCAGGCGCATCCGCGGGCTGCGGTCCAGGTGGAGGCTGTCCGTAACGCTGCTCATCACTACCTGCAACTCACCCGAAGGCAGCCGTTGCGCCACGAGCGTGACGTACACGGCAGGGTGGGCTATCGTGCCTGGGCCTGATTTTAGGGCGGAGCTTGTTGCGGGCGCGGTTGTCGGTTTCGTCACGGCGGCCGCGGCGGTGTAGACGAAGGTCGGCAGTCCGCCGTAGCTCAGGCTGAAGCCCGTTACCTCACCCTGCGCCAGCAGCAGGGACGCCGTTTGCAGGGAAGCGGGTCTTGTAGGACGGTGAGTTCCGGGGCGAACCGCCGGCCTGGGTGCCGCGGTCGCTGCCGGGGGAGCGGCTGCCGAATGAGGGGCGGGCGGCGGTGGAGCCGGCGAGGAAGTTGGCGTCGGGGCGGCTGAGGCTGGGGCTGGGGCGGCGGGGGTTGCTGTCGCGCTGCTGCGGTATTGGGTCGGGACTCCACGCTGGAGCTTGGGCGGGGGCGGGATGTCTGGGTCCGTGCTATCCGGGTGTGCGTTGGCCGGGTGTGCGTTGGCTGGGTGTAAGTTGTCTGGGGTTGGGGTCGCGGAGGTTCCGGCTGCAGGAGCGGTCGCTGGCGTATGCGTGGAAGCCGGTCCGGATGTGTCGACTTCGGCAGGCAAGGGTCCATTCGAGGGCGTCAGCGCGTTTGCCGTCAGGTAGGCCCGCACACGCGGACGCGCCAGCGCTTCCAGGGCCGCGAGGGTCTCCGTACGCTCCTCGGGACTGTCCCAATCGCGGGCGAAGTTGTGAGTGTCGCGGTGCACGGGATCGGAGACCGCTACGGCTTGGTGAAGACCGGCCGGCAAGCCGGTCAGCGGCGGGGTGCTGTCGTCCACGGCGGTGTTGTGGCCGAGCATGGGTCGATCGGGATCGTCGCCCGGCGCCGGTCCCACCGCGGTGACGCTCGCCTGCTTGGCTTTGGTGCCGTATTCCCGCCGCCGTGCGGCATCCTGCGAGGGATCGCGATGCCGCAGTGTCGGGCGGTCCGTGTCATCCGTGTCGGTGGAGCCGGAGGCGGTCGTGCCCGAGTCGGCTTTTGTCTGGCCGCCGGAGTTGGCGGGGTCGGGTGTGCTGGAGCTTTGCGGGGTACCGGAGTTTGGCGAACCGGGATTGCCGGGGCTGGTCGAGGTGGGGTTGGCCGCTGCCGGGGCAGTATCGCGCCGGCTCATATGCGGCCGGCCGTCGTCGGTGGCCGGGCTTGTCGTTGTGGCCGGGACGCCGTTGGCTTGGATCACCGGCAGATGGCTGGAGGGACGCAGCGCCGCCGCCGGCTTCGGCGCTGCCTCCGGCGTGAACTTGCCGTAGCCGTACCACGCGGCTGCGGGTGCGTCTTCGGCGAGCGCCCCCCCGGTCACGACGCGCTGGGCGTAGTCCAGATCCAGCAGACCTTCGGGCTCGCCGGCGTGCTCCAGAGCGTAGAGATCGCCTGTCTGCAGCGCAAACGGCACGGGACGCGCGAGGTACAGGCCGGCATCCTGCATGTGGCCGTCGATATAGAGCGAAACCGGCACGAACCGGGCGGCGGTGGGTTTGGCGAGCTCGCCGGTCCATTCGTACACGCCCACGGCGCGCGTGACGCGCTCCGGGGCGTCGACATGATGCGTCTGCGCGTGGGCTGCGGGGGGCCAAACGGCCCAGAGCAGAACCGGCAGAACTGCGGTTCGCGGCAGAGATGGGGTAAAAGCGAACTTCGCCGGCCTCTTCAGTCTGAGCCACACGGGTTGATGCCGGGTCTTGAACATGACGTAAACTGTTAGACGCATCACCGGCGAGGGTCGTTTCGCCGCGCTCGCGTTCTCGGGCCGATCCACCAAAGTGTGAGGATCAGGACTCCTAAGAGGGCACTGTAGAGGAACGCGGAGAAGGTATAGTGACCGCAGACGGGTTGCAGGCTGAGCGGCCGGGCCCCGAGATGATCAGGAGATTGTCCAAAAGATGGTATCGTCGCCCCCAGCGACCTCCCCGCAAGATCCAGCTCTCGGCCCTCCCGCGATGCTGCGTCCGGGTGTGCCGCTGTGCGTCGATCTGGACGGAACGCTGGTAAGGTCCGATACCCTGGTCGACTCCGTGCTGGCCATGGCGCGGCAGCACCCGCAGGGTCTGTTGCGCATCCCGGGCTGGATCGCCGAGGGCAAGGCCGCCTTGAAGCAGCATGTAACCTCCGCGGTGACGTTGGATGTGGAGCATCTGCCCTACAACTTGCCGCTGCTGGAGTGGCTGCGCGCGGAGCACGCCGCGGGCCGCGCCATTTATCTCGCCACGGCAGCCGACCACCGGCTGGCCCGCCGCGTGGCGGAGCACCTGGGGATCTTCGCCGGCGTGCTGGCCTCGGATGGCGAAACCAATCTGGCCGGCGGCAATAAGCTGGCGGCCTTTCGCTCCCATTTCGGGGAAAGTTTCTGCTACATCGGCAACGCGTCTCCGGATGTGGACCTGCTGCGTGCGTGCGAGTCGCCGATGGTGGCCAATCCGCACCGCTCGCTCACCGGCGGGCTGAAGCGCGCCGGCGTGATCCCGGCACGGCGCTTCAATGACCGGAGCCCCCCGCTCCGGGCCTGGCTGAAGGCCATCCGCCTGCACCAGTGGGCGAAAAACACGCTCATCTTCGTGCCGCTGCTGCTGGCGCACGATTGGAAGCCGGCCGCCGTGGGTGCGGCGCTGGTGGCGTTCCTCAGCTTCGGTCTGTGCGCCTCCGCCACCTACATCATCAACGACCTGCTCGATATCGAGGCCGACCGCCGCCATCCCCGCAAGCGCCGCCGTCCGTTCGCGGCCGGCGACCTTTCCGCCTTCGCCGGCGTGGCGGCCGTAGCCGGCATGATGTGTGTGTCCGTGGTATTGGCTGTTGCCCTGCCGCATCTCTTCGCGGCCATGCCCGGCAGCAACGGTCCGCTGGCCAGGCCGTACAGCTTTCTGGGCTGGCTGGCGATTTACACCGCGACCACGCTCACGTACTCCTTCTATCTCAAGCGCAAGCTGCTGCTGGATGTCTTTGTCCTCAGCGGCTTGTATACCGTGCGCATCCTTGCCGGCAGCGCCGCGACGGGCGTGCCGATCTCCACGTGGCTGGCCGGGTTCAGCGTGTTTTTCTTTCTTTCGCTGGCGTTTGTGAAGCGTTTCAGCGAATTGGAGTCGCTGCGTGAGCGCGGAAGCACGGTCACGAACGGCAGGGGCTATCTGGTCGGCGACCTGGAGCAGCTGCGTGCGCTGGGCACGGGCGCGGCCTATGCCGCCGTGGTCGTGATGACGCTCTACATCAGTAACTCCGACACGGTGCGGCTGTATGCGCACACGGCGCGCCTCTGGATGGTGGTTCCGGTGCTGCTGCTGTGGCTGAGCCAGGTGTGGATGCTGGCCAGCCGCGGGCAGATGCACGATGACCCGGTGGTGTGGGCCATCACGGACAAGCGCAGCCTGCTGATGGGGGTCTTGATGGCGCTGGTGGTGTGGTGGGCGCTGTAGGACGTTCCTGTGAAATGTAGGCAGTTCTGTGAAATCGCCTATGATTTGTATTGAGATTTTGACGTGAACCCTATCCTGCAACTGACAGATTTTTCCGAAACTTCGGTAGACACGGCCTTCCGCTCCGTTCTCGACGAGGCCCGGGCCTCGATCGAGGCCGCGGATTTTGAGGCCGAAGCCTTTCGTCTGGAGTGGCTGGGGCGAAAGCAGGGACGGCTGAAAGCCATCTCCGAGGCGTGGCTGAAGGCCGCTCCGGCCGACGCCAAACGCCTTATCGGCCAGCGCTTCAACCTGCTCAAAGAGCAGGTGGAGGCGCTGTTTGCCGAAAAACAGGAGCAGATCGCGCCGGGAAACGCCGTAAAAGGGGCGGGGAAGACGTCGAGCCTGCTTGATTTGTCCCTGCCCGGCACCGCACCGCAGCTGGGTGCGGAGCACCCGCTCATCTCCACCATGGCGGAGATCGTGGCGGTCTTTGAGCGGCTTGGCTACTCCGTGGCGCTGGGTCCTGAGGTCGAGTCCGATTTCTATAACTTCGAGTCGCTCAACTTCCCGCCCAACCATCCCGCGCGCGACACGCAGGATACGCTGGTGATTGCCGATCAGGAAACCAAGCCGGCATGCGACCGGCTGCTGATGCGCACGCACACGTCGCCGGTGCAGATCCGCTCCATGCTGGAGCAGGCCCCGCCCCTGCGCGTGGTGATTCCCGGCAAGGTGCACCGCAACGACGCCGCCGATGCCACGCATTCACCCGTCTTTCACCAGGTGGAAGGCCTGTGCGTCGACACGAATATTACCTTCTCCGACCTGAAGGGCACGCTGGATCACGCCATGAAGGCGCTGTTCGGCTCGGCGGTGAAGACGCGTTTCTTTCCGAGCTTTTTTCCGTTCACGGAGCCCTCCGCCGATGTGCAGATCTCCTGCCCGTTCTGTGGCGGGGAGGGGTGCCGTAAGTGCAAGCACTCCGGCTGGATCGAGCTGCTGGGCTGCGGCATGGTCGATCCGAACGTCTTTGAGGCAGTTGACCGGCAGCGGATCGCACTCGGCCGCGAGCCGCAGTACGACACCCGCCGCATCAGCGGCTTCGCCTTCGGTATGGGTGTGGACCGCATTGCCATGATGCGCTACGGCATCGCCGATATCGGTCTGCTCTACGGCGGCGACGTGCGCTTTCTAGAGCAGTTCGCGTAGGCCGATACCATGCCCGCAGGCCGCCTGAAAGCGCTGCCGCGCCGCCTGATTTTGTCGCGCAAGGGCTGGGACAGCACCTGGGGCGGTGCACCCAGCCCCATTCTGGACGGCTACCCCTTCTCGTTGCCCATTCCCGAGCACGCCACGGCGCGGCAGCACCGCGATTGCCGCGCGGGGCATGTGCGTTTTTCGCATCTGCCGGAGGCGGTGCAGCCCTTTCTGCGGCATTGGCGCACCACCGACGGCTGCGTGCACCTGGACCCCGATCTGCGGCCCGCGCTGCGGCCGACCGGCGCCAGCGGGGAACAACTGCTGTTCGGGCAGGAGGGCCTGGCGCAGATCCATCTTGAAAAACAGGGGGTTGCGGCCGCGCTCGACCGGTCGCCGGGCGGTGGGGATGTGTTTCTCTTCTTCGGCTGGTTCCGCAATCCCCTGGGCGAGCACCAGCACGTGCTTTGGGGCTGGTTTGAGGTTGCGGCGGCCATCGATGTGACGAGTGCCGCGATCGCCGAGAGCCTTGCCCATGCCGCGCATCACCCGCATGTCAGCCATTGGCAAGGCAGCCTGCAGCGGCCGGGCCGCCGCAACCGTCTGTATCTCGCGCCGTCGCGGGCCAGCTTTGCGGATGGCGTTCCCGGCGCGGGCATCTTTCCGTACACCCCCGCGCATGTACTCACCGCGCCGGGTGCAACGCGCTCCGTGTGGCGCCTGCCGCGGGTATTGGCGGAGCTCGGCATGACGTTCCATGAGCGTCAGTTGGCGGAGGCGATCCATGACCGCCGCCGTCGCACGGTAGATCTGCGCTCCGCGCCGATCGGACAGGAGTTCGTCATTCCGCCGCGCCGCGCCGAGGCCGAAATTCCCGATCTGCGCCGTTGCGGCGTTCGTCAGCGTCGGGAGCTGAGTGCGTGGATCGAGGCGCTCTTTGAGAAGGTTTGAGGATGTACAGTGGCTGTGCCGGAGGGGACAGCAGATCCCTCCGCTACGCTGCGGGATGACAAATCAGGAGGCCCAACGAAAGACAGATAAAGCATTTGTTTCCGTCGGGCCATGTTCTCGCCGGCCCAGTCCCTTGCTAGCATCGTCGCTATGCCCCTTTTCCGCACGTTGGCCTTTGTGCTGGTTTCCGTGTTGCCCGCCGCGGCGCAGCATCCGCGCGACCGCGAAATCCACGACCCCGACACGCTTGCCTGGTGGCACACCACCGAGGCGCTTGCCAACGACGGCATGGAGGGCCGCGACACGGGTACCGCCGCCTACGGGCGTGCGGCGGACCTGGTGGCGCAACGGTTCGCGGCGGCAGGGCTGAAGCCGGCAGGGGAAAACGGCTCGTTCTTGCAGACCGTGCCCATGCACGAGACGGATTTGACGCCCGAGGGCACCAGCTTCACGGTGGTGCGCGGCGACGGCACCATGCTGCCGCTGCGCTTTCTGTATGAGATCACCACGACGCCCGCGCCGGAGATGCTGCTCGAAGGCACCGGAGCGCTGGTCTTTCGCGGCTACTGCGGCGCGGACGCGATGCACGATGTCCGGGGAAAGATCGTGCTGTGCTTCGGCACGCAGCGTACGGGCCTGCCCACCGCCGCGGAGCGTGCGGCCAATGCGCGCGGCAACGGTGCCTTGGGTGCCGTCAACATCGACGATCCCTACTTCACGATCGAGCCGCCGCGCTGGCCGTATGCCTACGCCCGCAGCGTGACGCTCGCCGAGCCCAAGGTGGCGGCCGTCAACCGGCGCGGCACGCCGATGCTGCCGGCCATGCGGCTGAGCGCGGCGGCCTTTGCAAAGCTGCTCGCCGGCACGGGGCAGGATGCGGCGGCGATTCTGAAGGCCGGCGGCGCGCAACAGGCACTCGCGAACTTCGACCTGCCCGCGCAGCTTGCGGTGAAGCTGCACACGGCGGAAAAGGACATCCGCTCGCCCAACGTGATTGCCGTGCTGCCCGGCAGCGATCCGGAGCTGAGGGAGCAGTATGTGGTGGTGGCCGCGCACCTGGACGGTTACGGTTTCGGCACACCGGTGAACGGCGACAACCTGTACAACGGCGCGCTGGACGACGCAGCCTATGTTGCATTGCTGGTGCAGATGGCCGACGATCTACACGCAGGGCTGCCCGGCAATGGGCTGGAGCGTCAGGTCGTCCCGCAGATCCGGCAGGGGCCTCACGGGCCGGAACCGATCACGCTGCCGCCGCCGAAGCGCTCGATTCTGTTCTGCGCGTTCACCGGGGAGGAGAAGGGGCTGCTCGGCTCAAGCTGGTTTGTGGGGCACCCCACGGTACCCCTCGCTGCCATGGCCGCCGACATCAATCTCGATCAGCTGCGTCCGCTATTTCCGTTGCACCTCCTGACCGCGCTCGCCATCCGGGACACCACGCTGGGCGCAACCGCCACCCAGGTCGGCGCGGCCGAGGGGATCGAACTGCGCGCCGATCGCGAGCCCGAACGCGGCCTGCTGCGCCGCGCCGATCACTACCCGTTCCTGAAAGCGGGCGTGCCGGCCATCGGCTTCGTGTTCGGCTTCGACCCGGGCACCGACGCCGAGCGCCGCTATCGCCACTGGTACGAGGTGCAGTACCACCGTCCGCAGGACGACCTCACGCAGCCCATCGACTTCGACGCGGCGGCGAAGTTCGACGGCTTCTTCTACCGTTTCGTAGAGGCGGTCGCCGACGATCCGAAGCGTCCGGAGATGGTGCCGGGGAGTGCGTTTCAGAAGCAACCGTAGAGGGCCGCGTAGGCAGGTGCAGGAGCCATACAGCAACTCTCCCGAAGGTGGCTCGCACTCAAAACAAATTCGGAGGTCCTTCGCTACGCTCAGGACGCCGGCCCTATGCACTCCTGGAGATCATGCTTAGTCGCGGGTCCCGCTCCACTCCAGGTAGGAGCGCCACTCCGTTTGGCCGGGCAGGTGCATCTGGAATTTGCCGCTCATCACCGGACCTTTCAGCTCATAGACGAGCCGGAACTGGGGTCCGGGTGCGGGTTGCGAGAGGAAGGTGACCGTTGCCGGGCCGGAGACCGACACGTCATAGTGCAAGACGTGGCCTTCGTTGTCGAAGTAGACGGCTTTGAGGGGCTGTCCCGGAGCGTCCTGGAAGATGTAGAGCAGATCGGTGTGCTCGCAATCGAAGCTGACCGGGCCTTTGCAGCCTGGGTCGTTGGTCCCGTGACGGGCGAGGATGTGGCCGCCAAGCTCACGAGCGAAGGTGTACCGGCCGCTGACGTTGGGTCCGGCCGCACCCTGTGTCTTGGCTTCCCATGTGCCCTCTAGAAAACTCAGGGTTTTGAAGGGGTCAGGGTTGCCGGCTGAAGGGGTTGGAGCGGTCTGCGCAGCGAGCGGCAGGGAACACAGCAGCAAAACTAGATTCAGTCTTTTCATCCGTTCTGGCCTTCCAGCGGCGCCGAGAGATCACGCATCCGCTCGGCAATCTGTTCCTGGGTCAACACAACCTTGATCTCAGAAAATGCCCACACATGGCCGAAGGGATCACGCACCCAGCCGTACCGGTCGCCCCAGAACATGTCTGTCGGTGGAAGGGCCGGACTGGCGCCGTGATCCGCCGCGCGTTTGTATGCTTCGTCCACATGGGGAACGGTAATTTGAAAGACGCAAGTGGAGCCACATAACGTCTCCGGAGAGGCCAACAGAGCTCCTTCGACGCGTTCGCCCCGTTGGCGTGGCTCTTTGGTGGATACCTGAACCAGCGATTCCCAGACCTTCAGGTGAACATGCTCTCCGACTCCGCTCGGTGAAGGGGAGCGATAGAGGACGACGGCCGAGAACGCTTCTTGTAAAAGCTGACGGCCGTGCCTGCATCCCGAACCACAAGATGAGGGACGATGACCCCTGTGGCTGGTACAGAACCCTTAACGGCCATGCTTGCGTGTCTCCTTTTCCTGCCGAGGTGCTTGCTTTTGGCGAGATCCTTCGCCAACGAAGGCCCAGGCGTGACCCGCAGGATCAAAGAACTGTTTGAATTGTGAGGACCAGTCAAAGACCAATTTCAAGGGTTCGCCGGTCAACCTGTACTGCTGCTCCAGACCTACCTTGGTCGAGGTTACGAGACGGGCCTCGCGCAGTTCTCGCAGATGTTGCGAGACGGCAGGCTGGGAGATATCGAACGCGCGCGTCAGCTCCTTCACGGAGCATTGCGATACGGAAAGCAGGGCGATGATTTGCCTGCGTGCCGGGTGCGCAACGGCCTTGAAGATCGTATCTGCAGAGCTCATATCGCCTCGCAAGCAGCTTACATAAGCATATGCTTATACGCAAGTTTGAGAAGAAGATCCGTCGCGAGCTGCAATTGTCAGCGGACGGTTTTGCTCTAGCTGGTGGCCCTGCGGGCGCGGCTGACGATGAGGTTGGGTGTCGCGATCCCGCCGTTGGTGCCGGCCAGGGCCGGGGTGATGATGCCAGTTTCCGTGCCGGCCGTGCCCTGGATGCTGATGATGTGAACGATGTTGTCGCCGGAGGTGCCGGCGTAGAAGGACAGGTTGTCCGTGCTGAAGACGCCGGCGACCGGTGCCGTGGCCGCGCCGCCCGAGAGGGTGACGTTGCTGAACGATCCGGCGGCCGGAGCATAGAGCGGCAGGATGCCGCCGGAGCCGGTGTAGGTGACCGCCGCGACCGTCGAGTTGCTGGCCGGAACGACGCCCGTGATGGCCGTGGCGGTGACGCCGGTGCTCAGGGGGTGCGGCGTGGGAGCGGCGCTGAAATAGCCGGGGGTGACCGCGTTCGGCGGTAGAGGACAGGCGGCAATGGTGCTGGCACCGCCTGCGGATTGCGTGGGCTCGGCTACCGCGATGTCCTGAAGTGTCGCCGGGGTGGTGGCGGTTACGCCGAGGACATGGGCGCCGTCGGTGGTGGCCGTGAGGCGATCGGTGGGAGCCGAGGTCAACTGGGCTGCGAGCGGGGTGAATACGTTGCTGGCCGTTGGCGGGGAACCGAGGCTGGAGAGTGTCGTATTTGAGCAGTAGCTGCGGCCTTCGGTGGTCATCCCGGCGAAGTAAGCTCCGTAGCTGGGCACGGTGACCGCGACGTCGGTATAGGTCTCATCGGCGGATGTGCTTTCCCAGCCGACAAAGGTGGAGTACGTGAGCAGTTGATTGCCGCTGGCGGCGGTCGTGGTGACGTACAACGTGTTGCTGTCCGGGGTCCACTGGGCGCGGGTGCCCACGCCGTTGAAGGTGCTGAAGACCGCACCCGTGTTGGTGACCAGTGAAACCGTTTGCCGCGTGGGATCGGCGACCACGGCATAGGCGTTGTTCGGCGCCACAGCGAGCACCGTGCCCTGAATGGCCTGATAAATGCCGGAGACCGCGCCACTGGCGGTGCTGACGACCTCCAGGCCGCCGCTTGAGCCCATGTAGATGGTGCTGCCGTCCTGGGAGATCACCATGGAGTTGGGGGCGAAGGAGAGTTTGATCGGCGAGCCGAGCTGGCCGGTGGTGAAGTCCTCGCTGGCGATGTACTGCGAGCCGGTGGAGCCCATGTACAGCACATCGGAGGCCGTACCCGCGGCGGTGACGACGATGCCGTTCGAAGTGATCGGCTTGCCGTTGCCGAGGTAGCCTATTTGACTGAAGGGCGCGCTGTTGCAGTTGGGAGCAATGCAGGCGGCGGTGATGGTGGCCGAGCCGGGATAGGCGGGGGTCACGACGCCGGAGTTGGCGGGGAAGTTAACGGGCAGGGTGGAGTTGAATTCGAGCGCCACGCCGGTAAGGGCCGTGTTGTTTTGGTCCAGCACCGTAGCGGTAAAGGATTGCGGCGTATTCAACGCGACGTTGATGCTGTTCGCGCCTGCGTGGTTCACAGCGGAAAGAACGATCGAAACCGGCGGGCAGGTGGAAAAGAAGCCGGAGTTCACGGCCGAAGAGGAGTTGGATACGGTTGCCGTGACCAGGGCCGAGCCGGGCTGATTCGCGGTGGCCACGCCGTTCGCGTCGATGGTGGCGATATTGGTGGCACCCTGCAGGGCAAAGCTGACATGGCCTACCTGGCAGGTGATGTTGTCGGCGGGCGAGGTGCCGCCGTTGGCGTAGACCCGGGCGACAAGCTGTCCGCTGGTGTTCTGGGAGAGGCAACCGGTGGGGCTGTAGGCGGATGCGGTGACGGTTGTGCCGTTGGTGACGGGGTCGCAGACCGTGCAGTTCGTTGCCGGGTCGTAGCCAGTAGCGAAGGGAGTTGCCGGAGGCGGGCAGTTGGTAGAGCCCGAACCCAGCACCACGCCCGTCACGGGTGCGTGAATAAAGACCTGGATCGGGTTGCTGGTGGCACCGGCGGCCGCGGCCGTGATGTATGCCGTGTGATTGGTGACCGTGCCCGCCGGCGGGTTGCAGACGCTGTAGTCCGCGATGCCGCCGCCGCTGTTGCGGTTCCAGGTGCCGCCGCAGACCGTTCCGTTCGTTGGGTTTACGTCGGCGATGGTCATGTCCGTGGTGGCGTAGGTGTACTTGGAGACGCTGACGGCGGCACCGACGCAGTCCGCGGCAGTGGCGGAAAGCGTGGTGCCGATCTGGCCGTAGTTGAGCGATTCCCCGGTGGCTGTGAGATTAGAGGCCAGCACGATGGTCTTCACCTGACCCTGCGTGGGGCCATAGCCGGAGCCGTTGCAGTAGGTGACGGTGACGCCGTGACCGCAGCCCACGACCGAAATCCCTAACGGGAGAGCAAAGAAAAGTAGAGCCAGGAGACCAACGAACCGCCGCATTCCACCTCCCCGCTTCGCACCGGAGGGGCGAAACGGTCCAACCGGGGTCACTCCTTGGAGCGACGCCACCTCAGAGTGTAGATTCCGCACGATCCCGGAGGCAACTCCGGGCGACAGTTTGCACATCTTGTCGGCCGGCAAGGGACCCCAAAGCGGGTGGGTCCCGTACGGGGTCGATCACAGGATTGCCACCCCGCAGCGGAGTGGGGGGCCTGCCTTGCATGCAATGGCAGGCTCCTGCAGGGGTATAGCAGATCCCTGCGCTTCGCTGCGGGATGACGAGTCTGTGGTGGGATTACTCCGTGGTGCGATGACTCTGCGGTGGGATGACTCTGCGGTGGGATGACTCTGCGGTGGGATGACTCTGCGGTGGGATGACGAGCACCGCCCGATCGGTCTTAACGACCGCTCACGTGCTGGTCGGAGACGCCTGACGTTGCCGGCATGTTGTCCGCGAACCATTTGGCGGTGCGTTCGGCGCGGTCGCGGATGTGATCGGGGTCGCGGAAGCCGTGGCCCTCGTCGGGGTAGACCACGAGCTGTGTTTTTACGCCGAGATCGCGCAGGGCATGCCAAAACTCGAAGCTCTGCGGGGCGGGGCACTCGCCGTCGCGGTCGCCGACGATGACCAGGGTGGGCGTGGTGACGTTTTTGATAAAGGTCATGGCGGAGGACTTGGCGTACACGGCTGGGTCGTCATAGACGGAGGCGCCGAAGAACGGGGTCATCCATTGGTCGATGGAATTTTCACCGTAATAGCTGAGCCAGTCCGAAAGGCCGGCCCCGGCGACGGCGGCCCGGAAGCGATGGGTTTGCGTGACGCCGAACATGGTCATGAAGCCGCCGTAGCTCCAGCCGGTGAGGCCTTCGCGGTGGGGGTCGATGGAGTATTTGCTTTCGACGAAGTCCATGCCGGCCTCGATGTCCTTGAGGTCGCCGTAGCCGAAGTCCTTGCGGTTGGCCTCGGTGAAGGCTTCGCCCTGGCCGAAGGAGCCGCGGGGGTTGGGTTGCAGTTCGAAGTAACCGCGCTCGGCCCATTGGCCGCCGCCCCAGCGCGCGGTGGTCGAGGCGGAGGGGCCGCCGTGCACGGTGACGATGATGGGATATTTCTGCGCCGGATCGTAGTTGGCGGGGAAGGTGAGCCAGCCCTGGACGTGGAATTGGCCGTTGGTCCATTCGACGGATTCAGTGCGGGCGGTGGGCTTAGCGCTGTCGTTCAGGTGGGAGAGCTGGCGGGCGCCGGCGTCGGTGGCGGTCCAGACCTCCGGGGCCTGGGTGAAGCCCTGCTCGGTGAAGGCGATGGTGCCCCCCTTTGCCGGGCTGAAGGAGACCGCGGCCTTGATGGGACCGCCGCCGACCGAGACCTCGCCGAGATCGCGCGTGCTGTTCGGTTCCACAGCCTTGCGGCTGACGTTCCAGTCCACGAGCAGCGTGTGGCCGCGGCGATCTTCGACGAAGCCGAGGGTGTTGTTGTTGATCCAGGTCTCGAAGACGGGGGTGCCGTCGATGTTGGGGGTAACGTCCGTGGGCTGGCCGCCGGCCGCGCTGACCGTGTAGAGATCGCCGCCGGTGGAGCCCTGATCGCTCATGAGGCCGCCGATGAAGGCGATCTGTTTGCCGTCAGGCGACCAACGCGGGACAGCGATCTGGAGACCGTGGAGCGGGCCTGTGATCTTGGCAGTATCGACAATGACGTGAGGGCCATCGTCCGGCGGGCCGCTGTGCAGCATGCTGTCGGATTGCAGATGGGAAAGGGTGTCGGGGAGGCTTTGGGTATACAGGGCCGCGATCCACCAGTTGTTTTCACCCGGAGGGGCGGCCGCGATGTAAGCGATATCCGTACCAGCTGCCTTGGGGGCCCAAGCAAACTCGTACACGTGAAGGGTCGACGGAGTGAGCATGTGGCCCTTACCGGAGGTAGCGCTGACAGCGAACACTCGCTGTACCTCTACGCCGTCCTCACCGATCACGCCGGACCACGGCTTCATGGCGTCCAGCGCGCCGGCCGTCCGGGTGGCGTTTTCCACGAAGAGGAAGCCGATCGCCTTGCCGTCCGGTGACCAGGCGAGCTGCTGCAGGTCACCGGTGAGGTGGGTGAGCTGGCGGGTCTGGCCTGTGGCTTTGGACCAGAGATAAATCTGGCTTTGGCGCGGGACCGTGGGGTCGGCCGCGGGGGCGGTGCAGGCGCCGAGAAAGGCGAGAGTTGCGCCGTCGGGGGACCAGACCGTGTCGCCCAACTGGCAATTTGTGTTGCCTTCGGGGAGGGGCACGGTGCCGTCGTCGGTGGGGTGACCGACTGAAATCAGGTGCAGGGCGGAGTCGCCGCGCCGACCCAGCACCCAGGCAACGGTTGCGCCGTCGGGGGAGAGTGCCACGGCACCGGGCACGGAGATCCGCTGTCCGGTGGCGGCTCCGCCCCGGTCGCGCTGCGCCTGCCGCTGGGTCTGCTGCTGGGTCCTCGGGGCGTCATGGGCGACCGGGTCCTTGGGCTGGCTGGAGGGCGCCTGGCTGGAGGGCGCCTGGGCGTGCAGCGCCGGGCTGCCGCAGGTGACGGAGCAGAGGGTGAGAACGGCCGCACCCACCGCCTGGCGGGTTTGTCGAAGAAAGGGGGCGCGGGGGGCAGGGCGCGGTGTAGAGGTCATGGACCGCAGCGTACCACCCGGAACGGCCTACTCCGGCGAGCGGCGCAGGCGGTGCAGTTCGGTGTGACGGATTGTCTGGAAGCCCGATCGCTCATAAAGCGCGATGGCTTTCCGGTTGGCCTCCGCAACCCAGAGCCAGGAAGACGCACCCATGGCGCGCTGCGTGGCTAGAATTTCGTGCAGGACGGCGGTGCCCAGGCCCTTCCCGGCGTGATCGGGGTGCGAGCACAGGCCGCTGACCTCATGCCAGGGCCGCCGGCCCGGCGCTTGGAGGCAGATACGTTCGCCGCCCATGGCGATCAGGCGCCCTTGCGCATCACGGATGCCGAGATAGCGGCCCATGCGGCAGGTCTCCGGCCGGAAGAAGCCGGGGTACGCGACCGAGATCAGAGCCAGCATCTCCGCCGCGTTCGCGCAGGTGAGCGGTTCGACGAGGCTGCCGGGGAGGGCTTGGGGAAGGGGAGCGTCGAACGGAAAGATCATCTGCCGGCAAGGGATCGTGCCTGTGCAGGCCAGACCGGCGCACTGCGCGGGGCGCGCGCCCGCGACGAGGACCTCCTCACCCGGTTGGAGCAGCCGGTGCAGATCTTTGAGGGCTTCCAGGGCGTCGTTCGCTTGAGTTGCAGCGTTGCCGGACGCGGCAAGTGCGGCAAAGGGCGCCACGGCAGCGACATAGCGGCAGGCGCGACCGGAGGTTTGGGCCAGATGGCGATGGGTGGTGGAAAGTGCCGACCCGATCGGGTCGGAAAGCGGATCTTCTGGCATGAGCTCATCGTAGAAGAGGTTTGTGGAAGGGGGTCGTTGGGAGACAATCCGTGGGCTGGTCGTTGACTCCCCCGATGCGACTTGGTACAGTTAGAAGGTTCCGCCATCCAGGGGAACTTGCCTGTCTGAGTGCCCGCGATACCCTTCCTCCTCCCTGAGGCTGTTGCTCGGAGAGATCCTAAAGAGTGGGGCTATGTGGGTCGAAGCAGACGAAACGGAGTTGGACTGGCGCGCAAGGGTTTTCGCGCAAGGTTTTGTTGCCGCACCGTATCCGGCCACCGTCGTCTCTTCCAAGCCTGAGCAGTTAGCGGTATCAGCATTGCGCCATTTGTTCTAAGTTTGGCCGCGTGCAGGATTCAGAAGTTCGCCGGAGCGCCTTTGCGGGCTCCGCCTTTCGTGTGTGTGGCGCTGTTTGCCGCCAAGCGATAAGGAGCGTGAATGGGCTGCCCTGCGCTCGCGTCCGACCAACGAAGTCGGATAGCTCCGGGAAGCTGTAGCCTCCCGGACTGGCAACAAGGAGTTTACGAAGTGCCTACATTCCATCAGCTCGTGAAGCAGGGCCGGACGCCGACCCGCTATAAGACCGCCTCGCCCGCGTTGCAGGGCTCGCCGCAGCGCCGCGGCGTCTGCACCCGCGTGTACACGCAGACCCCCAAGAAGCCGAATTCGGCTTTGCGGAAGGTGGCGCGCGTGCGCCTGACCAACGGCATCGAGGTGACGACGTATATCCCAGGCATCGGCCACAACCTGCAGGAGCACTCGATCGTGCTGATTCGCGGCGGCCGTGTGAAGGATCTTCCCGGGGTGCGGTACCACGTGGTGCGGGGCACGCTCGACTCGGTCGGCGTGGCCAAGCGTATGCAGAGCCGCTCGAAGTATGGCGCGAAGCGTCCGAAGGCAGCGAAGTAGAACAGTTCTACGTTTTACGTCGTACGTT
>CAXTBJ010000038.1:22088-36372 GCA_964242585.1 uncultured Bryocella sp.
GCGAAGCGTCCGAAGGCAGCGAAGTAGAACAGTTCTACGTTTTACGTCGTACGTTCCACGTTGTACGTTCGGCTGGTGAGTTGTCCGGCTGAGATAAGCGGGTACGGCGTTCACGAACGTAGAACCTAGGACGTACAACCAATAACCAGCAGGCCCAGACGCGTGAGAGGTTCACCGCGCTGGGGGAAGAAGAGGGAAGAAGCCGTGCCGAGAAAAGGTCATATCGCCAAGCGTGAGGTCGCAGAGGACCCCATTTACCAGTCCACGTTGGTCACGAAATTTGTTAACAGCATGATGTGGGGTGGCAAAAAGTCCACCGCGCAGAGCATCTTTTATGAGGCTATGACGAACCTGGAGACCAAGGGTGGCGACGAGGCGATCAAGCTGTTCAAGAAGGCCGTTGAGAACGTGAAGCCCATGCTTGAGGTGAAGAGCCGGCGTGTGGGTGGCGCGAACTACCAGGTGCCGATCGAGGTCAACCCTGAGCGCCGTACCTCGCTGGCGATCCGGTGGCTGGTCACCTACGGCCGGGCGCGCGGGGAAAAGGGCATGGTGGACAAGTTGACGGCCGAGCTGCTGGATGCGGCCAACGGCCGCGGCGCGGCGATGAAGAAGAAGGAAGATGTTCACCGCATGGCGGAAGCGAACAAGGCGTTCGCTCACTACCGCTGGTAGAAGCCACTGTAGGTCGTACGTTCTACGTGGAACGTCGCTTACAGCGTAGGACGTAAAAACCGGTTTCATCGCGGGCTAAGCCCCGCAGAAAGATCTACCGTGGCACGCACAATCCCCCTGGCAAAATGCCGCAATATCGGCATCATGGCCCACATCGACGCGGGCAAGACGACGACGACCGAGCGCATCCTCTTCTATACGGGGGTCAATCACCGTATCGGCGAGGTGCATGAGGGCACCGCGACGATGGACTGGATGGAGCAGGAGCAGGAGCGCGGCATTACCATCACCTCCGCCGCCACCACGTGCTCCTGGAAGGGCATTCGCATCAACATCATCGACACGCCAGGCCACGTGGACTTCACGGCCGAGGTGGAGCGTTCGCTGCGCGTACTTGACGGCGCGGTTGCCTGCTTTGACGCGGTCGCCGGTGTGCAGCCGCAGTCGGAGACGGTGTGGCGGCAGGCCGACAAATATAAGGTGCCGCGGATCTGTTTCATCAACAAGATGGACAAGGCAGGCGCCGATGCCGTGTATGCGACCTCGACCATCGTGGATCGCCTGGGCGCGCGCGCTGTCCCGATCAACATTCAGATCGGGGCCGAGGCGAAGTTTCTTGGCGTTGTCGACCTGGTCACAATGAAGGCCATCTTCTGGCATGACGAGACGATGGGCGCGGAGTATTCCATCGAGGAAATTCCGGCAAACCTGCTCGAAACCGCAAGAACGGCGCGCAATGTGCTGATCGAGGCCGTGGCCGACTCCGACGACGAGATCATGAATTGCTTTCTGGAGGGCATAGAGCCCACCGAGGCGCAGCTGAAGGCCGGTATCCGCAAGGCAACGATCGCCATGAGCATCTTTCCGGTGCTGTGCGGTTCGTCGTTCAAGAACAAGGGTGTGCAGACACTGCTGGACGCGGTGGTGGATTATCTGCCGAGTCCGCTCGATATCCCTCCCATGATCGGCCACAATCCCGATGACATGGCCGAGGAGATCGTTCGGCAGGCTAACGATAGCGAGCCGTTGTCGGCGCTCGGGTTCAAGATCATGACCGATCCGTTCGTCGGCCAGCTCATCTTCATCCGGATCTATTCGGGGGTGTTGCGGACCGGGGACACGACGCTGAATCCGCGCACGGGCAAGACGGAGCGCATCGGCCGGCTGCTGAAGATGCATGCCAACAAGCGCGAGGAGATCTCGGAGATCATGGCCGGCGATATCTGCGCGGCGGTGGGGCTCAAGAATCTGGTCACAGGCGACACGATCTGCTCGCCGAAGGACCCGATCGTGCTCGAATCCATCGACTTTCCCAAGCCGGTGATTGAGGTGGCTGTCGAGCCGAAGACAAAGGCCGACCAGGAAAAGATGGGCGTGGCCCTGTCCAAGCTCGCGCAGGAGGACCCGACCTTCAATGTCCGCACGGACATCGATTCCGGTCAGACCATTATTGCGGGCATGGGTGAGCTGCACCTGGAGATCATCGTCGACCGCATGATGCGCGAGTACAAGGTCGAGGCCAATGTCGGCAAACCGCAGGTGAACTACCGCGAGACGATTCGCGGCAACGCCGAGGCCGAGGGCAAGTACATTCGGCAGACGGGTGGGTCGGGCAACTACGGTCATGCCAAGATTCGTATCGAGCCCAACGAGCCCGGCAAGGGGTATGAGTTCTCGAACGACACCAAGGGCGGCACGATCCCCAAGGAATATATCAAGCCGATCGACCAGGGTATCCAGGAGGCCATGCAGGGCGGTGTGCTAGCCGGGTACGAGATGGTGGATGTCAAGGTATCGCTCTATGACGGCAGCTACCATGATGTCGATTCGAACGAAATGGCGTTCAAGATCGCCGGTTCGATGGCATTCAAGGAGGCGGCGCGCAAGGCCAAGCCGGTTCTGCTGGAGCCGGTGATGTCGGTGGAGGTGACGGTTCCCGAGGACTACATGGGAACCATCATCGGCGATCTGAACAGCCGCCGCGGCCGGATCGAGGGTATGGAGATGGTGGGTAACACACAGGCGATCCGCGCCACCGTGCCGCTCTCGACCATGTTCGGCTACGCTACCCATATGCGGGGCGCCACGCAGGGCCGCGCGAACTACTCGATGCAGTTCAAACAATATGAAGAGGCGCCCCGGTCGGTTTCAGAAGAGATCATCGCGAAGGTGCAGGGCAAAGATAGGTAGACGGTAGATAGGCAAAGGGTTTGCGCTTGTAAGCCGCGCGCTGGAGCCGGTGCAGTTTAGCCGGCGCGCGTAGAACAAAACCGGAGTTTCGAGCAACGGGTAACACGGAGACCATCATGGCGAAGGAAAAGTTTGACCGCAGCAAGCCGCATGTGAACGTGGGGACGATCGGTCATATCGATCACGGCAAGACGACGCTCACGGCGGCGATCACGAAGGTGTTGTCCAAGCACAACCCCAAGAACAGCTTCCGCAGCTTCGACACCATCGACAACGCCCCCGAGGAGCGCGAGCGCGGTATCACGATCTCGACCTCGCACGTGGAGTACGAGACAGCCAACCGGCACTACGCGCACGTGGACTGCCCGGGCCATGCCGATTACATCAAGAACATGATCACCGGTGCCGCGCAGATGGACGGGGCGATTCTCGTCGTTGCCGCCACGGACGGCCCGATGCCGCAGACCAAGGAGCATGTGCTGCTGGCCCGCCAGGTCGGCGTGCCGTACATCGTGGTGTTCCTGAACAAGTGCGATGCGGTCGAAGACGAGGAGCTGACGGACCTGGTGGAGATGGAAGTCCGCGAGCTGCTCTCGAAGTACAACTTCCCGGGCGACGACGTGCCGGTCATCCGCGGTTCGGCGCTGGGCGCGTTGAACGGCGAAGCGCAGTGGGAGGCCAAGATCGACGAGCTGATGGCGGCCGTGGACGCAAGCGTGCCGCAGCCGGACCGCCTCGTCGACCTGCCGTTCCTGATGCCGATCGAGGATATCTTCTCGATCTCGGGCCGCGGCACGGTGGTCACGGGCCGTATCGAGCGCGGCAAGGTGAAGGTGGGCGAGGCGGCGCAGATCGTGGGCTTCCGCGACACGCAGGCTACGACCGTCACCGGCGTCGAGATGTTCAAGAAGCAGCTGGACGAGGGTTTGGCGGGCGACAACGCCGGGCTTTTGCTCCGCGGCATCGCGAAGGAAGACGTGGAGCGCGGCATGGTGCTGGCCAAGCCCGGTTCGATCACGCCGCACACACAGTTCAAGGGTGAGATCTACGTGCTGTCGAAAGAGGAGGGTGGCCGTCATACGCCGTTCTTCAACGGCTACCGTCCGCAGTTCTACTTCCGGACCACGGACGTGACGGGCTCGGCGAAGCTGCCGGAGGGCACGGAGATGGTGATGCCGGGCGACAACATCTCGCTCGAGATCACGCTGCACACGCCGGTGGCCATGGAAAAGGGCCTGCGGTTCGCCATCCGTGAGGGTGGACGTACTGTCGGCGCGGGCACCATCGCGGAGATCATCAAGTAAGTCAACAGGGAGACAGGGACTGCCGGTGCGCCAAGAGGGACGACGCCCGGCAGTCACTCCTAACCGTTCTTTGAACATCTGATGTTAGCGTTTCGGCGCAGAAAGCAGTTTGTACCATGGCTCAGCAACGTATCCGCATCCGCCTGAAGGCGTATGATTACCGTGTGCTCGACACCTCTACGGGGGAGATCGTCGACACCGCCAAACGCACGGGCGCACAGGTTGCCGGGCCGATTCCGCTGCCGACCGTCAAGAACAAGTACTGCGTCCTGCGTTCGCCCCATGTGGATAAAAAGTCGCGGGAAGCCTTCGAGATCCGCACTCACAAACGGCTGATCGACATTCTCGAGCCCACGCAGCAGACGGTGGACGCGCTGATGAAGTTGGACCTCCCTGCCGGCGTGGACGTTGAGATCAAGACGGTAACGAAGTAAGAGATTCACGTTGAAGCAGATGAAGTAAGAGCAATACCTGCAGTGCTCAGAGACGCTGAGCATGATGAGGAGAGGCACGATGCCAGTAAGCGGGATGTTAGGCAAGAAGATCGGCATGACCCAGGTCTTTGACGACAAGGGTGAGGTTCACCCGATCACGGTACTCAAGGTCGGGCCTTGCGTGATCACACAGCTCAAGACCAAGGCCAAGGACGGCTATGACGCCGCACAGGTCGGGCTGGTGGAGTTTGTGAAGGCCTCCAAGGTGAATAAGCCCATGACCGGGCACTTCGGCAAGGCCGAGGCACCACCCGTGCGATACATGAAGGAGTTTGCGGTTGAATCGACGACTCCCGAGGGAACCGACGGTGTGAAGGCAGGCGATCGTGTGCTTGTGGACCTCTTCGAGGGCGAAAAGTTTGTCGATGTCATCGGTACCAGCAAAGGCCGGGGTTTCGCGGGCGTGGTGCGGCGTCACAACTTTGGCGGCGGGCCCAAGTCGCACGGTCATATGTTCCAGATCCAGGGTTCCATCGGCGCCTCATCGTTTCCGTCTCGCGTCTTTCCCGGGCAGCGCATGCCCGGCCATTACGGCACGGACCAGGTCACGGTGCGCAATCTGCGCATTCGCGGTATCGACATGGAAGAGAACCTCCTGATGGTCGAAGGGGCGGTACCCGGCCCGCGGGAGGGGTACGTGATGATCTCGAAGGCCAAGGCTCCGCCGCGCGAGCGCCGCGGCTTCGCCGGCGCCGGCACGGTCGATCCGCTGAAGGCCTCGAAGAAGGCCTCTGCCGGCAAGAAGAAGTAAGGCGGCATTGACGTATTTACGTAATGAATGGATAGGACCTCTGCACGGGGAATGAACCGAGAATGCAGATGAAAAAAATGTAGTGCGGATCGCATCGTTGGTTCGCAGGAAAGTGGTTGGCTAGAATGGCAAACATCGAAGTTCGCAACCTTAACGGGGAGTCCGCGGGCAGCCTGGAGCTGCACGACGAGGTCTTTGCCGGTGAGATCAACGAGGCCCTACTGTGGGAGGCCGTGAAGCACTACCGCGCCTCCCTGCGGCAAGGCACGCACGCGACCAAGAACAAGAAGCTCGTTTCGGGTTCAGGCAAGAAGCTGTGGAAGCAGAAAGGTACGGGCCGCGCCCGCGTCGGCAGTGTACGGTCGCCGCTCTGGCGTCATGGCGGCACGGTACACGGGCCGCAGCCGCGCAGCTACGAGTACGCGTTTCCGCGCAAGAAGCTGTTCGGCGCCCTGCGCTCCGCGCTTGCCTCCAAGCTTGCTGACGGCAAGCTGCTGGTGGTAGAGAATTTCGATGCCGCGGAGGCAAAGACGAAGCTGTTCCGCCAGGCACTCGACCGCTTCGAGGCCACCAAGACGGCTTTGTTGGTGGAGAGCTCACAGCAACTGAATGAGAAGGTCTACTTCGGCTCACGCAATCTGGCGGGTGTGGAACTGGTGCTCTCCTCCGAGGTGCACCCCTACGATCTGCTCCGCTACGAACACGTGATTTTCTCAAGGGCCGCCCTCGAAGCCCTGCAAGAGACCCTGAAGAATAATCTGCCCAAGCGCAGAAACGCCGCGGCGCAGGAGGTTGCATAATGCCGACCCTCTATACGACCATCGTTCGTCCCCTTATCACCGAGAAGGCGTTGACCACCCGCGAGACCGAAGGTTCGCTCGTCTTCGAGGTGGCCGCCCATGCCACAAAGACCGAGGTGAAGCAGGCCGTGGAGAGACTCTTCAACGTGAAGGTGGCTACCATCCGCACGGCCAATGTCGTCGGCAAAGAGCGCCGCCGCGGCAAGTTCAGCGGCTTCAAGCCCGATTGGAAGAAGGCGTATGTGCGCCTGAAGGCCGGCGAGAAGGTGCCGGACTTCGCTGCCGAGATTTAAACAGGTTGCGCCACCCACGAAACCAGAGCGGCCTAAAACTCCAGCAATGACAGGCCGTAGCAGCAGGAACCAAGTATCGCGTCCGGCGGAGCCGGTACGCGGCGAAGAAGGATAAGAAGATGCCGATCAAGAGCTTCCGACCGATCACCCCGACGCTTCGTTTTCAGACGAAGCTGGTGAACGACGATCTGACCACCGACAAGCCGTACAAGCCGTTGCTTGCCCCCAAGCAGCGTACCGGCGGCCGCAACTCCGCCGGCCTGTTGAGCATTCGCCACCAGGGCGGCGGTCACAAAAAGCAGTTGCGGTTGATTGACTTCAAACGCAATAAGTTTGGCGTTCCGGGTACGGTGGCCACTGTCGAGTACGACCCCAACCGTTCGGCCCGCATTGCACTGATTCACTACAGGGACGGCGAGAAGCGCTACATCATTCAACCTGTGGGGTTGAAGGTGGGCCAAAGCATCATGAGCGGCCCGGAGGCCGACATCCTGGTGGGCAATGCCCTTCCGCTGCGCAACATACCGTCGGGCACAACGGTGCACAATATCGAGCTGCGGCCGGGAAAGGGTGCACAGATGGCCCGTTCGGCCGGTGCGCAGGTGCAGTTGGTGGCCAAGGAGGGCGAGTATGCGCTGCTGAAGCTGCCTTCGGGCGAGACGCGGCGCGTGCTGGTGGACTGCATGGCCACCGTTGGGCAGGTGGGCAACACCGATCACGAGAACGTGTCGATCGGTAAGGCGGGAGCGAATCGTTGGCGCGGCATCCGCCCCGCAAATCGCGGTGTATCGATGAATCCGGTTGATCACCCGCACGGTGGTGGTGAAGGCAAAACCTCCGGCGGACGGCATCCGGTAACGCCCTGGGGCCAGCCGACGCGTGGCTACAAGACGCGAAACAACAAGCGCACGGATGTATTCATCGTGAGCCGCCGGAACAAGGGCAAGTAAGGCGGTCTTCGGCCTCTAGCGAGCCAACGGCCGGCAGTTGACCCCCAACAGCACCGTCCGGAAGGGTCCATGCGGCAGATAGCATGGCGAGTCGGACAAAACCAAGTCGCGGATCACCCTTCCCGCGATTCGTTGTATCAAGTAGAGGAGTTTCAAGATGGCACGCTCTGCAAAGAAGGGTCCGTTCATCGACGCCCACCTCATGGTGAAGATCGATGCGTTAAACGTGGCCAACGACAAGAAGGTGATTCGCACCTGGTCGCGCCGCTCGACGATTCATCCCGATATGGTGGGCCACACGATTGCCGTGCACAACGGGAGAAAGTTCATTCCGGTGTACTGCACGGAGAACATGGTCGGTCACAAGCTCGGTGAATTTTCCGCGACCCGTACATTCAAGGGCCATACCGCTAAGGGCGGCGATACCTCGAAGGCCAAATAACCGCGCGGACCCCGTTCTCTCGCGTAAGGGCCGAAGGGCCGATAAGGAATGCACATGGCAAACACATTCACCGCAACAGAATTTCGTGCCGAAGCGCGATTCCAGCGCTCCAGCCCACAGAAGACCAAGCTGGTGCTGGACCTGATCAAGGGCAAGCGCGTGGAGGCGGCACTGAACATCGTCGCCTTCACCAACAAGAAGATGGCGCCGGTCGTGGAGGGGGTACTCCGTTCCGCGGTACAGAACGCGGTGTACCTATCCGACGAGCGCGGCCTGGATCTCGATGTCGATAACCTGTATGTGAGGACGGCCGTGGCCAACGAAGGGCCGCGATTGAAGCGCTTGCGGCCCGCACCGATGGGCCGGGCGTTCCGCTACCAGCGCCGTTTAACACACGTGATCATCACCGTGGCCGAGAAGAAGGCCGCAGAGGCCACAACAGGCACCGACGGTAAGGCTGCCGGGACCGCGAACAGGCCGGCACGGAAGCCGAAGGCCAAAACGGCCGGCAAGACCTCAACGAAGAAGACGGTTGCGGCATAAACGAATTTCGAACCAAGCCGCACCGGCTCAACCGGTTTGCGGCCAAAGAAGAAGGAAGCTATGGGACAAAAAGTCCATCCGTATGGGTTCCGCCTCGGTGTAAATAAGCCGTGGAAGTCGCGCTGGTTCGTGGAGCGCGGCTATGACAAGCTGCTGGTTGAAGACGTGAAGCTGAAGGCCGAACTGCGCGAGAAGCTGAAGCAGGCCGGCGTGAGCTCGGTGGAGATTGAGCGTCCCGGCAACAAGCTGCGGCTGATCATCCGTACCGCGCGTCCGGGTATCATCATCGGCCGTAAGGGTGCCGAGATCGACAAGCTGAAGGCTGATCTGCAGAAGCGTACCAATCGAGAGGTGTTCATCGACATTCTCGAGGTCAACAAACCGGAGCTCGATGCGCAGCTGGTGGCTGAAAATATCGCCTTGCAACTGGAAAAACGCGTGAGTTTTCGCCGCGCCATGCGTAAGAGTGTGGATTCCGCCTTGCGCTTCGGTTGCAAGGGAATCAAGGTACGCGTCTCGGGTCGTCTGAACGGCAACGAGATCGCGCGTTCAGAGTGGTATCTGCAGGGCAGGCTGCCGCTGCACACATTGCGAGCGGATATCGATTACGGCTTTTCAGAGGCAAAGACGACCTATGGGGTGATCGGGGTAAAGACCTGGATCTACCGTGGGGACATCTACGAACAGCGCAAGCGTCGTGAACCCGCTGCTGTGACAACGGGCGCATTCTAAAATTGGGCCAAGGATCGGGCCAGGGATAGGCAGAGTGGTACCATCGGCCGATTCCTGGTCCCTGCCAAGCCTGCTTGGCATACCTAACCATATTTGCTACACTTGTTCTGTTTGGCCCTGAGTCTGTTGCACGGATAACAAGCGACAGAGACCCCGGTCAGCGTCATTGTTGCGTGGCCGCACCTGCCACCTCCTGGCCTGCCGTCAGCGTTACCTCCACGAATTTGCGACGCACCCGGAAGGGTGCGCAAGGATCTCATCATGCTTCTACCCAAGAAGGTTAAGTACCGCAAACAGCAGCGCGGCCGCATGTGCGGCAAAGCATGGCGCGGCTCGGATATCGCCTTCGGCGACTTCGGTCTAAAGGTGCTCGAGTGCGGCTACATTACGGATCGTCAGATCGAGGCCTCGCGTATTGCGATGACGCGCTTCATCAAGCGTGGCGGCAAGGTCTGGTTGCGGCTGTTTCCGGATAAGCCGATTACCAAGAAGCCGGCCGAGACGCGTATGGGTAAGGGTAAGGGCGCGCCCGATCATTGGGTCGCCGTGGTTCGGCCAGGCAAACTGCTCTTCGAGATGGAAGGCGTGCCGGTCGAGGTAGCGAAGGAGGCCATGCGATTGGCCAGCCACAAGCTGCCGCTGAAGACCACCTTTGTGGTGCGGCCGGGTATTTCTACCGAGGTTGCGGCCAAGGCTAAGCAGTAGCGCGAGCATCTATGCCGCGGCGGGGCTTACCTGCCGCGCTTAAGGCAGCCGCGAAGGGTACGCGGTCTTTAAAGGAAGAGACGATGGAACTGGAAAAGATGCGCAACATGGGGCAAGAGGAGTTGAGGGGCGAGCAGGTCAAGACAGCCGAACAGCTCTTCCGTATCCGTTTTGCCAAGAGCTTGGGCAAGCAGGAGGGCCTCGGCAAGATCCGCGGTCTGAAGAAGGATATTGCGCGTATGAAGACCGTTGACCGCGAGCGCTCGCTCGCCCAGCAGAAGGCAGGCAAGTAAATGGCCGATACTATCAGCAACCCCACCTCCGGCGAGGCTGTAACCCCTGACTCCTCTGTGGCAGCGGCCCCACGCCGCAACGAAAAGGTCGGTCAGGTTGTTTCCACCAAGATGCAGAAGACGATCGTGGTGGAGATCGAGATGCGGAAGGCACACCCCAAGTACAAGCGGGTGATGAAGTCGAACAAAAAGTTCTACGCGCATGACGAGCAGAACTCGGCGCGTCTGGGCGATGTGGTGCGTATACGGGAGACCCGTCCACTCTCGAAGCTGAAGCGCTGGTCGCTTGAGGAGATCATTCGTCGCTCCTCGATGGCGATTGCGGATGAGAAGCCGGCACCGGTCGTCTAGCTCGTCTGCCGGTATGGCAGGGTTTCAAGATGTTCCGGGCTGCGGCCCCACCTACGATTCAGGAGATGTTCCATGGCAGTTCAAATGCGCACGATGCTGGACGTGGCCGACAACTCCGGCGCGCGCAAGCTCCAAATGATCCTGCCGCTCGGCGGCGGTCTCGGCAAGAAGGCCGGCCTCGGGGATGTGGTCACCGCGGCGGTGAAGGAAGCCTCACCGGACGGCACTGTCAAAAAGGGCAAGGTGGTAAAGGCCGTGATCGTCCGCACCCGCAAGGAGTATCGGCGTCGCGACGGCACCTACATCCGCTTCGATCAGAATGCGGCCGTGGTGATCAACGATGCGAACGAGCCGGTGGGCACACGCGTGTTCGGTCCGGTGGCCCGCGAACTGCGCGAGAAGAAGTTCCTGAAGATCGTTTCGTTGGCACCCGAAGTCATTTAGTGGTCGGTAGGGAAAAGTCGGTGACAACCGATCCTCATTGAACGCCACGACCGTATGAACGGGTTCAGCCGTAAGGGACAAAAGACGCGGATTCCGGCTCCGCAAGGGTAGAGTGGCAACGATCGCCGAGGCCAAGCAGAAGAGAGAAGAAGATGGCAAAGATTAAACGGAACGACCAGGTGTTGGTGATTGCGGGTAAGGACAAAGGCAAGCGCGGCCGTGTGTTAAGGGTCATTGTAGATAAGAACCGGGTCCTTGTTGAGGGCATGGGCATGGTGAAGAAGCATGTCAAGCCCAATCCTCAGCGCAATATCGCCGGGGGCATTTTGGAGCAGGAAGCACCCATTCATGTCTCGAACGTGATGCTGCTGGATTCAGAGGGGAACCCGACGCGTGTGGGTTACCGCTTCGAGGGCGAGAACAAGATCCGTATCGCTCGTTCAAACAACGGCGATGTTCCGGAGACAAAGGCGAAATAGCTCGCTTGATTCGGTGGCTATAGCGCAACGGTTTATTTCATATATACCCACGCAACGGTAGACGGCGATCAAGGTCGCCAACCCGGTTTCCGTGGAGGAGGAAGAGCGGTATGGCAGCAAGGTTGAAGGAAAAGTACGCGAGCGAGCTCAAGACCCAGATCCAGAAGGATCTCGGCATAGAGAATGCGATGGCGGTTCCAAGGATTGAAAAGATCGTCATCAACATGGGCATCGGTGAAGCCACGCAGAACAACAAGATCGTCGATCCGCTGGTGGCCGATCTGGGTTCGATTACGGGCCAGAAGCCTGTGATCACGAAGGCCAAGAAGTCGATTGCGGCGTTTAAGCTGCGTGAGGGTATGCCGATCGGCGCGATGGTGACCCTGCGCGGCGATGCGATGTATGAGTTCCTTGACCGGCTGATCTCCGTCGCCCTACCCCGCGTGCGGGACTTTCGGGGTGTGAGCTCCAAGAGCTTCGACGGCCGGGGGAACTATACCCTGGGCCTTCGCGATCAGCTGATCTTTCCGGAGATCGACTACTCGAAGGTGGAGAAGACGAAGGGCATGAATGTAACGATTGTCACCACCGCCAAGGATGATAATGGGGCGCGTACGCTGCTGCGTTCCTTCGGGATGCCCTTTCGTCAGGGCGCGTAAACAGGGTTCGGGGCTCAGCATGTAATGCGAGGCTCAGAAGACAGAATCGAGAAGTGAGAAGATAGATGGCGACCACAGCAAAGCGCGTCAAAGATGCCCGTAAGCCAAAGTTCAAATCCCGCCAGCACAACCGTTGCCAGCTCTGCGGCCGCCCGCGCGCGTTTCTGCGCAAGTTCGGTATCTGCCGTCTGTGTTTCCGTGGGTTGGCGCTCAAGGGTGAGATCCCGGGCGTCGTGAAGTCGAGCTGGTAAGACCGACTCGAGAGTGATTGAAACCTGCCCGGTGGCTGATGCATGGACACCCTGCACGAAATTCGGTGCCGCGAGGTGCCATAACCATCTTCGCTGGTTCTTCCGCCCTGCCGTGTGAGGCAGGCCGGAAGCGAACGGGGGATGAAAGGAAAGCGATGAATCTGACCGACCCGGTAGCGGACTTCCTGACCCGCATTCGCAATGCGCACAACGCACGGCACCAGAAGCTCGATGTACCCGCCTCCAAGCTGAAGGCGGAGATCGCTCGCATCCTCAAAGAAGAGGGCTACATCGCAAACGTAAAGCCGGTCGATGAGGAAGGCCGCCAGGTGCTGCGTGTGTACCTGAAGTACGGCGTAAATAATGAGGCTGCCATCCGTGATTTGAAACGGGTCTCAAAGCCCGGCTGCCGTGTATACATCGGCAAGGACGAGATTCGGCGGGTACAGGGTGGCTTGGGGATTTCGATCATGACGACGCCGCGGGGTGTGATGACCGGCCGGCAGGCTCGGCGTGAAGGCATTGGCGGCGAGTTGTTGTGCGAGGTGTGGTAGAGCCGGCAGCGGATGCGGAAAAGTGCCCCGGCCACAAACTCCAGTGCTGAGAACCTAAGGCCAAGGCTAAGGCTGATGTTGATATAGCTAGGCGATTTGTCTTTAGAACGTTGTACCTGTTTAGAAGAGGCTGCAGTGGAACGGAGGGGCGTCATGCCTCCGCGACTCACAAGCCACAAAGGATTCAAGATGTCACGTATCGGGTTGAAGCCCATCACATTGCCCAAGGGTGTGAAGTACACCGTGTCCACCGGCTCGGTTCTCGTGGAGGGACCGAAGGGTAAGGTTTCGGCGCTGGTGCCGCAGGGGATCACGCTGGTCGAGAAGGACGGCGTGCTTTCGGTCGAACGGCAGAACGACTCGCAAAAGGCAGTCCATGGCCTGGCTCGAGCTCTTGTGTTCAATGCCGTGGAGGGTGTGACCAACGGCTGGAAGAAGGAGCTCGATGTGGTCGGTATCGGCTACCGGGTGGAGTTGAAGGGGAAGGGCATGGTGGTATTTACGCTCGGCTACTCGCACCCGATCGAATTTCCCCTGCCGACGGGGGTGGACGTGGCGATCGACCCAAAGCAGACCCATCTGACCGTTTCGGGCATTGATCGGCAGCAGGTCGGCCAGGTGGCCGCCGATATGCGTTCATTGCGCAAGCCCGATCCGTACAAAAACAAGGGTGTGCGCTACTCGGACGAGAAGCTGAAGAAGAAGGTCGGCAAAACCGGAGCGAAGTAGGAGCAGGGGCGAAGGAGTAGGGCACAGGGGTTAGAGATGGCCAGCTAGTCGCTTTGCCCTGATCCCTATTAACAACCGAACGTCGTCAGCAGTTGACGACGCCTTTAGGAAGGAAGAAGTGATGATTACGAGTCCGAAGCGCAATGCCGTTCGTCAGCGTGTTCACAATCGCATCCGCAATAAAATGTCAGGCACGGCAGAGCGTCCGCGTTTGAATGTGTACCGTTCGCTCAATCACATCTATACGCAGCTGATTGACGATGCAAAGGGCGTAACCCTTGCCTCGGCGTCCACTGTTACGAAAAAGGGTACGGAAGCGGTTATCGGCGGCAATCTGGAAGCGGCGAAGACGGTCGGCAAGTTGATCGCGGAGCGTGGACAGGCCGCCGGTATCAAGAGGGTGGTCTTCGATCGCGGGGGTTACCTGTATCACGGCCGCATCAAGGCGTTGGCCGACGCTGCGCGTGAAGCCGGGCTTGAGTTCTAAATCCGTCAAGTCTAGGCGCGACTGCTGAGAGCAACACACTAGTTGCATCCCCGGACCGGTGTGCCGGGGAGAGATAAAGAGGAAGTACATGGCAGCGATGATGAAGAAGAGAGTGGACGGCAACCGGATGAACCTCAAGGACGAGGTTGTCAGCATTA
>CAXTBJ010000039.1:0-35778 GCA_964242585.1 uncultured Bryocella sp.
AGTTTGCGGTCAAATACCTGTTTTAAGCCGTCCTTCTGGAGGTGTGGGGCAAGGTAGCCTGCGCCGCTTTATTTAAGAAAGCGGCGCAGGGGAGAACCGCTTTAGAAAACCTGCGTGGGCGCATTCGGGTCCGGTTTGGGGTAGTTGCGGGCCGGGGTAGCGGGTGAGGTCTTCTTCGAAGCAGATTTGCTGGCGGATTTCTTCGCTGCTGACTTCTTTGCCGCGGTCTTTTTGGCCGGCGCGGTCTTGGGGGCGGGTGCGGTTTTGGTGGGTGCGCCTTTGGCCGCGGACTTCGTCCCTACCGATTTCTTGGCTGATGTTTTGCTGACGGCTTTAGCGGCAGATTTCTTCGCGGCACCCTTCTTACTCGCGGTCTTCTTCAGCAATCGCTTGCCTTCAGGCGAGTCCGGCTCAGGGTAGGTCAACTTATTGAAGTCAGAGATCTGGTGATCGGCGGTCTCTTCCTGGTAGGTGAGCTGCAGACCGCTCTCATCGAACTTTTCGAAGAACTCCTCCCAGGGAATCTCCTCCAGAGCGCCATCATTATGGTTGGGCGCGTCCGGAAACATGAGGCGGAGAATGCCGGTGGCCCCGTCGGTTTCGGTTGCCGCCACGACCGCAGGCTTGCCGCCGCGCGCTTCGGCCCACTTGCGAATCTCGTCATGATCCTGTGTTGTTTTTGCGAGTGCCATCGTCCCTGCCTGCCTATTTTGAGATGAGAAAGGAGCCTTGGGATTGGGATGGCGAATGAGGGCAAGGCGCTGTCTGCGCTTGCACTCTTTTTTGTGCGCGGGGCGGGTGCTGGCCTCCGAACAGCGGATTCCCCAAGAGGGAATGACAAACGAATCACAAGCGAATGACAAACAAGGGAGGCGGTTACGTTTTACCGGCATCCCGGGGTGTGCGCAGGGCGGCGATCTGCGGATGGAGCAGCTTGGCGGTGAGCGAGCGCGTGAGAGCCTCGACGGCAGCCTGCTGCTCGGCGGTGAGCGGCGAGGCACCCAGCCGCGCGAGGGTGCGCGCGAGTTCGCCTTCGCGGGTGGCGTCGGCTTCAGCGAGGAGCTGCTTGATGGCCTCGGTGGAGGGCGCCTGGGTGAGGCGCTCGGTGTAGCGCTGGACCTCGGAGCTGACGATGCGCTCGGCCGCCTCGGCCTCACGGGTGCGGCCGGCGCGATTCTCCTGGGCGACCTGCTGCAGATCGTCGATGTCGTAGACGAAGCAGCCCTCGACGCGGTTGACTTCGGGAGCGACGTCGCGAGGTACCGCGATGTCGATGAAGAAGACCGGCCGGTTGCGGCGGCGGCTCAGCAGGGCGCGTGCCTGGGTAGGATTGAAGATGTGCGAGACGCCACCGCGGGGGCCGCCGGTGTAGGCACCCGCGCCGGTGGAGGTGATGATGATGTCGGCGCGGTGGGCCTGCTCGTGAAGCTGATCGAAGGGGATGACGCCGGTGGTGATCGCCGGCGTGCGCAGCGAGTCGGCGATGCGTTCAGCGCGGGATTCGGTGCGGTTGGAGACGAGCAGCGTCGTCGCGCCCTGCTGAATCAGGTGCCGCGCGGCGAGATCGCTCATCTTGCCTGCCCCGACCAGCAGCACGGTTTTACTCGTGAGCGAGCCGAAGATCTTGCATGCGAGGTCGGCGGCCACGGAGGCGACCGAGACGGTGGAGGCGCCAATCTGGGTTTCCGTGCGGACACGCTTGGCGACGGAAAACGCGCGCTGCAGCAGTGGGTCCAGCACCGAGCTGAACGCGCCGGTGGTTTTGATCCCGCCGACCTCACGGGCGACGGCGAAGGATTGTTTAACCTGGCCGAGGATCTGGGGCTCGCCGACGATCATGGAATCAAGCGAGCTGGCGACGCGGAAGAGATGGCGGACGGCGTCGGATTCGCGGAACTGATAGAGGTGCGGCTCGACCTCGGCGGTGGATAGGTCGAGAAAGTGATGGAAGAAGCGGACCGGCGTGATGAGGGGCGGGGCCGTTCCAGGATCGCAGACGGTCAGCAGCTCCACGCGATTGCAGGTGGAAAGGATCATGCCCTCGCGGACACCGGGCTCATGAATCAGGGTGCGGGTGGCGTCGGCGAGCCGCTCGGAGGGAATGGCCAGGCGTTCGCGCACGGCAATGGGTGCCGTAGTGTGATTTACCCCGACCAGCAGCAGCGCATTCGAGGCCACGGGATCTTTCGGCTGGCTCATGGGGCTTTGAACCTGTGCACAACCGAGAGCTGATTTGCGGCCCACACGGCGAGCACGAACAGAAACGCGAAGCTGGACAGGTACACGGCGCGGCGGCCGCGTAGACCGGAGTGCTGGCGGATGAAGATCATCGTCATGTAGGCGAACCACATGGCGAGCGAAAGCAGGACCTTGGGGTCGGCAAAGAAGGCGGGACCAACGGTCTGGTAAGCGACGACGGAGCCGATCAGCAGGCCGCCGGTCATGCAGGGCAGGCCGAAGAGCAGGCTCTTCAACGCGATCTGGTCCGTGGTCTCCAGCGGCGGCAGCCAGTTGCGGGCATTGCCGGCGGAACCGAGACGCTTCTGCTTCAAACCACGCTCCTGAATGAGATAGAGCAGGCTGGCTACGAGCGAGACCAGCAGCGCGGCGTAGGCGGTCAGCAGCAGGGCCACATGGAGCAGGAGCCAGCCGGTGCGCAGGTAGGGGTAGGTAAGGAACTCGGCACCGGGATGAAAGGCAGGCGTCAGCGTGACGAGCACCGCGATCGGCAAGAGGAAGACCCCGAACGAGACGGTACGGAAGCGCACGGCAAGGGCCAGAAAGGCAGCCGTCAACAGCAGCCCGAGCATGGAGAGCGTCTCATGCGTGTTCACGGGCAGGGCATGGTGAGCCGCGACCAGCATTTCGGTCAGCGCGACGAAGTGAAAGAAGACGCCCGCCAAAGCGCACGGCATCGCGACATACCGCCAGCGGGGACGGCTATAGAGCGCCGCCGGCAACACCGTGAGCGCGGCAACGGCGTAGAGGACAACCGCGAATCGGAGCCAAAGAAGGGACATACGGCAAACGCACCCGTAACGGGGCAGCTACGAGGAGCAGCTGCGAGGATAAGATGTTCGCTGCCGGGCCGGCGACGCCTGCCTTACGTGGTGAACGTTCATTAACCGGCCATATTTTGTTCGACGTAGGCCCTTAGGCGGCCTTCGATGAGGCTTTCGGGCAGGAAAAAGGGTTTGTTGTGCAGGGTAATGCGCAGCAGGCCGGCGCCGTACTCATAGCTGGCGGTGATGCCGTCTTTGGTGAGTGTTCCGGAGGAGCCGGAGAGCTCGAGGCCGTGCCGGCGGAGGCGCTCGCCGGCGGTGGCGAACTGGGCTTCGGTCATGGGAACTTCGATCATGCGTGAGAGTGTACCGCCTCCAGGCTTTGGGACCGGAAAATCACAGGGCGGACACGCTATGCTGAGCTCGGTAACCATGGCCACCATACACATCCCGGGATCATCCTTTGGTGAGACGGAAGCGCTTTCGCCGGCCATGCGTCAGCACCGGGCGGCAAAAGAAGCGCATCCCGATGCCCTGCTGTTCTTCCGCATGGGCGATTTCTATGAGCTCTTCTACGAGGACGCCGTGGTCGCCGCCCGGGAGCTGCAGCTTACCTTGACCGCGCGGGACAAGGCGCGCGCCGTACCCATGTGCGGTGTGCCCTACCATGCCGCGGCAGGGTATCTGCAGAAGCTGCTACGCAAGGGGTTCAAGGTCGCGCTGTGCGAGCAGATGGAGGACCCCAAGCTCACAAAAAATGTCGTTCGCCGTGAGGTGACGCGGGTGCTGACGCCCGGCACGGCACTCGATGCGGCGCTGGAGGCCGGAGCCAGCCGATGGCTGGCGGCAGTGGCCGCCCCCGGCCCGGGCAGCGGCACGTGTGTGGGTGTGGCGTCGCTCGATCTGTCCACCGGCGAGATGCGCGCGACGGAATTCAGCGGGGCCCAGGCATGGCCGGCGGCGCTCGATGAGTTGGAGCGGATGCGCCCGGCGGAGACGCTGGTGGCGCGCGGCGCTGGATTCGGGGGTGGGGTTGGGCGAACGCAGCCCACCTTAACCGGCGATGAAGCTGCCGGTGAAGATGGGGCACCCGGTTATAAGGCGGCGGGTTCTGGGGCGGCGGGTTCTGGGGCACCCGGTTCTGGGGCGGCGAGTCTCGCCGGGGCAACGACTGAGCTGGAGGAGTGGGTCTTCGGCGAGGAGTACGCCATTCCGCTGCTGCGCCAAGGGCTGCGGGTGCACTCGCTCGACGGCATGGGGCTGGGTGGACACCCGGCGGCTGCGGTGGCGGCCGGCGCCATTGTGCACTATCTGCGCGCCACCAAGCAGGGCGCCCTGGAGCACTTGGACACCGTGCGTTTTTACGAGCGGCGCGACTGCCTGGAGCTGGATGCGGTGAGTGTGCGCAATCTGGAGCTGGTGGAGCCGCTGTTCTCCGGCGAGGGCGTGGAAACGACCCTGCTGCACACGCTGGATGCGTGCTGTACCCCCATGGGCAAGCGGCTGCTGCGGGCGCAGCTACTGCGGCCGATGGCTGAGCTCCGCGCCATCGACGCGCGGCTGGACGCGGTGGCGCGGGCGGCCTGCGACCTTCGCCGCCGTGAGGGCGTACGCCGGGCCATGAACGGCCTGTTGGACCTGGAGCGGCTGCTGGGGCGTGTGGCGCTGGAGGCCGCGGGGCCGCGTGAGTTCAACGCGCTGGGCGCGACGCTGCGGTGTCTGCCGGGGTTGGAGGCAGCGGTGCGGGAGCTGGGTGCGCCCATCGAGGAGGGCCAGGGGCGCTGGGGTGAGCTGGCGGGGTTGGACCTACTCGGTGATCTGGAGGAGCTGATCGCGGGCACGCTGGTGGACGAGCCGCCGGCGGTGCTGGGCGACGGCGGCGCGGTGCGGGCGGGGGTGGACCCGGAGCTGGATGAGCTGCGCGAGCTTTCGCAGAATGGCCGGCAGCGCATTGCGGCAATCGAGGAGCGGGAACGGGAACGGACCGGAATTGGATCGTTGAAGGTGCGGTTTAACTCGGTCTTCGGGTACTACCTGGAGATCACGCGGTCTAACCTGAAGGCAGTACCGCCGGACTACGAGCGTAAACAGACGCTGGTGAACGCGGAACGCTTCACGACGCCGGAGCTGAAGGATCTGGAGACCAAGATCCTGACCGCGCAGGAGCGCTCGGCGGAGATCGAACGGCGACTCTTCGCGGAGCTGCGGCGGCAGCTGCTGGCCGGCTCGGCCCGGGTGCGCGCAACGGCGCGGATGGTGGCGGAGATCGATCTGCTGGCCTGTTTTGCGCACCTGGCGGCGCTGCGGGGATGGGTGCGGCCGGTCTTGGAGAGTGGCACGGCACTCGAGTTTGTGGCGGGGCGGCATCCCGTCGTGGAGCGGCGATTGGAGGAGACCGGCGCGGGGCGGTTTGTGCCGAACTCTTTGAGTCTGTGTGGTGGGTCGAGAGGGGTTTTTATAAATGAAAGCAAGACGCAGACCCCCTTTGAAGATGACCAGCAAAGAAGCGAAAGCACGGAAACGGGGCCGCTCGACAGTCCTTCGCTGCTGTTGATCACAGGGCCGAATATGGGTGGCAAGAGCACATTTTTACGCCAGGCGGCGCTGCTGGCGATCCTGGCGCAGTGCGGTTCTTTTGTGCCGGCGGAACGAATGCGGTTGGGGCTGGTGGACCGGATCTATACGCGCATCGGGGCGGCGGACAATGTGGCGCGCGGGCGATCCACCTTCATGGTCGAGATGACGGAGACGGCCTCGATCTTAAACACGGCCACGGCGCGCTCCCTGGTTCTGCTTGACGAGATGGGACGTGGCACGGCGACCTATGACGGGCTTTCGCTCGCATGGGCGACGGTGGAACATCTGCATGACCGCATCGGTGCACGAACGCTGTTCGCGACGCATTACCACGAGTTGACGCTGCTGGCGGATCGGCTCGCACGGCTCAAAAATGCTCGCGTGACGGTGCGGGAGCGCGATGGCGGCATTGTATTTCTGCACACCGTGGAGGCCGGGCCGGCGAACAAGAGCTACGGCATCGAGGTGGCGCGGCTGGCGGGGCTGCCCGGGGCCGTGATCGAGCGCGCACGCGAGGTGCTGGGGGTGCACGAGCGGACCGAGGCGCAGGGGGTCCGCGAGGCCGTGCCCCGGATGGCGAAGCTCGGCTCACCGGCACTGCAGATGACGATGTTTACACCGCTTTCGCAGCGCATCGTGGACCGGCTGGAGTCGCTGGATGTGGACGGGTTGACGCCGCGCGAGGCCCTGACGCTGGTGGCCGAGCTGCAGCGCGAACTGCGGGGTCAGCCATGAAAACCGGACGGCGGGAGGCCAAGGCCGGACGGCAGCGCATGGGAGCCAAACCTGCGCCGAAGCCGATGATTGTGGCCGGGGTGATGAGTGGGACCTCGGCGGACGGAGTCGATGTGGCGATCTGCCGTATCTCCCCGGGCGCCCAGCGAGGCAGTCTGCCGCGGGTAAAGGTGCTCGCGCACCACGCCATGCCCTACCCCGCCGAGGTGCGCGGGGCGGTGCTGGCGGCGATGGATGCCCAGGAAGTTTCGACAGCGGAGCTGGCACGGCTTTCGTGGCGGCTCGGGGAGGTATACGCCGAGGTCGTTGCGGCAGCAATCGGACGCAGCGACACAAAACCGGCGCTGGTGGCGCTGCATGGGCAGACGATGTATCACCAGGCCATGGCTGCGGAGTACCTCCATACCCCGATCCGCTGTACCTGGCAGACGGGCGAACCCGCCGTGGTCGCCGAGCGCCTGCGGCTGCCGGTGATCAGCGATTTCCGCACGGCGGATCTGGCCGCCGGCGGCCAGGGCGCGCCGCTGGTGCCGATGCTGGACCTGTGCCTGTACCGACACACGACGAGAAACCGCGTCCTGCTGAATCTGGGCGGGATCGCCAACCTGACGGCGCTGCCGGCTGGGTGCGATGCCGGCGGCGTGCTGGCCTTCGATACGGGCCCTGCCAATATGGTGATCGACGCGTGCATGCAGCGGCTGTTCGGCCGCGCGTACGACTGCGGGGGCGGCACGGGCGCGCGAGGGACGGTACGCAACGATGTGCTGCGCGCACTGACCGAGCAGGACGCCTATCTGCAGGCCGCTCCCCCCAAGAGCTGCGGGCGCGAGCAATATGGGGCCGCCTTCACCGGGAAATTTATCGCCCTGTGCGGTGAAACGGGAGCACAGCCGGCGGATACCGTGGCCACGGCAACGGCCTTCACCGCGGAGACGATCCTCGATGCCTACCGTCGGTTTGTCTGGCCGCATCTGGGCCAACGTGCGCCGCTGGCGAAGGCAACGGAGATCTTTATCTCGGGCGGCGGAGCGCGCAACGCGGCCCTGCTGCGGCGGCTGCGGGCCGGGTTTGTGCCTCTGGGCTGCAGCGTAAAAACCACCGAGGAGGCCGGCCGCGCAAGCCTTGGTGTGGAGGTAAAAGAGGCGGCGGCGTTCGCGCTGCTCGGCTGGCTGAGCTGGCACGGGCTCCCCGGCAACGTGCCGGCGGCGACCGGAGCAGACCGGCCGGTAATTTTAGGGCGGCTCACGCGAGTTTAGGGCGGGTTACCCCTTTGCAAATTTATTTTCAGAAAGCGCTCATGTTTTCGCGAAGGCTGCCGATATATCTCCGTGTGTCTTCGATGGCAATCCTTTTATTGTCCGCGCTGCTTTCCCTGGTCTCGGGCGGCTGCCGCCAAGCGCCGGCGGAGGCGGACACGGTGCGTTTTCTGATCGAAAGCTCGCCGAATAACCTCGATCTGCGCCAAGGCACGGACGCGCAGTCGGAGCGTGTAGGCGCGCTGGTCTTTGATGCCTTGGTGCATAAGGATGCGCAATTCAACCTGCAGCCCTGGCTGGCCACGAGTTGGGAGCGGCCCGATCCGCTGACGTGGGTCTTTCACCTGCGGCCGGGGGTGCAGTTTCATGACGGCAAGCCGCTGACGGCCGAGGACGTGGCCTGGTCGATTCGCAGCATGTATGACGGCACGCTCCTCACGTCCAAGGCGGGCTCCTTCGCTGATATTCGGGCGGTCGAGGTGCGCGATCCCTTGACCGTGGTCGTGCGCACGCGTGCGCCAGATCCTTCGCTGCTGTTCAATCTCAGCGATGGGCTGTTTGGTGTGGTCGAGCGCGGTGCGGCGCGCGATGAGGGGCTGCATCCGGTGGGCACGGGGCCGTTCCGCTTCGTGGAGCAGGTGCAGGACAAGGAGGTCGTGCTGGAGCGGAATCCCGGATGGTGGGGCGGCGCGCCGGCACTCGCACGGGTTCGCTTTGAGGTGGTTCCGGACAACATCTCCATGGCGCTGGAGCTGAAAAAGGGCTCTGCCGATGTCGAGAGCAATGCCATTACGCCGGATGAGGTGCATGCCTTGGCGGATGTTCCGCACCTGCGGACCGAGACGCGGCCCGGCGCGGATGTGTATTACCTGAACTTCAACGTCGAAGACCCTGCCCTGCGCGACGCGCGGGTGCGGCAGGCGATCGCTTTGTCCATGGATCGCAAACCGCTGATTGGGGCGCTCTGGCGCGGCCGGGCGGTGCCGGCCGATACACTGCTGCCTCCCGGCCATTGGGCCGCGGCAAAGGCCGGCGACCTCCAGCACTATCCCTATGACCCCGATCGCGCGAAGACGCTATTGGCGGCGGCGGGGCTGCGTCCGGATGCGCACGGGGTGCGGCTGCGGATTACCTTGAAGACCTCCACGGATGAGACGACGCGGCTGCTGGCGCAGGTTCTGCAGCAGCAGATGCGCGTTGCGGGCATCGATCTGGCGATCCGCAGTGCGGAGTTCGGCACCTTCTATGCCGATATCACGCGCGGTGCGTTTCAGCTCTACATTCTGCGCTGGACCGGTTCCAACGAGGACCCGGACATCTTTCGTTATGCCTATGCAACGGCCAGTCTTCCCCCGCGCGGTGGAAACCGGGGCCATTACCGAAGCCAGCCCCTGGACGCCCTGTTACGGTCCGCGGCGGCGGCACCCACCGAGGCGGAGCAGCGCAGGATCTACCTTGCCGTACAGCGGCAGTTGGCGACCGATCTGCCCAGCGTTCCGCTCTGGTACCCCGATACGGTCGTGGTGCACTCCGTTCGGCTGGCGGGGATCGACTTGGAGCCTGGGGGCGGCTTCGGGTTTCTACGTCGAGCCTACCTGATGCCTTCGTCCCCTTGATCGTCATGAAGAGCAAGCGGTCATAGAGAGCATAGAGATAGCCGCGAGAAAGAAGCCTTGCAAAGATCTGAGCTCTACTCAACGGCGCGAGTGAGATTTCGCTACCCGTCAGCACCCCGTTCCATTTCGGGAACACGGCATCTTCCCGGCTACGATAACCGCACATTGCCTGTCAGGCACGAACTGAAAGGTCTAGCATAGAGACGTTATGGCTACCAGGATCGCCCCCGAAACCAAGTCCTCCAGCAGGTCCGGCAAGCCCTCGTCCGAGGCAGCCGGAACGTCCATTGAGTCGCAGCGCGAAGCGGTCTTCGGCATCTTTCGGCGTTGGGGATTTCTGCAGGCTTCCCTCGATCCGCTGGGGCAGTTTCTGCCGCCTGAACCGTTCCCGACGCCCGCGCCCGACGGCCCGGACTCGGCCGAGGCGCGTGGATACTACTGCGGCACGATCGGGGCAGAGTACATGCACATCGCCTCGCCCGAGCGGCGGGCCTGGATCGAGCAGCGGTTGGAGTGCAGCTATACCCCCGCCGACCCGCGGCGTATCCTCTCCGGGCTGGTGCGCGCCGATGTATTTGAACAGGTGATTCAACAGCGCTACCTGGGCACCAAGCGCTTTTCACTCGAGGGTTTGACGTCCCTGATCCCATTTTTGGATCAACTCTTTACCACGGCAGCCGACGCCGGCGTGACGCGTTCGCTGTTTGCGATGAGCCATCGTGGACGCCTGAATGTGATGGTGAACACGATCGGCCGCGGCTCCCGCGAGATCTTTTCCAAGTTTGAGGATGTCGATCCGCGCTCGACCATGGGCGGCGGCGATGTGAAATATCACATGGGCGCGACGGGTGAGTTCAGGACCGCCAACGGCAAGACCGTATCGCTGCATTTGGCCTCAAACCCCAGTCATCTGGAGGCCGTCGATCCGGTGGTGATGGGCCGGGCCCGGGCGCGCCAGGAGCGGGTCGGCGAGGGGGGCCAGCGCTGCATCCTGCCCCTGATTATCCATGGCGACGCCGCCTTTGCGGGTCAGGGTATCTGGGCGGAGACGATGAATCTGGCCAGCATCAACGGCTACAACGTCGGCGGCACCATTCAGGTGGTGGTCAACAACCTGTTGGGCTTTACGGCGAATCCGGACGAGTCGAACTCTTCACGTTTTTCAACGGATCTGGCAAAACGGTTGCCGATTCCCATTTTTCATGTCAACGCAGAAGATCCTGCGGCCGTGGTGCGCGTGGCGGAGATCGCCGCCAACTACCGGCAGACGTTCGCTTCCGACGTGGTCGTCGACCTGATCGGTTACCGCCGGCACGGGCATTCGGAGGTAGACGATCCGACAGTTACCCAGCCGCGCCGCTACGCCAAGATCAAGGATCATCCGCCGCTCTACAAGCTGTATGCGCAAAAACTCGGGGTAGATCCCGCAGCCGAGGTGGCCGCGGTGCAGGGGCAGTTCTTTGAAGACCAGCGGCGTGCGGCGCAGCATGAGCGCGCGGGTGAGGCCCCGGGTGCCTTTGTCGTCAAACGCATGCACGAGCTGCCGGACTACTGGGCCCCGTACTGCGGTGGTGCGCTCGCAAGCGACGACCAGCCGAAGACAGGCCTGGATGCCGCGACCGTCAGTGATCTCACGGCCGCGCTGACCCGTTCGCCGGAGGGATTTCATGTCCATCCCAAGGTAGCCAAGCTGCTGGAGCAGCGTGTGGAGATGGGAGCCGGCAAACGTCCTATCGATTACGGCTTTGCCGAACTGCTGGCCTATGCTTCCCTGCTCCGGGCAGGCACGCCGGTGCGTCTGACCGGCCAGGACTCACAGCGCGGCACCTTCAATCAGCGCCATTCCGTGCTGATCGATACCGAGACCGAACAGCGATGGTCGCCGCTTGCCCATCTGGGATCGGGGCCGGACGGCAGGCCGCAAGGCCGGTGGGAGGTCTACAACTCGATTCTTTCGGAGGCGGCCTGCCTGGGTTTTGAGTATGGATTTTCACGCGATTTTCCCGAGGCCCTGGTGCTCTGGGAGGCCCAGTTCGGCGATTTCGCAAATGGCGCACAGATCATCATCGATCAGTTTCTAGCGGCCGGTGAGGCCAAATGGGGCCTGCTTTCCGGTCTTGTGCTGCTGCTGCCGCATGGCTACGAGGGCCAGGGGCCGGAGCACTCTTCGGCACGCATGGAGCGCTACCTGCAACTGGCGGCGCAGGAAAATATGCAGATCGCACAACCTTCGACGGCGGCCCAATATTTTCACCTGCTGCGACGGCAGGCCATGCGTAAATGGCGTAAACCGCTGGTGGTATTTACCCCGAAGTCCATGTTGCGGCACCCGGATGCGATGTCCACGGTGGCCGACCTTGGCGCCGATCAGTTTCAGGCGGTGTTGCCCGATACCGGCGTTCAAAACCCGCGCCGATTGCTGGTCTGCAGCGGCAAAATTGGGCACAATCTGCGGGTAGAGCGCGTCAAGCGTCAAGCGAACGATGTGGCCATCCTTTTCGTCGACCAGCTCTATCCATGGCCGGAGACGGAACTCCGCGCGGCGCTGGAGATGTACCCGGATGCGCGGGATGTCGTCTGGGTGCAGGAGGAGCCGGCCAATATGGGGGCGCTCTCCTACGTGATGCCGCGTTTGCGGCTGATCGCGCACGATCGCCCTGTGCTCTCGGTTAAACGCACGGCTTCGGCCAGCCCGGCTACCGGCTCGGCAAAGGCGCATGAGTTGGAGGAGAAGACGCTGATCGATCTAGCGTTCGGGCACTGAGTTATGTTGCAGGGGTAAGCTCACCGGGGCCTGACTATACGGAGCTTTCCGGCTCACGCACGGCAGATCATCCGCAACGATGCAGCGAGCCGAACCGCAGAGCCCTTCGGGAAGGATAAAAGAAGGGCTCCAGCATCCAAGTTTGACTCCTCAACTCTCACTTTGAGCAGCTTGGAGGATCGGGGTAGCTTCTGTCGCTTCATTGAGCCAGATCTGGTACGTGATGCGGGGCGGTTCGGTATCGATGTGCAGTGCCCACACCTGGTTGCGGATGGCAGCATCGGCCGCGGTGGACCGCTCCCGTGAGCGCAGATATTCGAGCCAGCTTTCCATGATGAACGTTTCGTTTAGGCGTGTGGAGTCGGAGGCATCGCGATAGATGCCCCAGCGGGAGGCACCATCCCGGCGCCGGACGCCCTCCAGCGCGTAAATGGCTTGGGTGAAGGCTGTGAGGTGCTCGGGAGCGACACGGTAGTCGATCGAGATGCGTACTGGGCCGTCCGAAGGGTCGGAGGGTGCGTAGGCCGGCGCAGGACGCTTCGGTGGGTAGGGTGTCAGGTCCGGCAGACTACCTTTCAGGATGTGAATACGCAGCAGAAACGGCAGCGAAACAGCCATACCCGCGGCAGCGGTGAGGAAAGCCGTCGACGTGGAACTGCGCTCGGCGATTGCCCCCCACACCACGCTGCCGAGAGCCAGACCACCCTGAAAGGTCATGAGATACAGACCCAGCGCGCGCGCCTGCACCCAGCGCGGGATGGACAGTTGCACCGAAACGTTGAGGGTAGACATGGTGGCGGTCCAGGCAAAGCCCGCGACCAGCAGTGTCCCGATGACCAGAGCCGCGTTGTGCACCAGCGCCAGAATCAGAAGCTCGGCAACGTAAAAGATTGAAGTCGCGGCGAGTAGGCGGTCGGCATCGACCCGTCGGCGGATATGGGCCAGGGTAGAGGCCCCGATGACCGCTCCGACACCCAGCGAGCCGTTCAGGATGCCGTAGCCCATGGCTCCCTGGCGCAGATCGCGTTTGGCCACCAGCGCCAGCAGGGACCAGACCGCGCTGACAAAGAAGGTAAAGCCGAAGGCGCGCACCAGAGAGCCTTGCAGGGCGGGAGCATAGCGCAGGTAACGCAGTCCCGAGCGGACCGAGCCTACGATGCGCTCGGCCGGCAATGCGCTTTTGAATATGGGTTGTCGGTGCCACTGCCATAGTATCCAGATAACTCCGGCAAAGGAGGCGGAATTGAGCAGAAAGACCCAGCCCGCGCCGGTGGTGGCTCGAGCGAACGCCGCTACCAGCAGACCGCCCAGCGCCGGACCCACCGCACGCGCGAGATTATTGCTGGCGGCGTTCAAGGTGACGGCGTTCGCGAGCTGGTCGGTCGGCACGAGCTCCGGAACGATCGCCTGCCACGCCGGATTGTTCATGGCCGAACCGATGTTGAGCAAGAAGGTGAAGCACAGCAAGGCTAGCGGCGAGACCCTGCCCAGAAAGGTGAGCAAGGCAAGTACGGCGACGCTGGCCAGCATCCAGCACTGCCAGGCGATCAGCAGGCGGCGCCGATCGTAGATGTCGGCTGTGGCCCCGGCGAGGAGTCCGAAGAAGAGTACGGGCAAGCTCGCCGCGGTCTGCATGAGCGCGATCAGTAGCGGCGAGGTGGTAAGAACGGTCATCAGCCAGGTACCGGCTGTGTCCTGCATCCAGGTGCCGACCCCGGAAACGGTGGATGCTACCCAGCGATCCCGAAACAGCGGCAGACGCAATGGGGCGAAGGCACCGCCTGTGTCCGCGCGCGTCTCATCCTCGGCTAGTGCGGGAATGCTGAGATCGGTACTGTCTACCTTGCTGGTCTCGCTCACGGGCCTTTGGATGCGCTGCACGGCTGCGAATGAAAGCAGCACCATGGACAACGACGTTCCTAGGGTAATCGTCGGCCTGCTATTTCAGAAGCCGTCCGGTAAGCTACGAGGAGAGATCATACGAGGCTTCGACTCCGATGGACATCACGAATCTGCCGCCCTTCCGCAATGAGCCGTTCACTGACTTTTCCAGTGCGGAAAGTAAACGTGCCCTCCATGAAGCATTTGAACGAGTCCGATCGGAGTTGGGGGAGACCTATGAACACGTCGTCGGCGGCCATCGGCTGCGCGAAGGCAAGCCGTTCCCCTCCACGAATCCCGCACGCCCATCCGAGGTGATCGGGCACCATTTTGCCGCCGACCCCGCGCTCGCGGAGAAGGCTGTGGAGGCAGCCCGTACCGCCTTCCCCGACTGGTCGCGTACACCCGCAGCAACGCGTGCCAAGCTGCTGCTGCACGCCGCGCAGCTGGTGCGGGAACAGCACCTCGAGCTGTGCGCCTGGTTGACCCTGGAGGTTGGCAAGAACTGGGCCGAAGCCGACGCCGATGTTGGGGAGTGTATTGATTTTTTGGAGTTTTATGCTCGCGAGGCCCTGCGCCTCCGCACGGCCACCACGCCCATCCAGCTACCCGGGGAGCGCAATCAGCTGCGCTACCTCCCGCTGGGGGTCGGCGCGGTGATTCCGCCCTGGAACTTTCCGCTCGCCATCATGGCCGGCATGACCTGCGCGGCCATCGTCTGCGGCAACACGGTGGTTTTGAAGCCTTCACCCGACGCCCCCACCATTGCCGCGCGCTTCCTCACGATTCTGGAGCAGGCCGGCATGCCGCAAGGCGTGGTCAATCTGGTGCAGGGCGGTCCGGAGCTTGGGCGCGCTCTTGTTGAAAACAGGGATGTGCGCTTCATCGCGTTTACCGGCTCCAAGAAGGTGGGTTTAGAGATCCACGAGCGCGCGGCCCGCACGCAGGTCGGCCAGAAGTTTATCCGGCGCACCGTCCTGGAGATGGGTGGCAAGGATGCCATCCTGGTCGCCGCCGATGCCGACATGGACGCCGCCGTTGAAGGTGTAACCGCCTCGGCCTTTGGGTTCAATGGCCAGAAGTGCTCCGCCTGCTCTCGCGTTATCGTGGAGGATGCAATCTACGATTCGTTTGTCGACCGTCTGCGCGAGCGGGTGGAGGCTCTAAAGATCGGTGATCCCGCGGACAATGTCGCCTGCGGTCCGGTCATCAACGCGGCGGCGTACGGGCGTGTGCTGGAGTATATCGCGCTGGGCAAAGCGGAGGGTCGTCTGCTCACCGGCGGCAATGCAGTCGGCGATCCGGCAGACGGTTATTACATTCAGCCGACCGTCTACATCGATGTCGCTCCCCAGGCCCGTCTCGCGCAGGAGGAGATCTTCGGTCCCCTGCTGTCGGTGATCCGCGCCACCAGCTTCGAGCACGCGCTTGCCATTGCGAACGACACCGAATATGGACTCACGGGAGCCATCTACTCCGGCTCGAGCGACTATCTCAGCCGTGCCCGCGAGGACTTCCATGTCGGCAACCTGTACCTGAACCGCAAATGTACCGGAGCCATGGTCGGGGCCCATCCGTTTGGGGGTTTCAATATGAGCGGTACCGACTCAAAGGCCGGCGGCCCGGACTATCTTCTGCTGTTTACCCAAGCGAAGTCGATCGCCGAAAAGCGGGGCTATGTGTCTGCTGAGAGTGAGGAAGAGGAGCAGCGGATGGGGATCTGAAAGATCCACATCCGCTGCTCCTGATCCGGATTCCGAGTCAAGCCGTTTTGACCAGCGTCGCCCGCACCCTCTCCACGGCCTCGGACAGTGTTCTGTGGTGTACGGTGTAAAGCGCCAGCTCCAGTCGATCGGAGACGCCGATCTTGTCGTAGATGCTGCGAAGATAGTTTTTAACGACCTGCTCCTTGGTCCCCAGGCGAAGCCCGATCTCACGGTTTTTCGCGCCTTCGGAGACCAGGGCCACGATCTGCAGCTCCTTCGGCGTGAGCCGCTGTACCACCTGCGCTCCCGCGTGGTCAGGCGACGGCATGGACTTCAGGGTGGAGCGTTGCGGCACACTTTCGCCGGCGGCGACGCGCCGTAAGCACTCCAGCAATTGAGGGCCGGTGACCGCACGGGTAACAAAGCCGTTCACCTGTCGCGCGAGCCGCTCCGGCAATGTCGTGCCATGCTCCAGAATGACAACGGAGCGTGCTCCCTGGCCGCGCAGCCACAACAGCAGCTCCTCCAGATCGGTTGCAAGGCTTGAGGGAAAGACGATGATGGGTCGCCGCCAGCCCTGTGCAAGCTCCTTCAGGCGTTCCAATTCGGTACATTCTGCAATGACTCTGAGGTCATTTTCATGGGCCAGAACACGCGCGGCGCCCGCACGGAACACGGCCTGATTGTCTGCCAGGATGATCTCGGTCACCCGCCACCTCTGCCACGCCTGACCAACCTTCGCGTAGCCCTCTCGCAAACCACTACAATGGTTTGAGATAGCGCACCGGAATCCCACGAAAGTTTCTCGCGTGGCTCACTCCGGCACCCCGTGTTCTATACAGAGGCAAGATGCGGAGCGGGTATGGGTTTTGTTGCGGAGGTCGCTGCTACCATCGAAGGTATGTCAGCGCTGCGCCCGTTTCACATTGCCTTTCCTGTCGACGATCTATCCACTGCACGGCACTTTTACGGTACGGTGCTTGGGTTACCCGAAGGCCGCAGCGCCGAGCATTGGATTGATTTCGATCTTTTCGGGCACCAGATCGTGGCGCATCACAAGCCCAAACCGGCGAATGCCGAACATCTGCACAGCAATCCGGTGGACGGTCACGATGTTCCCATCCCTCACTTCGGCGTTGTACTCACGCAGGGGGATTGGGAGGCACTGGCGAGCCGCCTCCGTGCTGCAGAGATACGGTTCATCATTGAGCCCTACACGCGTTTCAAGGGAGAACCTGGCGAACAGTCCACGATGTTCTTTCTCGACCCCGCCGGCAATGCCCTGGAGTTCAAGGCCTTCGCGGATCTGGGACAGCTTTTCGCGAAATAGGCCGAGCGCCGCGGCTGTTTCGAATCTTGCCCCAGGGATGGCTAGACCGCGACGGTGAACGTGTCTTCGGAGCGTGAAACGGCACGGTACAGGGTGTCACGCTCAAAGGGCACGCGGCCCGCTTCGGTGATCAGGCGCTCCAGGTCGCGACGGCGCATACCCTGTGGGGTGCTGGCGCCGGCATCGTGGTAGATCTTCTCTTCGATCACCGTACCGTCGATGTCGTCCGCGCCGAAGCGCAGGGCGATCTGCGCCATCTTAGGGGTGACCATCTGCCAGTAGCTCTTAATATGAGCAAAGTTGTCCAAAAGAAGTCGGCCGACCGCAATCTGCCGGATATCCTGCATGCCGGTGGACTTGGGCAGATGGCCCAGAGCGGTATTTTCAGGGTGGAAGCTCAGCGGAATGAAGGTTTGGAAGCCGCCGGTCTCATCCTGCACCGCGCGCAGCTTCAGCAGGTGATCCACGCGGTCCTCATCGGCTTCGATATGACCGTAGAGCATGGTCGCATTGGAGCGCAGACCGGCCCTGTGCGCCAGGCGCGCGGTGTCCAGCCACTCGGACCCGTCGATTTTGTGGTCGCAGATGATGGCCCGCACACGCTCGGCAAAGATCTCGGCGCCGCCGCCGGGGCAGGAGTCGACGCCGGCCGCCTTCATGCGCTCCAGAACCTCGGAGATGGTCATCTTGCCGCGCTTGGCGAAAAAAGCGACCTCAACCATGGTGAAGGCCTTGATGTGCACCTGCGGGTAGCGGACCTTCAGGCCGCGCACCAGGTCCATGAAGTATTCGAAGGGCAGATCGGGATGCAAACCGCCGACGATGTGGAACTCCGTGACGGCTTCCGTCAGACCCTTACCCGCGGTCTCCCATGCCTCTTCAAGCGCCATGGTGTAGGTATCCGCCGCACCCTTTTTGCGCCCGAAGGCGCACAGGCGGCATGAGGCCACGCAGACATTGGTTGGGTTGATATGGCGATTGACGTTGAAATAGGCCAGATCCCCATGAAGCCGCTCCCGCACCTGGTTGGCGAGCCAGCCGACCGCCAGCACATCACCGCTGCGATAGAGCGCCACGCCATCATCAAAGCTAAGCCGAACACCGTTTTGCACCTTTTCGGCGATCGGGAAAAGGGCTGCGTCGTCGGTCTGGAAGCCATGCCGGGGTCTGATCGGGCTTTGCATATCAGTTAGATTGTAGATCCGCGCCTTGGTCGCATACCGTTAGCAAGTGCCTTGTGTGCAACTCCTGTGTGACAGGGATTATTTCGCCGCTTTTTCTGTCGTAGCCACGGGCGTTTCCACCATCTCGGGCTGTACCACCATACCGTCGAAGAGCGTCGCGCCCACAAGATGATTCCCCACCGGACGGACGAAACGCAGCCGCCAGCCGGTGTCCCAGTAGATCACCTTGTCGTCCGACATCTGCACACTGAAGGCTGCGGGCGAGTTCGACGCGGTGACCAGTAAACGGTGCTGCGCATCGTCATAGAAAAGGCTGTTCACCTGCGTAAGGAAGAGGTTGCGGAGCGTCTTCCAGCTCCCGCCGTGGTCGGAGGAGAACCAGACACCTTCGCGTCCGCCGATCCAGAGGCGCCCGTTGCCGTCGAGACCGACAGCACCGATCTGGGTGAGCCCGGCCGGCAGAGGGACGGTGTTCCAACTCTGGCCCCCATCGAGGGACAGCGTTGCCGTCACCAGATCGGCCGCAAACAGGGTCGTGGGGTTTCCGGGTGTCTGCGCGGAGGCCGGCATCACCGCTACGAAGTGCACATCGGAGAGGGTCGAGGTGGGCAGGGCGCTCCAGTGCTGCCCCGCATCGATGGATTGCAGTATCCCGTCGCTGGTTCCCGCGAAGATGATGTCGTTCGTATCGTTCAGGTGATTCGAGCGAACAAGGCTGTAGACCGTTGCGGAGATGTGACCTGGGGGTACCGGACGATCCCGCTTAGGGGAGGCATGAGGTGCTGTCGTTTGGGCGATGACGCCGGCGCGCGCCAAATTGGCAGGCATCGGCGAGGCGCGGAGCGGTACTTTACGATAGGAGCCGCTGCCGGCAGAACGCGCGTTCACGGATAGAACGTGAGCGCTCCGCCGTCCTGCAACGGTGCTGGTGTGCGAAGGGAGCTTTCCAGCACCGCCTTGCCCTTTAAGCGGCCTGGATGCCGACACCCGGGCGACGGCATGACGCCGAGCGGCGGGCGTTCCAAGTCGTTTGACTGTCTTCACAGCCGGCCGTGACGTTGTGGGGCGTAAGCGCGCGGAGACAGCGACCGCCACCGGAGCCGAAGTAGGAGCAGGAGGCAAGTCTACGTGCGCCGTTGGATGCGTGGGTGCGGGTGCGGCAGCGCCTTCCAACAGACCCGAATCGGCCCACGTCCCGTCCGTAAGGCGGTAGATGCCGTGCACGGTGCCGGCCAGCAGGGTTCCATCGGCGAGGGAAACAAGGCTGAAGACGTCACGGCCGGCCAAGCCGTCGCTTTGCTGCCGCCAATGCACGGCGCCGTCGGTGCTTTGGAAGACACCCCCGGTGGCCTTGTCGTTGACCAGGCCGACATACAGCGTGTTCGGGTTTTGCGGGTCCTGCGCGTAGGCACTGATCTGCCGGGCCGTAAAGCCGGCATTCGAGACGTCAAAGGTCGTACCGCCGTCCATGCTGCGGTACACACCGCCACGGTCGGTCGCAATCAGAACGTGATTGGAGTCACCCGGGTCGATATAGACGTCGTTCACGATGACATCGTCGGGGGTCATGCGCTCCCATTGGGAGCCGGCATCGAGTGTACGGTACAGACCCTCGGTGGTCCCCGCGAAGACCGTGTCCAACCGCTCCGGGTCCTGGGCCAGCTTACGGGTGCGCCGTGCCGCGGAGGGAATACCCTGCACCTTGCGAAACAGATCGCCGCTGTCGGAGCTCTTGTAGATCCCCGAACAAGCGCTCGCGTAGACGATATTGGGCTCTTTGGGATCGACGATGATGGAAAACACGTCCGAATCGTCGATAATGCCGGCCTTGATGTTGTGCCAGGAGGCACCGCCGTCGGTAGTCTTCCACGGCAGATGCCATGTACCGGCATAAATGACGTTTGGGTCCGCCGGATCGACGGCCACGGACTCGATCTCGTGGATCTCCGTGCTGCCGGCGGGACTGATTTGCTCCCAATGCACGCCGTTATCCATGCTGCGGTACACGCCCTTCAGCGTGCCGGCGATCAGCTCCAGCGGATTGGAGGGCGAGCGGGTGAGCGAACGGACCGATTGCCCGCGCATCTCCGCCTGGATGTACCAGTTTTTACCGTAGTCCTCACTGATGAAGATGCCGCCGTCGGTCGGTTTCCCGATAACCCAAGCCGCGACGATCAGCCGCTTGGGGTTGTTCTTGTCGACCAGGATGTCGTCGACCGCGAGATCGTTACGGTTGGCAATCTGCGAGACGCGCGTCCAATTCAAACCGCCATCATGCGAGTCGTAGACCCAGCCGGTGGCTGTACCCAGAAACAGGTGGTGTGACGGGTCAGCGGGGTCGGCGGCAAAGGAGCGCACGTCCCCCCCAAAGGGGCCGAGCGGAAACCAGGTAGCCGCCCGGCAGACTCCTTGAAGAAGCGTTGCCGCCAGCATAAAAAGGCCTAATCGTATCGACCGCAAGTACCACATCCCGTTCTTCGACCCCTAAAATCCACCGGCTCAAGCATCCGGGTGCTGCATGACACACAATTCATCAGCGTATCGGCTAAACGCATTGACCATTTCGATGCGCACATTTCATTAGACCGCAATTCCTGCGGAATACGACCGTTTCCCTTCGGGATCAGCCTGACAAAAACAACCCGATCGAGATCACAAGGGCCTTATCGGCAGCCGCGGCAAAAACTTTAGCGCGAAATGGCAAAAAGTTCTGCGACTTCGCAATCAGCGCAGGTAGGCGTCGTCCCTGGTGATCCAGTCCTCCCGTGGCGGCGCGAACAGATCGAAGTCCACCGTATTGTCTAACGCCTCGGCAGCGTGCGGCAGATTGCCCGGAATCACTAAAACTTCGCCTGCCGAGACGTCCACCGTGCGTTCCTGGCCGGGTTCGCCCAGGGTAAAGCGAAGAATGCCTTCGGTGATCCAGGAGATCTGCTCGTTGGGGTGGCTGTGCCGGGGCACGATCGCCCCCTTCTTCAGCTCGATGCGGGCCAGCATGGCCTGGGCGCCCGTGATGAACTGGCGCGTGAGCAGGGGGTTGAGGGCCTCCGCGGGGACGTCGGACCAACGGGTCACGACGGCGGCGGTGTGGGAGGGAGCAAATTCAGCCATACCCCATTCTACGATTGCCCCTGCCCGTGGAAGAACCAGCCGGCCAGCGCGTCATGCGCCCCCGTGCGCCTCGGCGACCCTGTTGTACAGTAAACGAAACTGCAGCACATTCTGCACTCCCCAGGCCTCGATGACGGGCCGACCGCTTCGCGGCTGCTTTCCCGTCCGCGCTCCGGTTTCGGGTGAGCTGGTTACGGACGGTTCATTGAGGTGAAAGGACGGACGGGCATGCGCTCCACCGTGAAGTTCTGGAAGCAAATGAAAAAGAGGGCCGTATGGCTGGCCGCCCTCCTGTTTTTAGTTCTGCCGCTCGGCTCCGCGCTGGCCGGCTCTGCTGCGGCACAGATGCCGGCCACAGGCTCGACCGACCGGCTCGCGACGCTGGAAAAGAGCGCCGCCGACAATGCCACGGCGATCGCGGCCGCACAGTCCGCCGGCGACAACGCCTGGATGCTGGTCTCGGCCGCCCTGGTGCTGATGATGAGCGGTCCTGGGCTGGCCTTGTTCTACGGCGGGCTGGTCCGCAAGAAAAACATCCTCGGCACCATGATGCAGACCTTTGCCATGATGGCCGTGATCACGATTCTCTGGGCGCTGGTCAGCTATTCGCTCGCCTTTGGCACGGGCAATGCGTTCATCGGCGGTCTGGGCAATGTCTTTCTGCACGGGGTGGGCCTGACCCCGGACAAGGACTACGCCGGCACGATCCCGCTGCAGACCTTTATGGTGTACCAGCTGATGTTCGCGATCATCACCCCCGCGCTGATCTCCGGGGCGTTTGCCGAGCGCATGAAGTTTTCAGCCATGCTGCTGTTCATGGTGCTTTGGGCGATCTTTGTGTACAGCCCCATGGCGCATATGGTGTGGGGCAAGGGCGGTCTGCTGAACGCCTCGCTCAACGGCCGGTTCCCGTGCCTCGATTTCGCAGGCGGCACGGTGGTGCATGTCACCTCCGGCGTCAGCGCGCTGGTGACGGCACTGTATCTCGGCAAGCGGCTTGGCTACCCGCAGCGAGCGATGCCGCCTCACTCCGTGGTGCTCAGCTTTATCGGGGCGTGCCTGCTGTGGGTGGGCTGGTTCGGCTTCAACGCGGGATCGGCGCTGGCCGCGAGCAGCCTGGCAACCTCGGCCTTTGTGGCCACCCACTTTGCGGCGGCGGCGGCGGCGGCGGGCTGGATGGCCGCCGAGTGGATGCGCAACGGCAAACCTTCGGCCCTCGGCGGGATCTCGGGCGCGGTCGCGGGTTTGGTCGGGATTACCCCGGCGGCCGGCTTCGTCACCCCCATGAGCGCGCTTTGGATCGGGCTGATCACCGGGGTGTTCTGCTTCTTTATGGTCGTGAAGGTGAAGAACGTGTTCGGCTATGACGACTCGCTCGACGCCTTCGGCGTGCACGGCGCCGGCGGCACCATCGGCGCGCTGCTGACGGGGCTGTTTGCCAACTCCGCCATCAATCCGTTGTTCGGCAAGGATAAGGCGACCGGATTCTTCGAGGGCAACCACCATCAGATCGTCAACCAACTCACCGGGGTAACCATAGCCTGGGTGCTGTCCATCGTCGGCACCGGCGTCATTCTGTTCGTCGTGGATAAACTTATCGGGTTGCGCGTAAGCGAGGAGGACGAGCGGACCGGCCTGGACATCAGCCAGCATGGCGAGGAGGGGTACGACTGGGAGGCAGCCTGACGTCGGGCGCTGAAGGGACCGGCCAGGGACGATTCCGCACCGGCCGGCGTCCATCGCATCCAATGCGCGGGTCCACAAAATGGGCTCAAGAGCACATGGGCCCAGGAAACGTTCGCGGAACAGGAGTCTTTTGTATGCAGAAGATTGAAGCCATCATCCAGCCTTCCAAGCTGGATGCCGTGAAAGACGCGCTGGTGGAGGCCGGCCTTTCCGGGATTACCATCTTTGAGGCGCGCGGGCACGGCCGCCAGAAGGGCCACACGGAGTTCTATCGCGGCCGGGAGTACGCTGTCGATCTGCTCCCGAAGATCAAGATCGAACTTGTGGTTCCAGACAATATGCTGGACGTCGCGGTGCAGGCCATCATCACCACCGCGCGCACAGGACGCATCGGCGATGGCAAGATCTTCATATCGCGCATCGATGAGGCCATCCGCATCCGCAACGACGAGCGCGGCGAGATCGCCCTCTAGAGGCAACGCATGGAAGCCAACGGCTCCGCCAACCCTCACGGTGAAGGTCCCCGAGCCGAGTACGAGCGGCGGATGGCCGTGTTGCGCGCGGCCTTTCTTGAGGATGGGGAGGGGCGGGCCGCCTGCCTGCGGCGCGCCGAGGCGCTCGACGAACTGGTACAGACGCTTTGGGGTTCCCTCCCCGAGGCACGACCGCCGGGAGAGCTTGCCGTGCTGGCGATCGGTGGCTATGGCCGGCGGCAGCTCTTTCCTTTCTCCGATGTGGATCTGCTCTTCTGCACCGGCCGGAGCGCGGCCGACGCCCCTGTCAAAGATACGATCCGCGATCTGACCCAGGCGCTTTGGGACTGCCGGCTGAAGGTTGCGCCGACGACCCGTTCCGTGGCCGAGTGTGAGCACTTCAGAGCCGCCGATCCGGAGTTCGGGCTGGCGCTGCTGGATCTTCGATTTGTGGCCGGGAGTCGACAAATCGCGGAACGGCTCCGCGGCAAGATCCTGGAACGGCGCTCCGCCCGTGAGATCAAGTCGCTGGCCTCGGCAGCCGCGCAGCTCACGCGCGACCGCTACGGCCGCTTCGGCGATACGCTGTTTCACCTGGAGCCGAACGTGAAGGACGCGCCCGGCGGCCTGCGGGATGCGCATGTGTACGGGTGGCTGGCACGGCTGCGGGGCGCGCCGTCCGGCGAAGAGCCCACTGAGTTCCAGGCGGCCGTCGACTTTCTGACCGCGACGCGCGTATTTCTGCACTTTCGCCATGGACGCGACGACAATACGCTGGACTGGCACGCCCAGGACGAGGCCGCCGTCCGAGCGATCGGAATCGGTCGGCGTAAAGACACGCCGGCCGTTGCTCCCGACGCCTCCTCGTGGATGCGGACCTACTTTCGGCAGGCACGAGTCGTGGAGCGAGCGCTGTTTCGCGAGTTCGAGGCGAGCGGTCTGCAGCCGCGCCCCCGCCGCGCCTTACGCCAGGCCAAGGCCTCTCCACTCACGGGCTTCTTCTTGCGAGAAGGCACCTTGGAGCTGAAGACGCCGATTGCCGGGCTCGATCCCGCGCACGAGGCCGAGATGGTGCTCGCCGCGTTCGGCTTTCTGGCCGAGACGGGGGTACCCCTCGCGCCTTCGAGTGAAGGTCGCATCGCCGCCTCCATCCCGCAGCTTTCGGCCACACTGGAGGAGGGTCCCCGGCTCTGGTCGCGGCTGCGGGCGGTGCTCCTCGGTCGGCACGCCGGCACAGCGCTGCGGGAGCTGCACGCCCTGGGTGTGTTGGAGCTGATCCTGCCGGAGTTTCACGGCATCGACGCCCTGGTCATTCGCGACGCCTATCACCGCTACACGGTGGACGAGCACACGTTTGTGCTGATCGACGTGCTGCACGGCCTGGGCGACGAGCCGCCGCCGAACGCCCCGGAATGGCGTCGCCGCTTTCGCAATACCCTCGCGGAGCTGCCCCATCCCGATCTGCTGTTTCTGGCGGCGCTGCTGCACGATACAGGCAAGGGCCGCGCCACGGAGCATCATGCCGCCGTCAGCGCGGGGCTGGCCGCCTCCGTCTGTGCACGGCTCGAGCTGGGCGCCTATGAAAGCGACCTCGTCGTGCGCCTGATCGGGTGCCACCTGGAGATGTCCGGGGCCCTGCGGCGGGATATCTTCGACCCCGAAAGCGTTCGCGGCTTCACCGACAAGGTACAGACCCACGAGCTGCTGCGGATGCTGACGCTGTTCACCTATGCGGATATCTCCGCCGTGCACCCGGACGCGCTCACCCCGTGGAAGGCGGAAAATCTGTGGCGGCTCTCAATGGCGGCCGCCAATCAGCTCGACCGCAGCGTCGATGAGGACAGGGTCAAGACCAGCGAAAGCCGCCGTGGCCAAGCCGCCGTGGCCCTGATGCAGGCGCTTGGCCGCGATAACGCCGGCCGCGCCGCCCTGGAACACTTTCTCGACGGCTTCCCGGAGCGATACCTCCGCACCCGCTCTCCGGAGGCCATTGGACAGCACCTGGCGCTGCTCGACGGTCGCGCGTCCGCCCCCGTGTTGTTCACCTACAAGGGCGGCATCGGCGAAGTGACCATCGTATCCGGGGAACGCCCCAGCCTATTTGCGGATCTGGCCGCGACGCTTGCCGACTGGGGCATGGATGTGGTCACTGCCGAAGCCTTCTCAAACGCCCACGGCGTCGTGGTGGATACCTTCCGCTTCACGGACGTGTATCGCACGCTGGAGTTGAACCCCGAGGAGCGCCAACGGTTGCTGGCCGACCTGGGCCATGCCGTGGAGCATGGCCTGCCGCCGGATCGCCTGCCCTCACAGCGTCGCAGCCGCCGCACGCAGCCGCGCCGCGTTGTGGAGACCGGCCTTGCCTTTGACAATGCGGTCTCCGCCCATTCCACGCTGCTGCAGATCGTCGCCCAGAACGTGCCCGGCCTGCTGCGCACGGCAGCAACAACCCTGAGCCGGAGCGGCTGCAGCGTGGAGGTGGCGCTGATCGACACCGAGGGCGAGATGGCTATCGATGTGTTTTACCTGACGCGCGAGGGCAAAAAGCTGGAGGCGGCAGAGCTGGAAATGCTGCGCTTGCGCCTCCTCGAAGCCATTGAACTGAATGCCCGCTAAGCCGTTCAGGGCAGTGCATTAGGTCGGACTCTTGGGTCAGTGCGCGCGATCTCGCGACCTTCGTGTCTCGATTTAGGACACAGGCCTTTCTTTTCTGCCATTTCAAGGACTTTTCCATCGCGCACACGACCAACCTCCCGCAGGGGGTGGGCATCGGATGCTATGTTCCCCTTGGGCTCCTTTCTGCACGTCCGGTACGCGAGCCTGCGGAACCATATACTGAACCTATGAGCAACGACTTCAAACAGACGAGCACCAATGGCCGGCCGGTGACGACCTCCCAGCACACTGACCGCTATATCTTCGGGACTCTGGACAGCTTTGCCAAGAATCGCGACAAGGTGGACGAGGTAGACTGGGGCAACGAACAGCCGGAGGGTGTTGTCCTTGCCTCGCTGGACGCGGCCATCAACTGGGTGCGCAAGAACAGCATCTGGCCCATGACCTTCGGGTTGGCGTGCTGCGCTATTGAGATGATGTCGATGGGTGGATCGCGGTATGACCTCGCCCGATTCGGTGCGGAGGTCTTTCGTCCATCACCGCGACAGAGCGATCTGATGATCATTGCGGGGCGTGTCTCGCAGAAGATGGCTCCCGTGATCCGCAGGCTGTATGAGCAGATGCCGGAGCCCAAGTGGGTGATCTCGATGGGCGCGTGTGCGACCTCGGGCGGCGTCTTCAACAATTACGCGTTGTTGCAGGGCGTAAATCAGATCATTCCGGTGGATGTGTACGTACCGGGATGCCCGCCGCGGCCGGAGCAGCTTTTATACGCCATCACCCTGTTACAGGAAAAAATTCAGTCCAGCCGCGGTACGGTCCGGCAGACCTTAAATCTGTCTTGATTCCTTTGGTATTGCACGACGACGCCAGCTGCATGTGTTGCAAACTGCGACAGTTTTGCAGTATCTCGGGAGGTTCTACAACGAAGTTGGGGTCTTGTTTCCATTTTGGGAGCGAGTACATAACAAACTTGGCACATCGCAACGAAATCGCTGGACAGTCACGCCATGTGCGATAAACTTTTGTGGATTTCAAAATAAGTAGGACGGGCATGTGACGAGCCCGTTTCCGAAGTTCAGGACCATCAGTGGAGGATTGTCGAATGTCTTATCGCCCGTTTCGCAAATTCGGCCGGTTTGCGCTGGCTGCATGTGCGGTTAGCCTGGGAACTGCAAGTTTAGGTGCGCAAACCACCGGAGCATCGAACGACACTGCCACATCCGGCAGCGCTCAACCGTCCAATGCCAACGCACCCGCTTCCAAACCACCGGCTTCCGGTTCAGCAGCCTATAGCGGGGTCAATCCTTCCCGCGTAGACATCTTTCTCGGTTACTCCTACTTCGGAGCCCACGGTCAGGTGAAGCCTGCCGGCATCGCGTACTCGTCCGTCGATGAGGGAGCGGTGTTGAGCGGTGCGTACTACTTCAACAAGTATGTCGGCGGCGAGGTAGAAGGTTTTGCCAACCCGAACGGCAACAACGACGGTCTGTTCTCAGGCTCGGCGGGTCCCATTTTCCGCGCACCGATGGACAATTTCACCCTGTTTGCGCACGGCCTGGTCGGCGGTGTACGCATCGGTGGACCGAACAGCGAACTGCCCGCGAGCTATGAGCATGAGCCCTACACCTGGGGTGTGGGCATCACCGCCGGCGGTGGCCTCGACTACAATCTGCCCTTCGCAAACGGCCTGTTCGGCGTCCGCGTCTTTGAGGCGGACTACCGTTACATTCACGCGGATTTCGGTCCTTCGACGACGGTTCCCACCGGCGGTGTTCTGGGCGGTCGCGCCAATCTGAGCGCTGCCGAACTCAGCGCCGGTCTTCTGGTCCACCTTGGACACATCATTCCGCCGCCACCCATCGCCTATGCGTGCGCGCTGACGACGCCGGCCGTGGGTGCCACGATCTACCCGGGTGACCCCGTGGAGATCACCGGCACCGCTACCAACATCAACCCGAAGAAGCCTGTCACCTACAGCTGGACCTCCGATGCCGGCCCGATCCCCAGCACCTCCAACGTGGCCGCGGTCTCAACGGCGAGTCTGAATCCGGGCAGCTACACGGTCAAGGGCCATGTCATGCAGGGCAACAAGCCAGGCCAGTTCGCGGACTGCACGGTGCCCTTCACACTCACCCAGTTCCAGCCGCCCACCATCAGCTGCTCGGCGAATCCGTCCACGGTCACCCCCGGTCAGTCGGCCACCATCACCTCACAGGGTGTGAGCCCGCAGAACCGGCCGCTGACGTATAGCTACAGCGCCACCGCCGGCTCCATCAGCGGCAACACCGCTACGGCCACCCTCGACACGACCGGCGTTGCCCCGGGCACGATTACCGTGACCTGCAACGTTGTGGACGACAAGGGCCAAACCGCTTCGACGACGACCACCGTTTCGGTGTCCGCGCCGCCGCCGCCGCCACAGGTCCTGACGCAGCAACTTTGCACGATTTCCTTCGACCGCGACGCGAAGCGTCCGACCCGTGTGGATAACGAAGCCAAGGCCTGCCTGGACGATATCGCTCTTGCTCTGCAGCGTGACCCCGGTGCCAAGCTCGGCGTCGTCGGCAGCGCCGATCCGAGTGAGCGTACGGCTACCCAGCGTGCTGCTGAGCGTGCAGTCAACGAGAAGGCGTACCTTGTGAACGACAAGGGCATCGACTCCTCCCGCATCTTGGTCTTCACCGGCCCGACCGGCACCAAGACGGACAGCAACACGCTGATCCCGACCGGTGCCTCCACCCCCGACATGTCCGCGGATACCCCGGTCGACGAGTCTGCGGTTCATCCGCAGCCCCGCAACGCTCCGGCTGCGGCCCACCATCGCCGTCACCACAAGAAGTAGTCGTTCGCTGCACCGAAACGGCTGGCCAGATCCCTGGCCAGCCGTTTCCTTTGCACGAGCTTTTAAAATGCATGGGCCCAAGCGACGAGGACCTGGCTCCCGGCTGGATTGCGCCCGTCCTATAGGTCATAGATAGGCCATGCCATAGATAGGGTCATATAGACCGTTGGCCGTTTTGTCTGCCACAATGAACAGGCGTTGAGGTTGGCTCATGTGCCGCCTCGACCCGGACCCCACTCTGGAGCAACTATGAGCACCGTCAAGATCGGAAACAAGCAGCTTGGTCCCGGCCAGCCCTGCTACGTCATCGCGGAGATCGGCATCAATCACAACGGCGACATCGACCTCGCCAAGCGGCTGATCTCTGTTGCCGTGGCCGCCGGCTGCGATGCTGTGAAGTTCCAGAAGCGCACCGTGGAGGTGGTCTACAGCGAGAAGGAGCTCGCGCAACCCCGCCCGAATCCCTTCGGCGACACCAATGGCGATCTCAAGCGCGGCCTCGAGTTCGATGGGGAGGATTACCGGGAGATCGGCAACTTCTGCAAGCAGGTCAAGATCGACTGGTTCGTCTCGCCCTGGGATGAGAAATCCGTCGACTTTATTGAGGCATTCGATCCTCCGGTGTACAAGATCGCCTCTGCTTCCTTGACGGACGATAGCCTGTTGCGGCATGTGCGCGCTACGGGGAAGCCCATCATCGCTTCCACCGGGATGAGCACCTATGACGAGATCGATCACGCGGTTGAGGTCCTGGGCAAGGACAACACGATCCTGATGCACACGACCTCCACCTACCCTGCAAAGTATGAGCAGCTGAACCTGCGCGCGATCCCGACGATGATTGAGCGCTATGGCATTCCGGTCGGCTACTCAGGCCACGAGACCGGTATCCCGACCTCGGTGGCCGCCGCTGTGCTCGGTGCCTGCTGCGTCGAGCGGCATATCACGATGGACCGCGCGATGTGGGGCTCCGATCAGGCAGCATCGCTCGAGCCGAACGGCATCTCGCGCCTGGTTCGCGATATTCGCCTCTGCGAACAGTCCATGGGCGACGGCGTAAAGCGCGTTTACGAGGAAGAAATTCCGGTCATGAAGAAGCTGCGCCGCGTTGGAGCTGCTGTCTAAACGATGCCGCTCTCACCGGAACAGCTCACAGATGGCCTGCGAACCCTGCAGGCCATCGCCTTTGATGTCGATGGCGTGCTCACGGACGGTAGCCTGGCCTGGAGCACGGCCGGCAACGACGAGATCAAGCAATTTTCCTTCACAGACATCATGGGCATCTCGCTGCTGCGGCGTCTGGGGCTGAGGCTCGCACTCATCTCCGGCGAGCCCTCGCCATTGGTCGACCGCTATGCCGCCAAGATGCACCTGCACCATGTCGTGAAGGGGACACGCGACAAGGCGGACGCCCTTCGCGCATTCAGCGCACGTTTTTCCGTTTCGCTGGAGCGTACCTGCTTCTTCGGCGACGACGTGAATGACCTCTTCGCCATGGACCTCGCCGGTCTCTGCGCCTGCCCAGCCGATGCTGCCGCCGAGGTCCGCGAGTATGTTGCGGATCGCGGTTTTCTCAGCACGCAACCGGGGGGGCGAGGCGCGGTCCGCGACTTCGCCGATACCCTGCTGCGCGCCCGTAAACTCAGCGGCCGTGACGTGTTCCAGATGCATCCGCCGGAGTAGGCCGATGTGCAGCTCTCAGACTTCGAAGGCCATTTACGCCTGATTCAAGAGGCCTACCAGCCGCGATCCAACCCGTACCATAGGAACCGATGATCAAGCTTTCCGACTACATCCTGACGTTCATTGCCGACCTCGGCGTCACCAACTGCTTCCTGGTGACCGGCGGCGGTGCCATGCACCTGAACCAGTCGCTCGCCGGCGAAACGCGCATCACGCCCATCTGCAACTCGCACGAGCAGGCCTCAGCGATCTGCGCGGAGGGCTATGCCAAGGCGACGAACGGCCTTGGCTTCTGCATGGTCACCACCGGTCCCGGTGGAACGAACGCGGTGACGGGCGTCGCCGGCGCATGGCTTGATTCGACACCGGTGCTCTTCGTCTCCGGCCAAGTGAAACGCCCCGATCGCATGTTCGACGCAGCCACCGGCAAGCCGCTCGGTATGCGCCAGCTCGGCGTCCAGGAGGTTGACATCTGCTCCATCGTGCGGCCGATCACCAAATACGCCGTCACGATTTTGGAACCCAACGACGTTCGCTACCATTTGCAAAAAGCCGTCTTTCTCGCGCTCAACGGCCGTCCTGGGCCTGTCTGGATCGACGTTCCCCTCGATGTGCAGGCCTCGCCCATCGAGGAGGCGCAACTCCGCAGCTTTGACCCGAGTGAGTTCGCTAACGATGCCTCGATCACCGGCACGTCGAACATTCCCTACGAGGTGCAGAAGGCCATCGAGGCCTTCAACGCGTGCGAGCGCCCCCTACTTTTCGCCGGGAATGGCATCCGCCTCGCCCGCGCCGAGGCGGAGTTTGAGGAGCTCCGCAAGCTCTTGGGTGTGCCCACGGTAGCCACCTGGTGCGCCGCTGACCTTGTGCCGTCCGACGATCCCACCTACGTCGGCCGCCCAGGCTCCGTGGCCGCCCGCGGGGCGAACTTTGCCCTGCAAAACTGTGACTTTCTGCTGGCCTTGGGTGTACGCCTCGACTTCGCGATCACAGGCTACGCCCCACAGAACCTCGCCCGCGAGGCTCATAAAGTTGCCGTCGACATCGATGCCGCCGAGCTCAGCAAGCTGCACCCGTACCTGCAGCAGCCCGTCTGTGCCGACGCCAAAGCCTTTCTTACCGAGCTGCTGAAGCACAAGGACCAACTCAAGCCGCGCGACCTGAAACCGTGGCTCGCCCGCTGCGCCGATTGGAAGACCCGCTACCCCGTCGTCACCGAAGAACACCGCAAGCCAGAGGGTCTCGTCAGCATCTTCAACCTCTCCGAGGTGCTCGGTACAGAAGTGAAATCATCAGACCGCCTGGTGGTCGGCAACTCAGGCTCCGGCATCGAGATCTATCTGCTCGCCTGCCCCACGCTGCACTCGCAGCGGCTGTACCATACCGCCGGCCTCGGCTCCATGGGCTATGCGATCCCCATGGCGATCGCCGTCTCGATCGCCAACCCCGGCCGTGAGGTGATCGCCGTCGATGGCGACGGCGGCTTCATGTTCAACATCCAGGAGCTCGAGACCATCAGCCGCCTGCAGCTGCCGATCAAGTTCTTCGTGCTCAATAACGACGGGTACAGCTCCATCCGTGCCTCGCAAACCGCCTATTTCAAGCAGCCCACCATCGGCGCCGATCGCAACACCGGCCTGACTATCCCGAACCTCTCGGCTGTGGGCCAGGCCTTCAAACTTTCCACTCATGTCATCAAGGATCAAACCGATCTCCGTAGCGAAGTCCGCAAGGTCCTCGACATGCCCGGCCCCGTGCTCTGCGACGTCAATGTTCTTCCCGACGAGGTTCGCGCGCCCCGCCTGCAGTCCTATCAGAAGGCCGACGGCAGCTTCGTCTCCAAACCCCTCGAAGACCTCTTCCCTTTCCTGCCCCGCGAAGAGTTCCTCGCCAACATGATTGTCAAGCCCCTGCCGGAGTAACTCATCTTCCTAGATTGTCATTCCCGGAGGCAGTCAGCGCTTCCTCAGCAGCACCACAAACCCGGGTGCCCCATCTTCGCCGCAACCTCAACACGGCTAAGATATTCAGTGCCCCGGCAGTTATAGGACACCCCCATGCCTCACACCTACGGCGTCATGCAAGGCCGCCTATCCCCTCCTGAAGACGGTCGCTTTCAGTCCTTCCCCCGCCAGGGCTGGCGTAGAGAGTTCGCCAAAGCCAAAGCCGCCGGTTTCAGCTACATCGAATGGATTCACGACGACTTCGATGGCTGGCAAAGCGATGCCGACCCCGGCGCCAACCCCATCTTCACAGCGGAGGGTTTGCGCGAGTTCGACGCCCTTAAGGCCGAGCACGGCATCGCCACTCCCGCCCTGTGCGGCGATTGGTTCATGGAACATCCGCTCATGCGCTGCAAGCCCACGGAGCGCCGGCACCGCGAGCAGCACCTTCATGCCACCATCCTGCTGGCCGCCCGCATCGGAGCCCGCCGCATGGTGCTTCCCTTCGTCGATAACGCGAAGATCACGAACGAGGAAGAAAAGATCCAGGTCCTCGACATCCTGAAGCACGCTCTTCCCGTGGCCGAAAAGCACAACGTAGAACTCCATCTTGAAGCCGACTTCAACCCAGCTGACTTCAAAACCTTCCTCGCCCGCCTCGACCACCCGTTCCTCAAGGTGAACTGGGATGCCGGCAACTCGTCAGGCCTCGGCTACATCGCCACCGAAGAGTTTGCCGCCTACGGCCACCGCATCGGCTCGGTCCACATCAAGGACCGCTACCGCAAGCCCGAAGGCGGCATCGAAACCCGCGTGCTCGGCACCGGCTCCGCGAACTTCGACGACATCTTCAAAGCCATCCACGGCATCGGGTACGACAACGGTGTCACCTTACAGGTTGCTCGCGGCGCACCCGGTGACGAGGTCGACTTCCTCCGCGGCCAGCTCGCGTTCGTAAAGTGCTACTGGTAACCCTTGCAACAGGCTGTCGTACTTGATTTTTTTGTAATTCCCGCACGGAATCTGCATTTTCACAAGTCGCAATTCCGAGGCCTCCCACCCCCAACTCGTCATCCTGAGCGGAGTGCAGCGGAGTTGAAGGACCCCTGTATTCGCTCGCAGCCGCACTCTCGTATCAGGAGCACCCTATGCCCATCACCGCCCAGGATCTTCAGCGCCATCAACTCTTCTCCCTCGAAGGCAAGACCGCCGTGCTCACCGGAGCCTCCGGTTTTCTAGGCCGCACGTTCGCCCTCGCGCTGCTCGCCAATGGCGCTCGCGTCGTCGCGCTCGGCCGCAGTGACAGGCTGAAAAGCGAAGCCGAAGTCTGGGCCAGCCAGTTCGGTTCGAAGAAGATTGCCGTCCACCAGATCGACATGTACGACGTCGCCGCGCTCAATGCCCTTTGCGACCGCATCGCCGCCGAAGAACCCACCCTCGACATTCTCGTCAACAACGCTCACGAGCTCGGCTCCGCCACCGGCTTCAACGTTCCCGAAGGCTCGCTTGAAAACTCCACCTTCGATCAGTGGCAGCGCAACCTGCAGGGCGGCGTGTACTGGGCGGTACAAACAACGCAGCGCCTCGGCATCCGCATGAAAGAACAAAAGCACGGCTCCATCATCAACATCGCCACGATGTATGCCAGCGTTGCCCCGCGGCCACAGCTGTATGAGGGCACCGCGTCCCTCAACCCGCCGGGTTATAGCGCCTCCAAGGCCGCCCTCGCCGCGTTTACACGCTATACCGCCAGCTTCTGGGGCACCAGCGGCGTGCGCGCCAACTGCATCTCGCCCGGCCCGTTCTCGAACACCGAAGATGTCGGTACGGGCCAGAATGCCGTGGGGGAAGACTCGCCCTTCGTGTCCAAGCTAAAGGGCTACACCGTGCTCAACCGCATAGGCCGCCCACTAGAACTCTGCGGCGCCCTGCTGTTTTTAGCCTCCGACGCCAGCACCTACGTCACCGGCCAAAATTTGAATGTGGATGGTGGCTGGACGGCTGTGTAGAGCGATGTACACCTAAAGCTGCTCAAGCAGTTCATCGAGACGGGACAGTTCCTCGCGCTGCACAAAACGACGCAGTCCGTTGTTCCAGTTGATGCGGTTCAGTACATTTGCATTTGGTCGCAGTACATAATTTGCATAGACCAGTCCTTCGCTGGGTTAGTCATGGCAATTGCATGTAAGTTGGGACTGTTTTCAGGGCTGCCGGTTAGTAATCTCTCCGCTCGTACTGGATCTACTTGTGTCAGTTCGCTTAGCCGCTCCTCTAATAAGAGCATGTATTTATTTGACTGACCGTGGCATAATGGCCTAGATTGAAGCTACCGTGACAGGGTAGCTATAAGAGCAAAAGCAGGAAATGATTTTGGGTCCCCCGGTTCCACGCAGGCGATGATAGACGCGGCGTGGGAAGGCCGTTAGCGGAAGACGCCTCGGCTGTATGGAAAATGATGCTGGAAGTTTCGAACTCTCTCGTCAGAGCATCGGGAACTGAGACAGCGGCAGCTGAATACTTCCCCGCTTCCTGTATGCGAGAAACGGTTCATGATCTTCCAAGAGCGAAGAAGTAGTTCACCGATGTTAGTGCCGTCTTTGCGATCCATATTGTTTCCGTTACGATCAAACGCGACGCCTTTGTAATGTATTTGATGCAAGAACGCTCAAGGTTAAGGGCTGAGCGTAGGAGCGTCCACCCCTTAATCTTGTCCTCGTCATCTGGAGACAGAATCGTCTGTAAACCTTCGACCGAACGTGCGCAGTTGATTGCGACTAGGCCCGGAACAGATATGGTTGTAATGAGATCGTTCAGGGCAAGAAATAGTGGGGTCTCGCTAGTAACCAAGTTGAACATCTCGGCTAGCGTGCCTGGTCCAGTAGTGATTCTGTAATCAACTCTGTACACAAGCCGACTAGCGAATCATTGGCTAATCGTATTCTGTCTATTTGGCCTTCCGTGTTCGTGATCTCGTCGAATACAATCGACATGCCATTCCCGGACGAAAAGGCCATACAGTCCACCGCGCTTCGGGTAAGCTGAAACGCTTGAATTAGCAGTAGCGAGAACGTTAATTCTTGTTCTTAGGGGATCTCCATATCTATGGTTATGGCTGAATCAATGATCGTCATTGCGAACAGGTAGCCATGGGAAGTAGCGGTTTCGTGCCACTTGAACGAACTCAGGCTGGTGATAGTGATTTTGAGGGCGAGTGGCAGGAGTTGCACCCAGATTTGCGTTGTCGGCATCGGGCCACTCTACCGCAGAGGCGAAGAATTCTCCACCTAAAGCCGTTAAAGCGACCGCGACCGCATCCTGAGATGGTTGAAGGACTAGAGGCGTATCAGCGCCTTCAAAACGCAATAAAGGC
>CAXTBJ010000040.1:0-26783 GCA_964242585.1 uncultured Bryocella sp.
CGCGCAGCAAGACAAGACGCGCAGCAAGACAAGGGTGTGTTATCGAAATCTTACGGCAGGTCCCAATCCGCAAAAGGGTTCAGCGGCTCGTTTTGAGCCTATTTTGCCTTCTCGGAGCCGGCGCTTTGCCTATACCCGCCCAACAGATCGCGCTCGTGACACTGCCGCAGCTCAGGGATCAGTTCCGACCGTTGCTGATCTTCGCGCCGCGCCCGGACGATCCGCAGCTTGAGATTCAGCTGCGCACTCTGGAAGAGCACGCCGCCGAGGCCCAGAATCGCGATCTGGCCGTTATCGCGCTGCCGTACGGGTCGCCGCCGCCCAGCAGGTTGCAGCTCACCGCGGGTGATGCCGACGCGGCAAGACGCCGGTTCGGTATCGCTCCGGCAGACTTCACGGTCATCCTGATCGGCAAAGACGGCGGGGAAAAACTCCGCTCCGGCAAGCCGGTTTCCATGCAGAAGCTGGCGGAGACGATCGACGCCATGCCGATGCGACAGGACGAGATGAGGGCCAAAGGCAGGCAGTGAACCTCGGCACGCGGAAGCAAAGGCCGCAAAAACGAACCGCCCTCCAGGGCGGAGAGCGGTTAGAAAAACAGCGAAGTACGCCGTCGCTGGAGTCCGACTAGGCCGTGACCTCGACCCCGCGCCAGAATGCCACCTTGTGCTTTACGGTACGCGCCGCGGCTTTGGGGGCGGGATAATACCATGCGGCATCTAGATTTTCTTGACCGTCCACTAGAACGGTGTAGTACCGGGCCAGGCCCTTCCAGGGGCAGGTCGAACTGGAGGAGCTAGGCCGTAGATAGGCGCGATTCACGCTCTTTTCAGGGAAATACACATTTCCCTCCACGGTCTCCACGTCTTCACTCTCCGCCAGGACCTGTCCGTTCCAGATTGCTTTTGCCATGGGGTGTCCCTTCCAGCGTTTTGGATTGCAGCTTTGGCACAAAACTTGCGCAAATTGCTGCCACTATAGTGGCACATTCTACAGATTTTGGGAAGTGAAAACCGTGTTTATTCGAAACCCTGTAGGTATTTCCTCATCTCGGCAACGCTCTACGCGACAGCCTCCACCAGCGGACGGGTCGTCGTCGGGTCCGGGCGCTTTATCTCGCGCGGTTCGTCCTTGGTCGGCGGCGGTCCAATACGCCGTTCGAAATGGCAAACCACGCCTGTCGACTCCTCTTCCTTGTCACCCTTTTTGCCGCGCCGTTTCGGCAGCCGCTCCACGTTATTCGGACAAACAAGGTAGGTGCCTTCCTTGTCGGACAACTCCAGCAGGTAAGGCGATTTGCACTCCGGGCAGGGCCCGGCGACCAGCTTCTGGTTCGTCGTAAAATCGCACTTCGGATAGCGCGTGCAGCCGTAAAAGGTATCGCCGCGGCGATTCTTCCGCACCGCCACCTCGGCCGCACACTTGGGGCACGGCACCTCCAGCAGCTCCTGCTTCACGTACTTACACTTCGGATAGCCGGAGCACGCGATGAACTCGCCGTATTGGCCTTCCCGCTGCAGCAGCGGCTTGCCGCACTTCGGGCAGGGCTCCTCAAGCTGCACCGGCGGCTTGGATTGCTGCTTCTGGGTCAGCTTGCGGATCGTCTTGCAGGGCGGATCGTCACTGTAGCCCGGGCAGCTCATAAACGGTCCCCAGGGGCCGTTCTTCAACACCATCACACGGCCGCAGTTGTCGCAGAACTCCTCCTCCTGCTCCGCATCGTGGGCTTCGGGAGTGCTCAGATCGGGCTTGCCGGCAAAATTCTCCTTGGTAAAGTCGCAGGTCTGCGGCTCTACCAGCAGCTTTTTGCCGCGCTTGGCACCGGTTTCGAGCGCCTTCAGCAGCGCCTGCCTGTCGCCGACCTCCTGCGAGTAGTCGGTCACATCCTCCGTAACGGCCTTAACGATCATCGGGAAGCTCAGCGCATCGGTGACCTTTTTCACGACGGCCTTCGGGTCTTTTTTGAGCGGCCCCAACGCCACGTTTACCGGCTTCGCCTTCGTGAAGTTTGAGCAAGAATAGAAGCTGCCGAACTTGCCCCACTTCAGCAGCAAGGGCGCGCCGCACTTCTCGCAAAGCTGGTCGGTCTCCTTCTCCCAGGCCTTTACGTCCTCCATCTCATGCTCGGCGATGTGCAGCTCCTGCTCGAGGTGGCCGTAAAACCCGTTCAGCAGGTCGGTCCAGCGTTTGCCGCCGCCCTCCACCTCGTCAAGCTCGCCTTCGAGCGTGGCCGTGTAGCCGGGCTCAAAGATGTACGGAAAGTTTTTGACCAGCAGCTCGGTGGTGACCATGCCGATCTCGGTCGGCACCAGCTTTTGCGCGATCTTTTTTACATAGTCGCGCTCCTGGATGGTGTTAATGATCGAGGCGTAGGTTGAAGGCCGCCCGATGCCCTTTTCTTCGAGCGCCTTCACCAGGCTGGCCTCATTGAAGCGCGGCGGTGGCTGCGTGAACTTCTGCTGCGGATCGAGCTTCTGCGCGTTCAATGCCTGCCCTTGGGCAAGCGCGGGTAGACGCCGGTCGTTGGCCGAGTCTTCACTGGTCGCGTCACCTGTACCTTCGGCGCTGTCGCCCTCGGCGCTGCCCTCCGCGAGCTTCTTATCTGCGGCATCCGATTTGGCATCGCGCACGGCACGGGCCTTCTTGGCCTGCTCCTCGAAGTGCAGAAAACCGTCGAACTTGAGCACGCTGCCGGTGGTGCGGAAATCGTAGCTGAAGTTGCCGGTACGGGCCTCGATATCGACGCTTGTCGCGTCAAAAACGGCCGGCGTCATCTGGCTGGCCACGGCGCGCTCCCAGATCAGCCGGTACAGCCGGAACTGCTCATCGCTCAGGTACCTGCGCACGGAGTCCGGTGTGTAGTTGAAACCGGTCGGCCGAATCGCCTCATGCGCATCCTGCGCGTCGGCCTTGCTCTTGTAGACATTTTCAGTCTTGGGCAGGTAACGATCGCCCAGGTTCTTGCCCACCCAGGAGCGAATCTCCGCGATCGCGTCCGGGCTCATGCGCGTGGAGTCGGTACGCATGTAGGTAATCAGGCCGACCGTGCCCTCCGCGCCCACCTCGATGCCCTCATACAGCCGCTGCGCCACGCCCATCGTGCGGCGTACGTTGAAACCGAGCCGGCCGGCCGCGTCCTGCTGCAGCTTGCTGGTGGTGTAGGGTGCCGCGGGCCGGCGCTGGCGCTCTTTGGTCTCCACCCCGCGTACACGCCAGGTGGCCTTCTCCAGCTGCGCCATGGCCTCATCGACGGCTTCCTTATCGGGCAGCGCATTGGCGAGAAATTGGTCCTTGCCCTCGGCATCGGTGCCGTTGGGCACACGGATCGGCTGCCCCTGCACGCCGACCAGGCGCGCGGTAAACAGGTCGCCGGCCTTTGCCTGCGGCGCGAGCACTGCATCGATATTCCAGTACTCCACCGGACCGAAGGCGTTGATGGCGCGCTCGCGCTCCACAATCAGGCGCAGCGCGACGGTTTGCACCCGCCCCGCGCTCAGACCGCGTTTCACCTTGTCCCAAAGCAGCGGTGAGATCTGGTAGCCGACCAGTCGATCCAGCACACGGCGGGTCTGCTGCGCGTCCACCAGGTTGTCGTTCACCTCGCGGGTGCGCTCGAAGGCGGCCTTGACCGCCTTTTTCGTGATCTCGTTGAAGGTGACGCGGCGCAGCTGGCTCCCTTTCTTCATGGAGGGCAGCAGCTGCATCTTCAGGTGCGCGGCGATGGCCTCGCCCTCGCGATCGGGATCGGGCGCAAGAAAGACGGCATCGCTCTTGGCGGCCAGCTTCTTCAGCCGATCGACGACCTTTTCCTTACCCGGCGACACAATCAGCGTCGGCGCAAAGGTGCGGTGCTTCAGCTCCACCCCGATGTCGTTCTTGGGCAGATCCATGATGTGACCGATGGAGGCTTCTACCACGTAATCGCTGCCGAGATACTTGTTGATCGTCTTGGCCTTCGCCGGCGACTCCACAATCACGAGATTTTTTGCCATCACCGCACCTGCCCCGAAACGCCCACGGCTGGCCTGCTGCGCACGCCGCCGTTCTTCCGCCCACTTGTAGAAGTGATCTCACATGTGCCTTTCGGCTTCGGCGACCGGCCTGGGTAACCGCTTCGGAGGAGCCTTACGCCCGTTCCGCCGCAACCCAGTCGGTTTTCCTGAGACCACTTGTAGCCTGCAAACTAACACGCCCGGTCCCCCGGACGTTAACCCGCCGCCAAAACGTCCGGTTCCCTGAATCCTCCGCTCCGGACACCACCCTATAGACGCAGCCTGCTCCGGTTCGTTCCAGAATCAGCAAAATTGGCCCTAAGCCACGAGCCCAAGACCGCGCCTTCGATTACCGTTCCAGGCGCGATTCTTACAGGCTCTGCACATCACAGGCTCTGCACATCACAGACTCCGTACATAGTTCTTTCCGGGCATCTGCCGCACCCGGCCGGCGAGCTCAAGCTCAAACAGCGCGGTAAACACCTCGCCGGAGGCAAGCTCGCCCTCAAGCCGCTCCAGCAGCTGATCGAGCTGGGTGGCCTCATCGGCCTGCAGGCAGGCCAGCACCGCACGTTGATGGTCGCCGAGCGCGGCGGTGCCGCCCAAAACCCCCGTCGCCCCCGGCCCGCTGCCGAATAGAGATGCCGTGGTGCCCCCATCGGATGCGAAGCCGGCCTCGCCGCGCGCCCGCGCTTCGGCCTCGGCCCGCTCTTCCAGGGCGAGCCGGATCTGCGAGGGCAGGTCCTCCCACACATCCTCCCACGTGGCGGTCAGCTTGGCGCCCTGCTTGATCAGCGTATTGGGTCCCCAGGCGTTCTTGTTGGTGACGTTGCCGGGAACGGCATAGACATCACGGCTCTGCTCAATGGCACAACGCGCCGTAATGCGCGTGCCGGAGTACTCCGCCGCCTCCACTACCAGCACGCCCACGCTCATGCCGCTGAGGGTGCGGTTACGGATGGGAAAGTTCTGCGGCGCGGGAAAGGTGCCGAGCGGAAACTCGCTCAGAATCGCTCCGCCGGCCCGCACGATGTCTTCCGCCAGCCGCTTGTTCTCCTTCGGGTAGATCACGTCGATGCCCGTACCCCATACCGCAACGGTCTTGCCCCCGGCCTCGAGCGCGCCCTTGTGCGCGGCCGTATCCACCCCCCGCGCCATGCCGCTGAGGATCGCGAGTCCTCGTTTGGCCAGATCGCGGCTCAGCATCTCCGCCATGCCGGCGCCGTAGGGCGAGGGCTGCCGTGTGCCCACGACCGCGATCCCCGGCGCGTTCAGCAGCGCCGGATCGCCCCGCACCCAGAGCACCGGCGGCGGATCGTAAATCTCCAGAAGTCGTCCCGGGTAATCCTTATCTTCCGGCACGAGCAGATGGGCTCCGCCTTCGGCGACCCGGCCCATCTCCTCCTCGGCCGCCCGGCGCGCACGGCCATTAAAGACGAATTGCGCGGCCGCGGCGGGCAGCCCGGCAGCTTCCAGCTCGGTCAAGGAGGCCGCAAATACCCGCGCCGGCCGGCGCAGCTGCCGCATCGCCCGAAAACACCGCGTCGGCCCCATCCCGGGCGTCAGCGCCAGCGCCAGCCAGCCCAGCCGACCCTCCTGCGTCTCTGAAATCTTCTCCGACCCTGTCCCGTGCACCCCAACACTCCCCATAGAAGTGCTGCCGATGGTAACGGTCCCGGGACCCCGGGGCCATCCCTCCTTCGTCCGCTCTGATCGTCCGCACTGATTATCCGCTCTGATCGTCTGCCCAGCTCATCCGTCCGGATCGCCCGCCCATACACTGAGAACCGGACGCCGCCCCCATCCCGGCGTGAACCGCAGCTGAACAGACCCTATGCTCCCAGCAAACGAACCGACCTCCGCGCTTGCAGAAGCAAGCCCCGGCGCCAACCCGAAGGCGCCCTATTACCCGGCCCTGGACGGCCTACGGGCGATTGCGGTGCTGCTCGTTTTCTTCGCGCACTACGCAGGCTTTCATCCCGGCATCCTGGGCGTGGACATCTTTTTCGTCCTGTCCGGATTCCTCATCACCGGGCTGCTCTTTGACGCCGTGGACAAGCCGCGCCGCTACCGTAACTTCTACGCTCGGCGTACTTTACGTATCTTTCCGCTGTACTACGGCCTGTGGCTGGCGCTGCTGCTGCTCACGCCTGCCCTTCATCTCGTCTGGGAGCCGGTCAATGCCCTTTGGCCGGCCTATCTCGGCAACTACATCCCTCTGCTCACGGCGCTGCACCCCGGTCTGGGCGGTCCCGCGCCCTTGCACCTGATTCGTTCCTTTGCTTCCGCGCAAGACGACGGTCATCTGCATCTCCTGTTTACCGGCCACTTCTGGTCCCTCTGCGTGGAGGAGCAGTTCTATCTCGTGTGGCCGTGGGTGGTTTTTACGATTCGGGACCGGCGCAGGTTGCTTGCCCTCTGCGCGGCGGTCGTGGTGGCCTCGCCCTTCGTTCGTTGGGCGCTCACCGCCGTCTTGTCCCCTGATCTCTTCGGCGCGCTGCATGTCTTGACCCCGTTGCGCCTGGATCACTTTCTCCTCGGCGGCTGGGCGGCACTGGTGCTGCGCGGACCGGCTGCCGGGACCCTGCACCGTGCGGGCCCTGCCCTCCTCTGGACCGGCGTGGGCCTGGTGCTGGCCACCGCCGGTCTGTATCGCTACACGCATCCGGGTCTGGCGGAGGGCGCGTTCGCCAGTGAGCAATGGCTGCTGCGCTACGGATTTTCGATGACCGGCCTCCTTGCGCTGGGTCTGATCCTCGTCTGCCTCGATCGCGGGCACTGGCTCACGCGGCTGCTGCGCCTGTCCCCTCTACGCGGACTCGGGCGCATCAGCTACGGCTTCTACGTCTTTCACGACCTGTTCCATGGACCGTACCTGCATATCGCCCGCGCATTGAAGCTGCCCCTGCCCTTTGGCCTGGTAATTCCCCTGGCCGGGACCCTGGCCGTTTCGCTCCTCAGCTACACGGCGCTGGAAAGGCCGATGCTGCGCCTGAAGACCCGTTTCGACAACTGAAAACACGATCCATCGGACGTTCCGAGGAGGGTGCGCGGGAAGATACCATCGGAAGGTGCCCCTTCGCGTCGCCGCCATCTCGTTTCTGAACCCCGCGCCGCTGCTCTACAACTTCGAGCACGCGCCCGCCGCCGACGACCTGCGCACCCGCTATGCCGTGCACTACACCCTGCCCTCGCGCTGCGCCGCCGAGCTGCACGCCGGGGATGCCGATCTGGGCCTGATCCCCATCGCCGAGCTCACCCCGGAGCTCCGCATCGTGCCGGGCTGCACCATCGCCTCGCAGCACGAGGTGCGCAGCATCCTTCTGCTGGTCCGCGCGCGGACCCACGAGGCAGAAGCAGACGCCTTGCAGCGGATCGCCACGGTCGCCGCCGACACCGCCTCGCGCTCCTCGGCAGCCTATGTCCGCGTTCTGCTGGGGCGCTTCTACGGCACCTACCCAAAGCTCCTGGAGCAGCCGGCCGACCCGCTGGCCATGCTTGCGGGCCACGACGCGGCGCTGCTGATCGGCGATCACGCCCTGTTCGCCCGCGAGCGCCGCGCCGAAATCGACCGTGCGATGCAGACCACGGCCGGCGGTCGCCTGCTTTGGCTCGATGTCGCCCAGCTTTGGCGGGGGCACACGGGCCTGCCCTGGGTAGCGGCGGTGTGGGCGGTGCGTCCAGCGGCACTCGGGGGCGCGAATCCCTCCCCTCGGCAGCTCATCGCCGACCTGAACGCGAGCCGCGAGGCGGGACTGGCCCACATCGAGGAACTCGTGGCGGAGTGGACGCCGCGGCTCGGCCTTCCCGCAAGAACCATCCGCACCTACCTGTCGGAAAACATCTACTACCACCTGGACGGGCCCTGTCTGGAGGCCATCCGCACCTTTCGCGCCTATGCGGCCGACGGGGGCGTGCTGCCAGCCCTGCCAGGCCTCGCGCTGCTGGCGGGGTAGTCCACCGGAATCCGCAAAGATTGCGGCGGCGAGAGACAATCCCCGCCTCGGCGGCGTCCTACCACCCAGCATGCCGCCTTCGTTCGCCCTTCAGTCCATGTTCGCCCCGGCGGTTTCCCTTATGTCTTTCCTGCTGCTCGCATCCGGGCACAGCGGCGGGCACATGCTTGCGGTCGCGATGCGGTTCGGTCTGGTGGGCCTGCTGCTGGTTTCAATGGTGGACAGCTCCTTCATTCCGCTGCCCATCCCCGGCGTCACGGATATCATGCTGGTGCTGTACGCCGCCGATCACGGAAATCCGATCCTGCTTGTAGCCTTGGCCACGGTGGGTTCCGCGCTGGGCGGATTCTTCTCGCACGCGGTCGGCCAGGCCGGCGGCATGGCCTTCTTGGAAAAGCATGTGTCCAAACGGCTGTTGGGGCGGGTGACGTATTGGGTCGAGCACCATTCGATCATCGCCATCGCGCTGCCGGCAATTCTGCCGCCGCCCATGCCGCTTTCGCCATTTGTGCTCGTCGCCGGGGCCGTGCACATGTCGCGCCGGCGTTTCATGGTCGCGTTCACCTCCAGCCGGCTCCTCCGGCATACGGTCGCCTGCTGGCTGGGCATCCGCTACGGAACCCAGGTGCTGGGGCTGTGGAGTCGCTTTTCCACACGCTGGGCCGTCACCATCCTGATCGTTTTCTGGAGTATTACGCTCCTGTTTACCGGCATCGGTATCTGGAGGCTGGTGCAGACCTCACGCTCGGTAGGTCTGCGCCGCCGCGGCGAAGGGGCTTCCAACTCGCGTGAAGGCATGGAGCGGGCTGGTCTGTGAATGCTACAATCCATCCTGTGCCGGGTCCTACGCGACGCGTACCCGCCAACCCCGCCAGGTCCGGAAGGAAGCAACGGCAACGGGCCCACGCGGGCGCAGTAGGGAAACCCGGTACACCTCCCTTAACCTCTCCCACACGCCTTTTCTGAGACTTTGGCGGACCTGGCAGCGTAGAGTACCTGCAACAGCCGACCTGTTCGGTCCAAGCGCAGGGTAAGATGCTGTTTGTCGCCGATCTCGCCTTCAAGGACATCTCCAGTTTTGAGTTCCGCCCCCCACCAGCGCAGCCAGACCGGTACCCCGCTCACCATCCAGCCCAAAACCGCACGTCGCGCCAAGATCTCGGCGCTCGGCACCTATACGCCGCCGGGCCTGCTGACCAATGCGGACCTGGAACGGATGGTCGATACCACCGATCAATGGATCACGGAGCGCACGGGCATACGGCAGCGCCACATCGCGGCCAAGGGTGTGGCCACCAGCGATCTGGCCACCGAGGCTGCGCGGCGCTGCCTGGCCAACGCGGGCGTGGGGCCGGCCGAGGTGGACGCCATCATCGTCGCCACGGTCACCCCGGACATGTTTTTCCCCGCCACGGCCTGCCTGGTGCAGAACAAGCTCGGCGCGGAAAAGGCCTGGGGATTCGATCTTTCGGCGGCCTGTTCGGGCTTCTTATACGCCTTGCAGGTGGGGGCCAAGCTGGTCGAATCCGGCGCCCACAGCAAGGTACTCGTCATCGGGGCGGATGTGATGAGTTCCATCATCGACTACACCGACCGCTCCACCTGCATCCTGTTCGGCGACGGCGCGGGTGCGGTCCTGATCGAACCCTGCGCGGAAGGGGAGGTCGGCCTCATCGACTTTCATCACGAGGTGGACGGCTCCGGCGGCGCAGCCCTGATGATGCCCGCCGGCGGCAGCCATCTACCGCCCTCGCACGAGACCATCGACGCCAAACAACACTTTATTCACCAGGATGGCCAGGCGGTCTACAAATTTGCCGTGCGCAAGATGGCCGAGGTCTCCGAGACCGTTCTGCAGCGCAACGGGATCACCGGCGCCGACCTGGGTTGTTTCGTACCGCACCAGGCCAACAAACGGATCATTGTCTCCACGGCCGAGCGCCTCGGGCTGCCCGAGGATCGTGTGGTGATCAACATCGACCAGTTCGGCAACACCACCGCGGGCACCATCCCGCTGGCGCTCGGCACGGCGCTCGAGGATGGGCGCCTGCGCCGCGGCGACCTGATTCTGCTGGCCTCGGTCGGCGCCGGCTTCACGGTCGGGGCCACGTTGCTGCGCTGGGAACTCTGAGTTTTGTTGGGACTACAGGCGGTGCTGGGAATTTCACCCTCTTACCGCAAACCTTTCCCGCTCAAGCCGCGCTGGCACGCAAAGATTTGATCTTTCTCTCCCATGCAATCAAGTCCCCCATCCGTGTTGTTGACATACGGTAACCCGGCCTGCGAGAACTGGTGTACTAGGGAAAATTCCGGAAGAGACTATTTATAGAATTGCTCGGCTGGCTGAAGTTTCTGGATTGCCTGCATTTGGGTCGACGCTGTCAGTACGGAGGACAAGGTGCCCGCTTCGCTGTTTCATTGCATCTATACAAGTGTTCAGGCGCATTCGCTCACGGACGAGGAGATTGCCAGGCTTGTGAAACACTCTCAGGAACATAACGCAAGCCATGGCTTGACCGGGGTCTTGCTGCACGTGGGCAACACCTTCTTTCAGGTGTTGGAAGGCGCGCCGGAGGTGATCGAGGTGCTTTACGCCAAGATCTTGAATGATCCTCGCCACCACCACATTACCCGCATCATCTTTGAGCCTATAGCGCGCCGCTACTTCGGGGATTCCAATATGTCCCTCGCCACGCTTTCTCCCCAGGCATTGACGAAATTGCTCGATGAGCACGATGTCGCCGGCACGGAGACTCTCCTGGCGGGGCTCGACGAGGGCCGCGCCAAGCGCCTGTTGAGGGCCTTCTCGGACGGCCGGTGGCGCAGCCAGGCTGAATCCGCCGCCGTGGAACCCAAGCTGGGAGCGGTGTCGGCTTGAGCCGCCCGCCGCCGGTCGCTGTGCCCTACCCAAGCCGCAACGCTTGGCTGGCGCGCCTGCCCAAGCTCGCCTGTGCCTTCGCCTTTCAACCCATAGTCGACGCCCGGCTGGCCACCGTGACCGCATATGAAGCCTTGGTACGCGGCCCAGGGAACGAGAGTGCGGATGTCATTCTCAACGCGATCGCGCCCGCCGATCTGGCCACCTTTGACGAGGAGTGCCGGAAGGCCGCCCTCGCTGCGGCCCATCGGCTGGGTATCTCCTGCAATCTGAACCTGAACCTTCTGCCGCAGGGCTTCCGCGCCGACCGCGACTGCCTCGCATCCACCCTGGACACCGCCATCGAGCAGGGCTTCACCCCCGAACGGCTCGTGATGGAGGTCACCGAGGGTGAAGTGCTCGGCAATCAGGATCGCTTTACCGAACTCATCGGCATCTATCGCGGCCTGGGGATGCGCACCGCCATCGACGACTTCGGCTCCGGCTATTCGGGCCTGAATGTGCTGGCCGACTTCCAGCCGGATCAGATCAAACTCGACAAATACCTTGTACGCGGCATTCATAGCCTAGGGCCGCGGCAGGCCATCGTTCGTGCCATTCTGCAGGTCTGCCGCGATCTCGGAATCGAGCTCGTTGCCGAAGGCATCGAGAGTGAGGATGAGTACCACTGGCTGCTCGACGAGGGCGTCTGCCTTTTCCAGGGCTACCTGTTCGCGCATCCCGCCTTTGATGCCCTGCCGACGGTTCACTTCCCCGTCCCGCGCGCGTAAGAACGTCGTAAGAAGCAAGCCGCGAACAGCCGCCCCGTACCAAGGCTGATGGTAAACTTGGATTTGTGACCTCTGCCCCTCCCTTCGAGGTTTCCGTCCCTGCGGACTTCGCTTTTGCGACGGACTCAAAGCCTTCTCAACCAGGGCTTTCGCAAACCGAGCCTCCCCAAACCGGCACAGAGACGCCCGCCGCACGGCCCAGGGTGGGTTTCGTCTCGCTCGGCTGTCCCAAAAACCTCGTCGACAGCGAGGTGATGATGGGGTTGCTGGACCGTGCCGGCGCGCAGTTGACCCCGCACGCCGAGGACGCGGAAATTCTGGTCGTCAACACCTGCTCCTTCATCGATTCCGCCAAGCAGGAGTCCGTGAACGCGATTCTGGAGATGGTGCGGCACAAGACGGTCAACGGCGGCCGTGCCCAACGGCTCATCGTCGCCGGCTGCCTGGTGGAGCGTTACCGCGATGAGATCCGCAGAAATATTCCCGAGGTTGACGCGGTCGTCGGTACCGGCGAACTCGAATCCATCCTGGAGGCGGCAGGCCTGCAGCGGCCTGCGAGTTTCATGGTCCCTCCGGTCTCCAACTCACCCTTCACCGTGCTGAGCTCCGTGCAGATTGCCGGCATGGAGGCCGCGGTCGCCGCCGAACCGGTCGCCGAACCGGCCCCGCTGCGTCGGGCCCACTCCGCCGTGCAGCAGCACTCGCGCCCGGAGGCCGACGGGGCACAACTCCAGGGCTCCTCCGTGCCTGGGTTTTCCGCTCCCGGGTTTTCCGAGCCTGGATCTTCCATGCCCGGGTTCTCCGCTCCCGGCACCGCCCGGGCGGAAACCGCCTCCCGCCCCGAGGGCGACGCCCGGGAAGCCGCGGGCCGCTTCTCGCGCGAGGCATGGGACGGCGCAACCGCCGCCCTGCCCAGCTATCTTTACACCGAAGACACCCCGCGTCTGCTGACCACCGCCCGCGCCTCGGCCTACATCAAAATCGCCGAAGGCTGCGACCACCCCTGCGCCTTTTGCATCATCCCGCAGCTGCGCGGCAAGTTCCGTTCACGCCCCGTAGCCTCCGTGGTCGCCGAAGCCCGCCGGCTCATCGCCGGGGGCGTCCGCGAGCTCACCCTCATCGGCCAGGATACGACCTGCTACGGCGAGGACCTGCCGTCCGATCCCGCCACGGGCAAACGTCCCGAGCTAGCCGACCTGCTGGAGGCGCTGGCCCCGCTCCCCGGGCTCCGCTGGCTGCGTTTCCTGTACGCCTATCCGAACAAGATCACCACACGGCTGCTGGAGTCGATCGCTCGCCATCCCAACATCGCCAACTACCTTGACGTCCCCCTGCAGCACGCCTCCGGCAACGTCCTGAAGCGGATGAAGCGCGGCGGGAGCGCGGACCGTTTCCTGCAGATCCTCGAAAAGGCTCGAAAGATCGTTCCCGGCCTCGTGCTGCGGACCAGCTTCATCGTCGGCTTTCCCGGTGAAACCGAGGCGGACTTCGAGGAGCTCTGCCGCTTCGTCCAGACCGCCCGCTTCGACTGGCTCGGGGTCTTCAGCTACTCCGACGAGGAGGGGGCCAGGGCCTTCGACTACGGCGAAAAGGTCCCGAAGCGCACCATCGAGGCGCGCCGCCGCAAGCTGATGCGCCTGCAGAACAAAATCAGCCGGAAGGCCAAGACCGGCTGGATCGGCCGCGAGGTCGATCTGCTCGTCGAAGGTCCCAGCGAAGAAACCGACCTGCTCTGGCAGGGCCGCACCCTCGACCAGGCCCCCGAGATCGACGGTGTTGTGCTGATCAACGACTTCGGTCCCCACGAGGCGCTCGTCCCCGGCACCTTCTACCGTGCCGAAATCACCGAGTCGCACGACTACGATGTCGTGGCACGCATACTGGACTGAAAGCGCGAGTCGCGACATCCCATCCATCATGGCCGCCAAGACACTTCGTTGCCCCACCTGCAAAGCGCCCGTCCCGATCACGGGTGAGGACGTCCCCTTCTGCTCCGACCGCTGCCGCCGGGTGGATCTCGGCAAATGGGCTTCGGACGAGTACAGGATCAGCTCGCCCATCCTCGACCCCGACCTTCTTGAGGAGCTGGAGCACAAGCAGCAGCAGTCCAATCCGTTCGGCTCCGACGAATCGGGCGGACGAAAAGAGGGGAAGAACTAGTGGCTGTGCATGACGGCCAAGCCATGGGCCCCGCGGTTCCGAAGCATCGACGAACGCTCTGGGCGTGGACGATCGCCACGTTCTTCGGCGCAGGCTACCTTGGGCCCGGTCCCGGCACCTACGGCTCCGTAGCCGCCACGATTCTCTGGCTGGCCGCCGGGTACCTTGTGCACCACAACACACAGACGCTCACCCTGGTCACCGCCGCGGGGGTCGTGCTGGCAATGGCCGTCGGCATCCCCGCCGCCACGCGCGTGGCGCGCGAATCCGGTAGGTCGGACCCAGGCTTCGTGGTCGTCGACGAGGTCGCGGGCCAATGGCTGGCCCTGCTCTTCATGCCGCCGCTCTGGCCCAACGCGCTGCTGGCGTTGCTGCTCTTTCGCTTCTTCGACATCCTGAAGCCGCCTCCCATCCGCCGCTTCGAATCATTGCCCGAGGGCACCGGGATCATGGCCGACGACCTCGTCGCGGGCGTGTTCGCCCTGGTGCCGGCACAGGTCGTGCTCCACCTGCTGAAACAGCACTGACGATCATCCCGCGAGGCCTGCTTCTCTGCTTCGACCGCTGCTAAACGCTGCAAGCGTACCGTGTATCCCCCGAAAGGGGCATCCCGGGTGGGTCCGCTGCGACGACGCGGCCATGATACTAGTGGGTAGATCGTAGCTGTCGATCGTAGCTGTCGATCGTAGCTGTCAATCATATTCAAGGGACCCCGCCTGCTACCTGCCCCCAAAACCTCGATTCCCCCTGTGACCGGCCCCGAACGAATCCTCCGCTTCATTGCGGTGGGGTGTGCGATGTCCGTGGTTGCGCTCGGATGCAGCGTGCTGGCGGGGTGGGTGTTTGACTCGGATTCCCTCCGGGCCGTCCGGGCCGGCCATGTCACCATGAAGGCCAATGCGGCGTGCAGCTTCGTCGCCGCGGGCATCGCGTTATGGGTTTTTTTGCGTTCAGCGGACCCCTTTTCGAAACGCTCCAAAGCGGCACGTTTTTCCGTGGCGGCCCTTGCCGTTTTTGTCTTGGCCGTGGGCGTCTCCGCGCTCACCGAGTACCTCTTCGGCGTCAATCTCCGGGTCGATGAGCTGCTGTTTCGCGATCCGAAGACGGCCGTCTTTCCGGGCCGCATCGCCGCCATCACCGCGGTGTGTTTTTGCTTGACCGCCGCGTCATTGCTGCTGCGGCTTGGGGGGCGCAGGGCTCGCCGCGCCGCGATGGTTCTCGCGTTGCTGCTGGGCACAACGGCCTTTGCCGCGATCGTCGGCTATGCCTACGGCGTTACCGTCCTCTACGGGGAGATGCGCAACTCCGCGATGGCCTTCCACACCGGCATCGGCTTCCTGCTTCTGAGTGTCGGCCTTGTGCTTGCCCAGCCCGAGTCCGCCGCGGTGCAGGTGTTTACCGCCCCGGAGAGGGGCGGATGGCTGGCTCGGCGCGTGCTCGCCTTCACGCTTCTGGTTCCCGTCGCTCTCGGCTGGGTCTACCTCATGCCTGCGATGAACTTCGGGCAGGTGCGGTTCGCGTTGGCCCTGTTTGCCGTTACGCTCGCGGTCACCAGCACCCTTTTACTCTGGTTTCTCGCCCTTTCTCTGAACCGCATGGAACGGCAACACCGCGAGTTCTCCGAAGCCCTGAGGCAGGGTGCGCAAAGGTCCGCGCAAAGTGAGAGTGAGCTGCGCCTGCTCACGGATCGGCTGCCGGTCCTGCTCTCCTACCTCGATCTCGACGGTCGGTTCCTGCGGGTCAACGGCACCTACACGCACTGGCTCGGGCTCGATCCGTCGGAGATCGTCGGCAGAACGATCGGCTCCGTCCTGGGAGAGAGCTATGCCGCAAGCTCCGAGCCGGCCCGTGCGGCCGCCCTTGGCGGGAAAGACAGCACCCTGGAGACCACCTACCGGACGGTGCGGGGAGAGCGCCACGCCCGCGTGACATACACCCCCGATCTGGACGAAAAAGGCCAGGTGTGCGGTCTGGTCTGCATGGTGCAGGACATCGAAGACCAGCGCCGGGCCGAGCTGGCCTTGCGGCAAAGTGAGAAACTGGCGGCGGTGGGACGGCTCGCGGCCTCGATCGCGCACGAGATCAACAATCCGCTGGAATCGGTCACCAACCTGGTTTACCTCGCCCACCACAGTGAAACCCTGGGAGAGGTGAGAGGGTATCTCGACACGGCCGAGCAGGAGCTTCGGCGCGTCTCCGTGATCAGCCGGCAGACCCTTCGCTTTTACAAGCAGTCCACCAACCCGCGGCCGGTTCTCTGCGCGGATCTGTTTGAGGGCGTTCTTTCGGTGTACCAGGGCCGCATCGTGAACTCGCACCTCTGCGTTCAAAAGCGGAACCGGGCCACGACGCCGATTCTGTGTTTTGAGAATGAGATTCGCCAGGTGCTCAGCAATCTGGTGGGAAACGCCATCGACGCCATGCGTCCAGGCGGGGGACGGCTGCTGCTGCGCAGCCGTCCCGCAACGCAGGGCCCCACGGGCCGCCACGGCGTTCTGCTCACGGTGGCGGATACCGGAACGGGGATGAGCGCGGCCGTGCTCGCCAAGGTGTTTGAACCGTTCTTTACCACTAAAGGCATGAACGGCACGGGCCTCGGCTTGTGGGTAAGCTCCGAGATCATGGAGCGGCACGGGGGACGGTTCAAGGTACGCAGCCGGCAGAAGGAAGGCGGCAGCGGCACGGTGTTTCAACTGTTTCTACCCTCGGAGGCTGCCTCGCGTTCGTAAAGCTAGGTCGGCTCGGGTAGGTGCAGCAGATCTGCCGGGTCTGCGCCTGCCGAAGGGCGCAGCCGCCTGCGATCGGCCGCTGGGATGAAGTTCCATGATCACCCTCCGCGCTCATTTGCTATCGCCACGGGACCGCACTAGGCTTGATGGATGAGCCTCCTGCATCCTTCCCGGCCCAACACCCCCCACCTCACCAGCCTGACACCCCGGGCCGCGCTGCCGGGCGGTTTCTTCGAGGTCGCCGGAACGCATCTGCTCGGCGAGGCCGACGGCCGGGCGTCCCGGCTGCCCCAGGCCTATCTCGGGCAGACCGAAGCCGGGCTCGAACTGCTGCGGCCCGGCCGCGCCCAGGTGCGGGTGCCCCCCGGGGCGATTCCCGGTGACCTGCTGCTGCGCTATGAACGCGGCGGCGGGGATGGGGGAGGCGAGCGCGGCGAACGGACCGGCGGCCGGGAAAGCACCAACGCCCTGCCTGTGAATATCGCCGTGCCGCTTGCGGACGACCTCCACATGATCTCGAATCCTGCCGCCGATGCCGACGGCAACCTGTACGCCATGATCTCCGGCCCCCGGGGCACCCGTGTGCCGGTCTCGATCGTGCGCATCGGGCGCGATGGGCAGGCGCGGCCCTTTGTGCGCGATCTGCTGAACGTCTCCGCGCTGGCCTTCGGTCCGGATGGCTACCTGTACGCCTCCTCGCGCGCCGAAGGTATCGTGTACCGCATCTCGCCGGAGGGTGCGGTCTCGAACTTTGCCGAGGGCATGGGAATCGCCACCGGCCTTGCCTTTGACGGTGCGGGTAACCTGTTCGTAGGGGACCGTTCCGGCACGATCTTCAAGCTGGGGCCGTATGGCAGCCACAATGCCGCGGAGATCTTCGTCTTCGCCACGCTGGAGCCCTCGGTCGCGGCCTACCATCTCGCCTTCCGCGACGACGGCATCCTGCTGGTGACCGCGCCGACGACCAGCTCGCACCAGCCCATCTACGCCATCGACCCGGACGGGGGTGCCCGCGTCTTTCACCGTGGAATGGGCCGGCCGCAGGGCATGGCGGTGGATATTGAGGGCGCGTTATACGTGGCGGGCTCGCTGCGGGGGCGGCGCGGCATCGTGCGCATCTCCGCCGACGGCGCCACGGCCGAGCTGGTGGTCAGCGGCAATGACCTGGTCGGGCTGTGCTTTCTGGAAGACGGGGGTGTCGCGCTGGCGACGGCCAGTACGTTATATCAGGTGGATCTGGGCATCTCGGGAAGAGTGCTGGTATAGACAGCTGAGTTCTAAGCTGGAACACGTCTGCTTGTTCGGCTACGTTGGCGTGTCTTCCCATGGGTTGATGAGCTGCACACCGGTTCCAGTAAAGTCCTTCACATTCCTCGTCACAAGGATCATTGAGTTCTCGAGGGCGATCGCAGCAATGAGCAGGTCAGGTTGAGCAGAGGTTCGGCCCAGCCTGCGGCCGTCCTCGACTAACTGCCGCCAACGGAGCATGACCTCTTCCGTGACCTAAAGAACACGAGACCCAAAATAGGGCCGAACCTCCCCTCCAAGCCACTGCTGAAGAAGTGTTCGCTTTTCCCAAGTCCAACGTGCGTTCGATTCCGAATCGATCTCGGCCAACGCGATTGTTGTGATGAAAAGCTGCTCGGCTGGAACTGAACTGAGGAAGGAAATCACCTGCTGCTCCGGCTTGGGTCTGCGCAGTTCCGAGAAAACATTCGTGTCCAGTATCCAAGGCATCAGAACGCGGGCTCATGCACCGGCATGATAATCCTGACCGGCTCCAGATCGACCTCGGGGTAGGGACAAGCCTGCATGACCGCAATCAAGTCCCGACCCGTCAGGGCCTGCTTCTGAGATCCCAATGCCGCGCGCGGCACGTCCTCGCTCTGGAGCCGCTCGGCCTGTTGAAGCAGGCCCACAGCCTCGCGCAGGGCCTCCTCCGCGCTGGCAAAACGGCCCGCTCTTACACGCCCTTCAATGAACGCTTCCTGCTCGGGTCTGAGGTGAATCTCCACGATCTCAGTATGAAAACATTCCGATGGGGAGTCAATCTTCTTCACCTTCCATGCGGTTCAGTCGACGCCGAAGCCTCGGCAGGCGTCAAACGAGCAACATGATCGCTGAAATTATCGCAGTCGGCTCGGAGATGCTGACACCCTTCCGCCAGGACACCAACTCCCTCTATCTCACCCAGGGGCTGAACGACCTCGGCGTCTCTGTGGCGTTCAAGACCATCGTCGGCGACAACCCGCGGCACCTGACCGACGCCGCGCGCATCGCGCTCGGGCGGGCGGATGTGGTGATCTTCTCCGGCGGCCTGGGGCCGACCGAGGACGATCTCACCCGGCCCTGCGTGGCGGAGGCGCTGGGAATCGAGCTGCATAAGGACCCGGCCACCATCACGGCACTCTACAAGCGTTTCGCCGAGCGCCGCATCGCCATGCCGCCCAACAACGAGCGCCAGGCCGAGGTGCTCGACGGCGCGGAGCTGCTGCCAAATGCTAACGGCAGCGCGCCAGGGCAGTGGCTCGATACGGTCATGGCTGCTCCCGACAGCCAATCGCACCGCAAGGTCGTGATCCTGCTGCCCGGGCCGCCCAAGGAACTGAAACCTCTCTTCGATGAGCAGTGCAAGCCCCGTCTGGCGGCCTCCCTGCCGCCGCGCCACATGGCCAAGCGCCTGCTGCGCATGGCGCTGATCCCGGAATCGCAGGTGGATGCCCGCACCGCGCCGATCTACAGGCAATATCCCGATGTGGAAACCACGATCCTCGCCGGCGGCGGGGAGATCCAGCTCCACTTCAACTGCGTGAAGCCCACTGCCAAGGAGGCTGAGGCGCGCGTGAGCGCCGTCGCCGAGGCCGTGGAGCACGAAATGGGCGAGGACATCTTTTCCTCGCATGGCGAAACCCTGGAGGAGGTCGTGCTGTTGCAGCTCGGGTTGGCGAACGCCACCCTATCCGTGGCTGAAAGCTGCACCGGCGGCCTGCTGGCCCAGCGGCTCACGGCCGTGCCGAACGCCTCACGCGTCTTCGCCGGCGGCTTCGTGGTGTATTCAAACGAGCTGAAGACACGCTGCGCGGGCGTGCCGCCCGAGGTGCTGGCCGAACACGGCGCGGTGAGCGAACCGGTGGCGCGCCTGCTGGCCGCGGGCACCCGCGATCGGCTGGGAACCACGCTGGCGCTCAGTATCACCGGCATCGCCGGGCCGGCCGCCACAACAGGCCCCGACAGGCATCGGGACAAGGACAAGGACAAGGACAGAAATAAGGATACGGATAAGCCCGTGGGTCTGGTTTACATCGCGCTGGCCGGCTCCGAAGGCACGCAGGTGAAGCAATTTCAGCTCGCCGGCGACCGCGAGCGGGTGCGCCTGTGGGCCTCGCAGCACGCGCTGGAGATGCTGCGGCGGCACCTGCTCTGAAGAAGCTCAGCGCCAGTCGAGCGCGGTCTGAAAACCCGCCCTATCCCAATTTCCGCCTTCTCGCCTTCATTTTCAGGCTTCGCATTTTCATCTTCCGGCTTCGCGCCTTCACACCGAGTTGCTACACTCATCTGCGATGATGTTGTTCCCTGCTGTCCTTGCGGTCTCTTATCTGCTTGGTTCTATCCCCTTCGGCTACCTGCTGGTGCGCGTGTTCCGCAAGGAAGACATCCGCGCCACCGGCAGCGGCAACATCGGGGCAACCAATGTTGCCCGGTCGGGCGCCAAGGGACTGGGCGTTCTGACGCTGGTGCTCGATCTGGCCAAAGGCCTTGCCGCGGTCCTGTTCGCCGCACGCATGGCTCCCGGTACCCTCGGGCGTCCGTCGGATCTGGCCGTGCTGGCCGCCGTCGCCGCCGTCGTGGGACACATCTTTCCGGTCTGGCTCCGCTTTCGCGGCGGCAAGGGCGTGGCTACCGCGCTGGGCGTCTTTTTGGGGCTGGTGCCGGCCGTGGTGCTGGCGGCGCTGGGCGTCTTCGCGCTTGTACTCCTCCTCACGCGCATCGTCAGTCTGGCTTCGGTTTTGGCGGCCGCCACCCTGCCGGTCTTCGCAATGCTGCTCTCCCCGGACCGTTCGCCGGTCTACCTGGGGGGCGTTCTTGCGGTGGCTCTCCTGGTCATCGCCAAACACCATACCAATATCGGGCGTCTCTTGGGGGGTCGGGAAGGCCGGTTCGGTTCGCCGAGGACCGCAACGCCCGGGATAGCGGCCACGTACCCGTCCGCAGGCACCTCCGGAACCCAGCCCGAAAAGAAGGTTCGGATATGAGCCGTATCGCCCTGCTGGGAGCCGGTGCCTGGGGCACCGCACTGGCCATCTCGCTCGCGCGCCGCGGCGGTCATGACCTCGCACTCTGGGCTCACTCGCCCGCCCATGCCGAAGAGCTCGCCGACTCCGGCGAGAACCTGCGCTACCTCCCCGGCTTCGTGCTGCCCATGGACGTCCGCGTCACCGCACGCTTGGCGCAGGCCGTGGAGGACGCCGACACGGTCGTCTTCGTCACCCCCTCGCAGGCGCTGCGTTCGGTGATGGAGGCCGTCGCGCCCGCCCTTCATCCCAATCAGTTCCTCGTTTCGGCCTCCAAGGGCATCGAGGAGCGCACCTTCCTGCGCATGTCGCAAATCATGGCCGAGTACGCCCCCGAGAACCCCATCGGCACCCTCGGCGGCCCCTCGTTCGCGCAGGAGGTTGCCGCCTCCATGCCCACCGCAATCACGGTCGCCGCGGAAAACGAGCTGCTGGGCACACGCCTGCAACAGGACTTCGCCTCGGCGAGCCTGCGCGTCTACCGCAACCAGGATGTACCCGGGACCGAGCTCGGCGGCGCGCTCAAAAACGTGATCGCCCTGGCCGCCGGCGTGGTCGCCGGGCTGGAACTCGGCGCCAACTCCGCCGCGGCGCTCATCACCCGCGGCATGACCGAGATCACCCGTCTCGCCATGGCCTGCGGCGGCCGCCGCGAGACCCTCTCCGGACTGGCCGGCATGGGCGATCTGGTGCTCACCTGCACCGGCGGGCTGTCGCGCAACCGGGCAGTCGGCGTCGAGCTGGGCAAGGGCAGGCACCTGCCGGAGATCCTGGCCGAGCTGAACGGCAAGGTCGCCGAAGGCGTGCGCTCCACCACCGCCGCGCTGGGTTTGGCCGCGCGCTACGGCGTGGATATGCCCATCACGCAGCAGATGGCCGCTATCCTGCACCAGAACAAGCCCCCACAGGACGCCATCCGCGAGCTGATGGCCCGCCCCGGCCGCATGGAATAAAGTAAGCGTTGCTCTCGCATCAGGCATAGCTGCCCCTCGGTTACCGTTGCCGCCACCGAGGTCAGCCGACCCTCGCTGGTAAGATAGCCGGTAGTGGGTCTCGACCCAATCGCCGGATCTCACCTTGGGAAGGCCCCACGTCGACATCGCCTCGCATGGAACCTGAAGCAACTACCGAGGCAAGCACGACCGGTGAGGTACCAGCGGTAACGCTCCCCGATGTCCCCGACGGGCTGCCCGAGGCTCTCGATTCAACCGGAACGATTCCTCCCGCCGGCTTGACCGCTCGTCTGAGGCAAGCGATCGGGCTCGACCGGGCGGTCTTGTTCACCGTACTTGCGCGCACCTGGTCCGCTCTCGCCGCCGCGGTCACTATCACCCTCGTGGTTCGTACCCTGTCCCGTGAGCAACAAGGGTATTGGGGGGTGATCAATCCTCTGGTGGGCCTTCAAATCATCTTCGAGCTCGGCTTCTCCTTCGTAATCATGCAGACTGCCAGCCATGAAAGCGCCCATCTGCGGATCACGCGTGAGGGTGCCGTCTCCGGACCGGAACGCGAGATGGGGCGGCTGGCCTCGATCTTTCAGAAAGCCGTGCGCTGGTATTCGGTAGCGGCCGCCCTGCTTCTGGTCACGCTGCTTGCGCTCGGCGGTCATTTCTTCCGTGCCGTCGCCCGGGAGCACCCCTCCGCCCAGCCCGTGCACTGGATAGGTCCGTGGATTCTGGCAGCACTGGCAGCCAGCCTCACCTTCCAGCTTGACCCGATCTTCAGCTTTCTTGACGGCTGCGGTTTCGTCCCGGAGGTCGCCCGCGCGCGGCTGGGGCAGTTTGTAGCAGGATCGCTGCTGTCCATTCTGGCCCTGGCCACACACCATGGGCTGTATGCACCGGGTTGCATGCTGCTGGGCCAGGGCGTCGCAGGTATTCATGCCGTTTCGGGGTTTCGCCGACTCCTGCTGCGGGTCTGGCGACACAATCCCGGGGTCCATCGCACCCCCTTTCGCACAGATATCTGGCCTCTGCAATGGCGCATGGCCGTGTCCTGGGTATGTGGCTATGCTGCCGTGCCCCTGTTTGTACCGATCCTGATGGGTTCGCGGAACTGGGGTCCCGTGGAGGCCGGCAAAATGGCCGTTTCCATCTCTCTCGCCGGCAAAATCTCCGATATCGCGGCAGCCTGGATGAACACCAAGGCCGCTCCCTTCGGCAGACTCATCGCCCTGCGCCGGTTCGGGGAGCTTGATCATCGCTTCTTTCGAGCGTTCACTCAATCCTTGAGCATCGGCAGCCTCGGCGCGGGGGCGGTCTGGCTGCTGGCCCTCGTGCTTCACCATCTCGAAAACCCCTACGCCGCACGCTTTCTTTCCCCCCTTCCCCTCGGTCTTATGTTGGTCGGCTATCTGATGAACAGCGCGGTCTCCGCCATGGCCCTGTACCTACGCGCGCACAAACAGGAAAAGTTCATGATTAATTCCATCGCCGGTGCGCTGTACTCGGCACCGGTCGCCTGGCTGCTGGGACAGCGCTTCGGTGGCCTGGGCATTGCCGCGGGCTACGCCGCCGGCTCGCTGGTCATTGGACTGGGCTTCGGCACCTACACGTTTCTGCGCTGGCGCCGCCTCTGGCACGGTGCCCCGGCGGCTTCTGAAAGCGTGCCCGCATGAGCCTGCTCGCCACGCCCACCGTCGCCCTCCCGCACGCCTCCTCCACGCGCCGGCCCGGACAACCGCTCCTGACCTTCGCCATCCCTACCTTCAACCGCGCCATCTATTTGGCGGAACTGCTGACGTCGCTGCTGCCCCAGTTCGCCCCGCTCCACCCCGGCACCGCCGAGTTGCTCATCTCCGACAACTGCTCGACCGACGGAACGGAAACCTTGGTCCGTCAGTTCGTCGCCCGCGGTCTTCCGTGCCGATATCTCAAAAACTCGGCCAATCTCGGGGCCGACGCGAACTTCCTCCAATGCCTGGCGGAGGCCTCCGGCCAGTATGTCTGGGTCTTCGGTGACGACGATCTCCCCGTACCGAACGCCGTGCCGGACCTCATCTCGCTCCTGGAACAAGCCGAGGTCGATATCGTCTATCTCTCGAGCTTTTCCTTCTCCGGCACCGTGGATATGGCCGCCGCCAGCCGCCAAGGGATTGACAAGCTGGGCCGCTTCGCCGAGGTTCTCCACGACGGTCGCTACTTCCTCGAAAAGGTAAACGCCCTTATCGGCCTTATCAGCGTCATGCTGGTCAATAAAAATCGGCTGCAGGACACCCCGCATCCTGAAATCGGTGCGCTGGCCAATTCCAACCTCGTGCAGGTCGGCTGGTTGTTCCCGCTGCTGCGTCAGAATGCTTCGGTCCTCTTCGTTTGGCAGCGTCTTGTGGCCTACCGCTCCTTCAACTCGGGCGGCTGGGGCATCTGTGAGGTCTTCGGCATCCGCCTGCACCACATCGCCAAACGATACTTCGCGGGGGAGCCTCGGCTGGCGCAATCGCTCATGAACGGTGTTCTCCGTTACTGGCTGTGCGATGCCATCCTCGAGATGCGGCGCGGTCGGCACGCGGAGATGCATCAGGAGGACTTCGCCGCGGATCTCCGCCATCTCTTCGCCGGAAATTGGCGCTACTGGATCTTTCTCTGGCCCATCTCGGAGCTTCCGCTGCCCGCCGCTGAGGCCGCTCACCGCATCCTGGCAGCCCTGAACAGGCTCACGCGGGTTGTGCAGGGCGTCTGGCGGCACGTGTTTCATCGCGGCCGCTACCTTCGCCCGCTACCCGGGACGCCCGCCACGCCCAAACTCCTTGGCGAGTAACCAAGCGACCGTGTGCTACTATGAGCTTGCACTCACCTGAGTGCAACGCGCCTCGAGCAGGAAGTCGCCCTTCACCGGGTGGATTGACTGGCCAGAGCCCGGGGCGTTGACCACCGCCCACCGGGCGAGCCGATTGCCAGCCTTTGGCAGGATCTTATCGGCCCCGCACGTTGGTTGCTCTGGCTTTGAGGCGATCCAAACGGGATACGCCTCGCCGTGCAGCAGCAGTGCCTTGTCTTCCGCCTTCGGACTCGCAAAGATGGAACAATTCATCGCAGTGCTGAATTCAGGACCACGCGACGCCTCCTCGGTGACTGCACACCGCCGCGCGTCTCGAGCGTCGGTCCGCCCCACTCGCGTCACCAGTAAAGGAAAGTTTTGCCTAAAACAGCTTCTGCCCCCCGTTCTTCACAATCCGCCCGCAGCCCCAAACACACCGGTTCGCGCGCTGGCCACTCCAACCGTCCTTCCTCCGCGAACGCTATGAAATCGCAGGCCCAATCGCACTCCGAGCCGCAGTCCAAGCCGGATACCTCCTCGCTCACACTCGACTCCATCCTCAATCCCGAGCCGCAGAAGCAGACCCGCCACATCACCCAGGATCAGGCGGCCGCGCTCCACTTCAACGACTTCGCCATCACCGATTCCTTGAAGGCCCGCATCGCCGCCGCCGGCTTCACCGTGCCGACGCCCGTGCAGGCCGGTGCCATCCCACCCGCGCTCGAAGGCGAAGACATCCTGGCCACCGCCTCCACCGGTACCGGCAAGACCCTCAGCTTTCTGATTCCCATGGTCGAGCGGCTTGAGGAGATCTCCACCGCCTCCGGCAAGGGCAAAAAGAACCCCGTTCTCGCCCTGATCCTGCTGCCCACACGCGAACTGGCCATGCAGGTGCTCGAGAGCTACCACAAGATCTGCCCGGTACTCAAGAATGATGCCGTGCTGGTCTGCGGCGGCCTGAACGAGAATCCGCAGATCGAGGCCCTGGGCCGCGGTCCGCGCATCGTCGTAGCCACGCCCGGCCGGCTTGAGGATTACCTCGATCGCCGCCTCGTCAAGCTGAACGAGGTGGACATGCTGGTGCTCGACGAGGTCGACCGCATGCTGGACATGGGTTTCCTGCCCGCGATCCGCCGCATCACCGGCGCCCTGCCTAAGGATCGGCAGACCATGTGCTACTCGGCCACGCTGGACGCGAATATCCGCGGCATCGTGCGCGACTACGTTCACGAGCCGGTGCGCGTCGAGATCGGTCAGACCTCCAAGCCCTCCGATCGCGTCACCCTGCGCGTGGTCACGGTCATGCAGGACCAGAAGCTCTCGCAGCTGGACCGCATGCTCACCACCGAGGAGGGCAGCTACCTGGTCTTTTCGCGCACAAAGCACGGCGCTGACCGCATCGGCAAAAAGCTCGAAAAACTCGGCCACAAGATCGAGGTCATCCACGGCGACCGCTCGCAATCGCAGCGCACCACCGCGCTCAAGCGCTTCTCGGACGGCAAGGTACGCATCCTCGTCGCCACCGACGTGGCCGCGCGCGGTATCGATGTCTCGCACATCGCGCATGTCGTGAACTACGACCTGCCGAACGCCTCGGATGACTTTGTCCACCGCATCGGCCGCACCGGCCGGGCCGGTGCCAAGGGCATAGCCACCACCTTTGTCACACCGCTCGAAAAGCGCGACGCCCGCAAGCTCGAACAGGAGCTCAAGATCCAGTTCGAGTGGCTGGTCGCCGACAAGGACCTACCCAAGGAAGAGCGCAACACACCGATCGACCTTGGCAAGCAGGCCCCCAATGACATGGGCTCGCTGCTGGCGATGGAAACCCGCTCCTGGAAGGGTGGGGACGGCACATCCGACAGCAGTACCCCCGCCGAATCGTCCGATTCAGGGGCCTATGCTCCCCGCGGGCGTCGCGGCGGTGCCGGTGGCCGCAGCTCGGGTGGCCGCGGTGCGGGCTCCCGCTCCGGTTCCGGATCGAGCGCAGGCCGTCGCAGCCGTCGCTAGTCCCCCACTGATTCTTCTGCTCCGTCTGATTCTTCTGCTCTCTTACCGGCCCGTCGCTCCTGCGGCGGGCCCTTTTCTTTGCTGCTGTTACCTTTCTTGTTGTCATCCCTCAAGGGAATCCGCTGTTGCTCTTGCCTCTCTTTCTGTCATTCCCGAAGGGAATCCGCTGTTCCAAAATTTTGCTGTAGAACGGAGTTTCGTTGATGCGCATCGCCCCCAGGCCTGGCCGCTGGTTCCTGC
>CAXTBJ010000040.1:26883-35463 GCA_964242585.1 uncultured Bryocella sp.
TAGAACGGAGTTTCGTTGATGCGCATCGCCCCCAGGCCTGGCCGCTGGTTCCTGCTACTCTGCCTCATGCTCACCCGGCCGACCTACGGCCAGCAACGGCCTGTCGAAAACTCACAGACCACCGCGGGCACCCCCACGACTGTCACCCACTGGCGGATGCAGGGGGCCGACAAGGTCCCCGAATCCGGCGAAGCGATCTCCGCATACCGCTTCCGTCCCGACACCTGGTATCCCGCGACCGTTCCCGGCACCATCCTGACGACCCTGGTCGACAACCACGTCTATCCCGAGCCGACCTATGGCGAAAACGATCGCCCCGAGGTGATTCCCGACTCCCTGGCGCGCACGCCTTTCTGGTACCGCACCGTGCTCGAGGTACCCCGCTCCTTCCGCGGCAAGCAGGTCTGGCTCACCTTCGAGGGCATCAACTACAGCGCGGAGATCTGGGTTGAAGGTCACGCCGTCGGCACGGTGCGCGGCGCTTTCCGGCGCGGCATCTTCAATATCGCGCCCTTTTTGCATCCGGGAAGGCCCGCGGGACTGGCCGTCAAAATCACCCCGCAGCCGCACCCCGGCAGCCCGCACGAGCACACACTGGCCGCCGGTCTGGGCCAGAACGGCGGCATCACCGCCATCGACGGCCCGACGTTTCTTTCCACCATCGGTTGGGACTGGCTGGCCGCGCAGCGCGACCGCGACTCCGGCATCTGGCGCGAGGTCACGCTCAGCGCCACCGGCCCGGCGGTCCTGCATGACCCTTTCGTCACCACCGACCTCGCCGTCCCCGGCTTCGCGACCGCCGGCGTCACCGTGCGCACGACCGTAGAAAACGTCACCGACAAACCGCAGGACGGCACCCTGCGCGGTGTGCTCGAAGGCATCCGCTTCGAAAAAGCCGTGCACCTCGACCCGCACAGCAAGCAGGAGATCGCCTTCACCCCGCAGGACACACCGCAGCTCCTGTTGCAGCAGCCCAGGCTCTGGTGGCCGAACGGCTACGGGCCGCAAAACTTGTACAAGGTGCAGCTGTCCTTCGTCGCCGGCGGGGCCGTGTCTGACACGAAGGACGTCACCTTCGGGGTGCGCAAGCTCAGCTATACCGTGCCCTCCACGGAGAATCTCGCCTTCGTCGTCAACGGCGTGCCGATCTTTATCCGCGGCGGCGACTGGGGCCTGGACGACTCCATGAAGCGCATCCCGCTCGCGCGCATGGATGCCCAAATCCGCATGCACAAGCTCGCCAACATGAACATGATCCGCAACTGGGTCGGCCAAAGTACAAGCGAGCAGTTCTACGAGCTCTGCGACAAGTACGGCATCCTCATCTGGGACGAGTTCTTCCAGCCCAACCCGGCCGACGGTCCCAACCCCGACGATCTCCCGACCTATCTGGCCAACGTCGAAGACAAGGTCGTCCGCTACCGCAACCATCCGTCGATCGCCCTGTGGTGCGCCCGTAATGAGGGCAACCCGCCCCAAGAGATCGACGCCGCCCTGCGCGCACTGCTCACCCGGCTCGACGGCACGCGCCTCTACCAGGCCAACTCCTCCGACGGCCGCGGCGTGCGCTCGCACGGTCCCTATCGTTGGCGCGCGCCACGCGAGTTCTACATGCTTGCCGAGGGCCTAAAAACCGAAACCGGCAGCGTCTCCGTCCCCACGCTCGAGTCCGTGCAGGGCATGATGCCGCAGAAGGACTGGGAGACGATCAACGACGACTGGGCGGAGCACGACTTCGCCAAGGGCGCCTCCGGCGGCGACAAATACCCGGGCATTCTCGCCGCGCGCTACGGCAAAATCGCTAATCTGGCCGACTTTGTCCGCAAGGCGCAGCTGGCCAACTACGAGGCCTTCCGCGCCATGTACGAGGGCCGCAACGCCGCCATGTTCAACCCCGCCACGGGCATCCTGACCTGGATGAGCCATCCGGCGCAGCCCAGCTTCGTCTGGCAGATCTACCATTACGATCTCGAGCCCAACGCCTCGTTCTTCGCCGTCCAGCACGCCGGCGAGCCGATCCACGTGCAATTCAACGAGATCACCTCAAACGTGCAGGTGATCAACAACACGCCCGCGGACCTCGGGAATCTCACGGCCTCGGTCGAGATCTACAACAGCGACGGAACCCTCGCCAGCAAGCAGACCATGCCGCTCGCCGCGGTGCGCGGCTCCTCGGTCGCCGAGGCTGGGCAGGTGCAGTTCCATGAGCCGCTCTCAGCCACGCACTTCCTTCGGCTGCAACTGCACGACGCCGGCGGCGCGCTGATCTCACAAAACTTCTACTGGCATAACGAGCCGGAGTCTCCCGACGACTTCCGCGAGCTCGACACGCTCGCCCCCGTCACCCTGCAGGCGCAGATCACGCGTGTGGACGAGGCGGGCACCACCCGGCTGCACATCATCCTGCACAATCCCGGCACGCAGGTCGCCCTGATGACGCACCTGCAACTCCATCGCGCCGCCACCGGCGGCCGTGTCCTGCCCGCCTACTACAGCGACAACTACGTCTCGCTCGTCGGCGGCGAAACAAGAGAACTCACCATCGAAGCCGCCACCGGCGCGCTCGGGGGTGAGCCTGCGCTGGTCCTTCTGGACGGCTACAACGTTCTGGTCGAGCCGGCCTCTGCCGCCAACGGCGCCCCGGCAAGCCTGGCCCTGAACCAAAATGCGCAGGTAGCGCATTGGCCCACAACAGGTCTGCCGTTCAAGACGACCTACACGCCGGCCGTTCCTTGAACACCTTGGGCATACGAGGCGAGCGCAGGGGCCTCCGCCTTGCCTGCCGTTGATCCCCTGAAAGCGGCATCTGTCCGCCACACATGGAATCAACTCGGGCACGAAAACCGGCGTACCGGAAGACAACAAGGAGGGCGGTCGATCTCAACTAAGAATCTGTACGGCTCCGGTGTGCCCCATGCCGCCGGAGACACCAAGATCACGGAGAAACACCATGAAAATGCAGAGCATTGACGACCTTCTCTACACAGGCATGACCTACGTTCTCGACTTCGAACAGCGCGTCTCGAAGGAGGCCGGCAAGATGGCCGAGGCCTCTTCCGATCCCGAAGTGAAGGAGATCTTCCAGAAGAGCGTCACGCAGGGCAACAAGTATGCCGACCGTATCGAGGCGGCCTTCGGCAAGCTCGGCGCCAAGCCGGACACCAACAAAAACCACATCGCCATCGCCATGATCGACGAGGTGGAGAACATGATTTCGAACACAGACGCCTCCCCTGTGCGCGACGCCGCCCTGATCGTCGCGGCCAACCAGCAGCAGCTGTACCGCGTGGCCGCCTACGGCTCCCTGAAGAGCTACGCCAAGCTGATCGGCAAGGAGGACGCCGTTGCCGAGCTGCAGCAGAATCTCGACGAGTGCAAGGCCGGCGACGAGAAGCTGACCGCAATCGGCGAAAACAACGTCAATCCCAAGGCCAAGCAGCCGGTAGCCGCATAGCCTTCAGCCGCCTAGCCCTTCAGATGTAGATCTGGTTTTTCATCATGAACGAATGCAGGACCTGCTTCTTCTCGCGCCACAACGGCATCGAGAGGGGCAGGTCCTTCACATTTACGTCTTCGACAGAATATGCAGCCGCTCCACCGTCAGCGTCCCGATGGAGAGTTCCTCAATCCGCGCCTCCAACACACGCAGGCGGCAGATAGCCAATGCGCCGACGGCCAAAGCCCCAACAGCCATGGAGCCCACGGCTACAGCTCCAACGGCCGACATCGCAATAGCCGAAGCCCCAGAAGCCACGGCCAACGTCGCCTTTGCAGGTTGAAGATTCTTCACCACTCCTCCGCAGATCTGTAGTAAATCGCCCCTTACAGCAACCGCGAAAGCAACGACCCCGCCATGCCGCCGAACTCCCCTTCATTGGTCGGCGGTGCCTGCTGTCCACCCTGCGTCATGTGAGACATGATCATCGGCAGCACAGCGGCCAGGGCCACCTTGGCGATCTCGGGCGAAACCCCGGCGCGTTGTGCCGTCTGCTCCAGCAGACCGGTGCCGCCCAGGCCATTCTGCACCTGCTCGGGCGTGGCCTGCTGGGTTTGCCCGGTCTGCCACTGGTCCACATGCTGGCTCATGCCCTGGTTGCGGAACATGTCCATCACGCCGGCTAGACCGCCCGGTTGTTGCGAGACCGACTGCAGAAATCCGCCGGCCACCCTGCCCTGCTCGCTCGCCGGCGCGCCTTGCGCCCCGCCCATCATGCCTTCAATCGAATCCAAAATACCCATAAGGTCCTCTCCGGTGTGTGATGATGGCGGACGCCGTTCTGGGTAGCCCGCGGAGAGCACTTTCCTCTTGGAGATTGGCAAAACACCCTTACGGTCGACAGAAGAGGCCGCCCCCGGTGAAAATCGTTCCATGCCCTCGAAGTCCGTCGTCTCCACTCCGGCCGCCCCCGCCGCCATCGGCCCTTACTCGCAGGCCGTGCGCCTGGGCGATCTCGTCTACACCTCGGGCCAGGTCGCGCTCGACCCCGCCACCGGCGATTTTCTGAACGGCGACATCGCCGCCCAGACCGAGCGCGTCTGCGAAAATCTCCGCGCCGTGCTCAACGAGGCCGGCCTAAACCTGTCGCATGTCGTCAAAACCACCGTGTTCCTGAAGAGCATGGGCGATTTTGCCGCCATGAACGAGGTCTACGCCCGCTACTTCGCCCCCACCGACACCGTTCCGCCTGCCCGCTCCACCGTTCAGGTCGCCGCCCTGCCCAAGGACGCGCTGGTCGAAATTGAATGCATCGCCGCCGCGAACAGCTCGCTCTGACAGGACGCGATGCCTATCTTCCTGTCATTCCCGCAGGGAATCTGCTGTTCGGCTATCTGCACAGCCAGATACTCTGCTCAAGTCCAGGTAGTCTGCCGCAGCACCAAGCAAGCTGCCGTGCGGAGGTGTAACCGATCAGCGCATGATCGCTTCGATCCAGGCCGGCATCCAACGGTTTGAGGTGAACGATATGCCAACGATCCCAACCGCCGGTCCCCTGAGCGATGCGGCTATCACCGAAGGCGATGCCCAGGCAGGTGCCGCTGCCGCCGGTAAAACCGAGAGGGTGGAGCGTACCGATGCCGAGTGGCGCGCCCTGCTCACGCCCGACCAGTTCCGCATCCTTCGCGAAAAGGGCACCGAGCCGGCCTTCACCGGCTCGCTTTACAACAACCACGCCGACGGCCTGTACCATTGCGGCGCCTGCAACGCCCCGCTCTTCAAGTCCGACACGAAATTTGAGTCTGGCTCCGGCTGGCCCAGTTTCTTCGAGCCGGTCTCACAGGACGCCGTCCAACTCCATGAGGATCGCAGCTACGGCATGCGGCGCGTCGAGGTCACCTGCGGCACCTGCGGCTCGCATCTCGGTCACGTCTTCCCGGACGGCCCCAACCCCACCGGCCAACGCTACTGCATCAACTCCGCCTCGCTTCAGTTCAATCCCGACGGCTCCACGGTCGGAGAGCGCTGAACCCTGAAAAACAAGACACAGGAAGCAAAATTCTTCAAGGCAAGAAAAGCCCCGACCTATGTCGGGGCTTTCTCGCAAGCAAGTTAGAACTAAATTAGAGCGAATCCTTCAAAATAAACAAGGACGTCATCTTGAGCAGAACGAAGGATCTCCGTATTCGTTTGCAGCTGCCGTATACCTATAGGCGATCAGCTACACGCTGCAATAATCCCTAATTCCTGCTCTCAGCCCTGATCCCTGCTTTTACGCCTTTACAATCTTCCCGCTCTTGATACAGCTCGTGCACACGCGAATCCGCTTGGACACACCCTGGCTGATGCGGGCCTTGACCTGCTGCAGGTTCGGGTTCCAGCGCCGGCGGGTGACGTTGTGCGCGTGCGAGATATTGTTACCGAACTGCGGCCCCTTGCCGCAAAGCTCACAAACCTGTGCCATGGTGATTCTCCAGACGAAGCGTCAAATTTAGGTATCGCCATTCCGCCCGAAGTCGATATCGGACCCAAACCCGTATCCGGCAGCTCTGCCCGGCACAGCCGAAAAGGAATGGTAGGCACGATTGGATTCGAACCAACGACCTCTACCGTGTCAAGGTAGCGCTCTAACCAACTGAGCTACGCGCCTACATGCGTACAAGTCAGTGTAACCGGAGCCTCGGCGTCCATGCAACCGCGTGCTTGCCTCACCCTGCCGCGCTGCCTGCCGAGCCGCCTGCCGCGTGCGGTCCGCCTACCCCGCCATTCGTCGTCCCGCCCTGCGCCTGCACCTTCCGCAGCGTCGTCCAGGCATACTGCGCGGCCGAAAGCGGCGCCAGCACCGCCACCAGTCGCAGCAGCAGCAGCCTCATCTCCCGCAGATCGGCGCCGGGGGCCACCTGCACCGTCATCACGGTCAGCACCGCCAGAATCTGCACACCCGTGCTGATCTTGCCCAGCCGGCTCGGCCGGAAGTCGCGCAGGATGTTGGTCACAAACAGCAGCGTCGAAATCAACAGAATCCCCAGATCGCGGCTGAACACCAGCACCGTCACATAGCGCGGAATCACCCCCACATGCGTCAACACCAGGAACAGCGTGCTCAGCAGCGCCTTATCCGCGATGGGGTCCAGGTACTGTCCCAGCGTGGTGTGCTGCCCCAGTTTACGGGCCAGCACGCCGTCGAGCGAGTCCGACAAGCCTGCCACCCACAGCAGCGCGAACGCCAGTTTCCAGTGCCCGTCAAGGATCTCGATCACCAGAAACGGCAGCGTAAACAGCCGAAACATGGTCAGCAGGTTGGGCGTGGCGCGGAACTGGCGAAGGTCGGGCACTTTCTGGGGTGTAAGTCTGCATGGTAGCCGATCCGGAACCGCGCCGTCGGCCTTCACCCTACTTCCTCCGCCTGTACTCACAAGCCGCTTACGGCAACAAAGCCTCCAGGGCATCGCAGGCCTTGGCCGCGCCGCGCTCAGCCTGCACGGTCGCGGCCAGGGCCCGGGCGTTTGCCGCAAAAGCGGGCCGCTCCAGCAGCAGGCGCAGCTCCCGCGTTACCCGTCGCTCGCGATAGCGACTCCGTTGCAGCACCCGCCCCACGCCCAGCCGGGCAATCCGGGCCGCGTTGTCCGGCTGATCGACCCCAAACGGCACCACCAGCATCGGAATCCCCGCCCGCAGTGCCTCCGCCGTTGTGCCGATGCCGCCCTGGTGCACCGCCGCGACCGCGCGCGGAAAGATCGCCGCATACGATCCATATGCGATCGTGAACACATCCGCCCCCGGTTGCAAAGTGGAACCGTTCGTGACCGGTCGCGCCGCGGAACCGACCGTCCCCGGCCCTACCAGCAGCGCCCGCCGTCCCAGCCGACGCGCCGCCAGCGCGCTCTCCCCAAAGAAATCCCCCGGATTCATCACCGCCGAGGAGCCCAGCGTGAACACCACCGGCGCCGGCCCCGCCTCCAGCCATCTCTCGAGAGCCTCCAGCGCCGGGTCGGGCGCGATCGCCTGATCGAAAAACGGAAAGCCCGTGGCCATGCTCTGCGCGGGCCAGTCCGGCTGGGGCGCGCAGAAGGCCGGGGAAAACAGCGCCAGCTCCCGAAGGGGCGCATGACCGCCCGCAAACATCGGATTCTCCCCTGCCGGCAGCCCCAAGTCCCTGCGCAGCGCATCATAGGGCCGCATCCATCGCCGCGTGATCGCCTCGGCCAGCCGAAACATCCCGCGCCACACCCCGGGGCGGAGGCGCCCCAGAGGCAAGCGGTAAATCGGCTCCATACCCGGCAGCAGCGGCGGGTCCAGAGCCGAAAACATTCCGGTGGGAGCCAACTGCGTGGACACCCACGGCAGCCCGCGCACCTCGGCCACCAGCCCGGTCGCCCAGCTCAAAGGGTGCGCCACCAGCAGGTCCGCTCCCTTGGCCGCTTCGAGCGTATCGGCATAGGCCAGGCGCAACGCCGGCAGAATCAGCCCTCGCAGGATGTACTCGATCCCTCTTCGCCCCGCGAAGACCCGCTGCATCAGCTCCGGACTGGGCACCTCGGCAGCCGCCGCGCGGAGGGGCGCAAACTCCACCCCCGCCGCCGCCTCTACCCGTTCACGAAAGCTCGGCAGGGTAGCCACCACAGGCCGATGCCCCCGCCGTGCCAACTCCTGCGCCAGCGCCAGATACGGATGCACATCGCCCAGCGAACCCACCGGCGTCAACAAAATCCGTCGCCCACCGAACTTATTCGGTCCCGTATCGCTCACCTTTGACATCACGCGTTTAGATGCCCAAAGAGTTGTGTGCTCTTGAGGGCGATGTACACCAGCTTGTATCTGAATCAGCCCGTTGTTTGCCTCGTTGTGCCGACATGCCGAAAGGCAATCGCCACGAGCAGCGTTGTAGTTAAAACCAAGGCAAAAAATGGTGATTGGCGTAAGAAAATACCGGCCAAAATATAAAGCGGCGGTGTGTGCTCCAGGGAATCAAGCATTCCTAAGTCCGGTCCGACGCACATAAGCACGAAAGAGATGATGACAAGCCAGCTCACCGGGTCCGCCCAGCGACGGCACAAACGCGCTAGTAGCCAAGGCAGCAACACGATCACAACAATGGCATCGTGCGCTCGATGATAGGTTGCCAGTAAACCGAAACCGCACCA
>CAXTBJ010000041.1:0-2395 GCA_964242585.1 uncultured Bryocella sp.
AGATGAGCTGAGGGCCATTTAGATGAGCTGAGGGCCATTTAGATGAGCTGAGGGCTCCGCCGGCACAGCCAGTTCGATATGACGATTGGCTGGGCTGGGTCTCGCCTGCTGCCGACGGGACAATCCGCATCACAGCAGCCATACCCCGGTAGCGACAGAATCGGGTTCAGGGACAGGGAGGGCACGGGATCGCGGTGATGAGAGCTTTGGGGCGCCTGTTATTGATGCTTATCGTGCTGCTCCTGATCGGGGGAGCGATCGTTTGGCGCGAGCCGTTCTGGGCGGCGCAGCAGGCCACGCATGCGGGGCTGTTTCTGGCACGCGTACAAAGCAATTACGTGCTGACGCCCGAAGGCCGCGTGCACTACTACGAGGCCGAGCCGCGCGTGCCCGGCGGCGGCATTCCCCTGGTGCTGATCCATGGTCTGGGCGATCGCGACGAAAGCTGGGCCCCCATGCTGAAGCGCCTGAAACGGGCAGGCTTTCACGTCTACGCACCCGATCTGCTCGGCTACGGACGCTCGCCGAAGCCGGCCGATGGAGACTACTCGATGGCGGGCGAGAGCCGGTTTGCCTATGACTTTATCCAATCGCTCGGCTTGCAAAAGACCGATCTGGGCGGATGGTCCATGGGCGGCTGGATCGCGCTGACGTTGGCGCACGAGCATCCGGAGGTGCTGGATCGGGTGGTGATCTTCGACGGCGCCGGTTTGAACTTCAAGCCGAGCTACTCATTTGACGTTTTCACGTCGAAGTCGCCGGACGATGTGGGAAAGCTCTGGTCCCTGCTGGAGCCCGAGGCCAGGCCCTTGCCCCAGAACGTGCGGGAGGCCGCGGTGCGCCGCGCGGGTGACAGCGGCGAGACCGTTCGCAAGAACCTGGCCTCCATGCGCGCCGGGCCGACGCTCGAAGCCGTGCTCCCGACGCTGCCGGAGCCGTTGCTGATCGTGTGGGGTGGGACGGACAAGCTGATTCCGCTTGCGGTGGGTGCGCAGATGCACGCGCTGGACCCGCGCTCGGAGCTGGACATTGTGGAAGGTTGCGGGCACATGGCGCCGTTGCTGTGCGCGGCCCGCGTGGCCCCGGCGGTGGCGGATTTCTTGAAGTCGAACCCCCCGCCGGAGGGTGGGATGCGCACGCTGGCCAATATGCAGCGGTAGGCGGTGGCCGTTCGCAATCAGCGAAGCTCTGAAGTAAGTGCCTTGCCTGTGAAGGGTTGACGGCGTCATGCCGTGCCCGCCTTGGTATAGGACGAACGCAGATTCCCTGCGGGAGCGACAAACAGATCAGTGCGCTCAGCTATGCGCTCAGCTATGCGCTCAGCTATGCGCTCAGCTATGCGCTCAGCTAACGGCGGAGACGCCCCATTGGTAGGCACCCGCCTGCGGCAGGCCGATGTGCTGCAGGACGCGCGCCACGTATGCTTCCACGACCTCCGCAACGGTCTGCGGCCCGCTGTAGAAGGCGGGAATCACGGGAAAGATCGTGGCGCCGGCCTCCGTCACGGTGGCCATATTGCGTAGATGGATCAGGTTCAGGGGGGTTTCCCGGACGCACAGGACCAGCGGCCGGCGTTCCTTCAGGCAGACGTCCGCGGCGCGTTCGGTAAGGTTTGCGGCGAGGCCGTGCGCGACCGCGGCGAGGGTGCCCATGGAGCATGGCAGCACGATCATGGCATCGACTGGATAGGAGCCGCTGGCGATGGTCGCGCCGATATTTTCATACGCTTCCACAATGACCCTGGGGGAGGCATGGCCGAGCAGCTTTTCGACGAGGCCGGTGCGGCCGCTGATGGAGAGCTCCTCCGCCAGAACGCGAAGGGCGCTGGGCGAGGCAACCAGGTGGACCCGGCCAACCCGACCATCGGCTTCGAGGGCCCGCAGCATGGCAACCGCGCACAGGGAGCCGCTGGCGCCGGTGACGGCCAAGGTTACCGTTTTCAACAACGCCGGTGGGGAGGTCTGCATCCACCTCCATTATCCGGCAAAGTGGCAGGCAAGGGGGGCGCGACATTTCTCGACGACCTCGGCCGATGGGGGCGCGGACGAACGGGCTCCGTGACGCCGCCGATGTAGAGAACAGGCAACAGCAAGAACAGCCGCAGATTCTTCTCCCATCGAGCCAAGGCGCTCGACGGGAACCCCGGCTCGGGGGACAACAAGAGCAAATGCCCCTACACGAAGTACTTCTACTTTCAGCTGTTTTTGCTCAATAGCGGTGTCCCGGAGGGATGTAGAGCAAGCGCGAGCCGAATACAGAGATCCTTCGCTACGCTCAGGATGACGGCAGACTCGCCACCTGCATGAGGACGGCTCTACTCCCGGGAAGAGTACAGGGTGATCGGCACTTCAGTACGGTTTGCCTCCCGCAGATTTGACTCGTGTAGGTTTGACTC
>CAXTBJ010000041.1:2495-28718 GCA_964242585.1 uncultured Bryocella sp.
AGGTTTGACTCATGCAAGGGATAGGAGGACGCCGGCCAACGAACCGCCGGCCAACGAACCGAGGGCAAGGCGGCGACCGCCGGGCGGGCAAACAGGTAACCCTGCATCAGGGTGATACCGCAGCGGCACAGCGTCTCGTACTCCTGTTCGGTTTCGACGCACTCGCCTAGAACCTCGACCCCGAGATCCCGACACAAGGTGACGATCGAGGCGACAATGGAGGCTGCACGGCGGGTCTGACCGGCCGCGCGGACCAATGTGCCGTCCAGCTTGACCAGACCGATGCCCTCCAGGGTCGCCAGCAGGTTCAGGCCGGAGTAGCCCGCGCCCAGGTCATCAATGGCCAGGGTAAAGCCGTGACGGGCATACTCCTGGGCGATGTTTTTCATGTGCGCGGCGTCGATCTGCTCATTTTCAGTCAGCTCGAAGATGATGTGATCGAGCGGAAAGCCGTATTCACGGGCCGCGGCGAGGGTGCGCCGGATGCAGGCGGCGGGACTATATACCGCGCCGGGCATGAAGTTCACGGAGAGCTTGGCCCCGCGATCCGATACCCCCAACTGGGCTGCCAGGGCGATGGCCTTGACGCGGCAGGCCTGATCGAAGGCGTAGCGGTTTTCCGAGGTCACCAGCGAAAGCACCTCGCCGGCGGATGCGCCGTTCACGCCGCGTACAAGGGCCTCGTAGGCGTAGACCTCCAGCGTAGCCACGTTGACGATGGGTTGGAAGGCCATGGTGAGTTCAATCGGAAAGCCGCCCTCGCCTTCGCGGCATGCATGGCATGACGGCGATTTCGGATCGGAAGACTGGCCATTGGGCAGGTGCTGCAGCATGGGAGAGACCTCTGTCTGCCGGTTCAGAGAAAACCTGCAAACCGTGAAGAATATTCTGCTTTCCGGGCACAGGAGCGGCAATACACCGATAGGTTCGGTCCTGCAACCTTTGTGGGGGACTACAATCTCGGGAACGGTATGCTATCGAGTCCCCTGCCTGAAGCCCTAACCTTTGACGACGTCCTCCTTGTGCCCGCGTTCTCCGAGGTGGTGCCCACACAGGTAAGCACGCAGACTCGCTTGACGGAGCGCATCACCCTGGCCACACCGCTGATGTCGGCCGCCATGGACACGGTGACGGAGAGCCGCATGGCCATTGCGATGGCGCAGCAGGGCGGTCTGGGCGTGGTACACCGCAATCTGTCCATCGAGGCGCAGGCCGGCGAGATCGACAAGGTGAAGCGCTCGGAGAGCGGCATGATCGTCGATCCGGTAACCATTGAGCCGGAGCGAATGGTCGCGGACGCGCTGGAGGTAATGCGGCGCTACAAGATCTCCGGCGTGCCCGTGACGCGGGCGGGCAAACTGGTCGGGATTCTGACCAATCGCGATCTGCGTTTTGTCTCAAAAACGGACATTCCGATCGGCGACGTGATGACAAAGGGGAACCTGATCACGGTGCCTGTGGGCACGACGCTGGAAGAGGCAGAGGAGATTCTGCACGAGCACCGCGTGGAAAAGCTGCTGGTGGTCAACGATGCCTACGAGTTGAAGGGCCTGATCACCGTCAAGGACATCCAGAAAAAGTTGAAGTATCCGCACGCCAGCAAGGATGAGCAGGGCCGTCTGCGGGTGGCCGGGGCGATTGGGGCGACGGGCGACTTCCTGGAGCGGGCCGCGGCGCTGATTGAGAACCGGGTGGATGCGTTGGCGATCGACTCCGCGCATGGACATTCCTCGCGTGTGCTCGACGCGGTGCGCGCGTGCAAACAGCGCTTTCCGGAGGTGGATTTGCTGGCCGGCAACGTGGCGACCTATGAGGGCGCGCTGGCGTTGATGGACGCGGGAGCCGATGCGGTAAAGGTGGGCATCGGGCCGGGCTCGATCTGCACGACGCGCATGGTGACGGGCGCGGGTATGCCGCAGATCACGGCCATCGCGGAGGCGGCGCGGGCGGGCCGGGAGCGAGGGATTTCGATCATCGCCGACGGCGGCATCAAGTACTCGGGGGACATCACGAAGGCCGTTGCCGCGGGCGCGGATGTGTGCATGATGGGATCGCTGTTCGCCGGCGTGGATGAATCACCGGGCGAGACGATTCTGTACCAGGGAAGATCGTTCAAGGCCTATCGCGGCATGGGTTCGTTGAGCGCGATGGCGCAGGGCTCCGGCGAGCGCTATTTTCAAAGCAGGGACGACCTGACCGGGGACGCGACCGAGCGTGTCGATTTGACCAAGCCTGAAAATGCCGGCGGCAACCGGCTGGCGAAGTTCGTTCCCGAGGGCATCGAAGGACGGGTGCCGCATCGGGGGCCATTACAGAATATGGTGTTCCAGCTGGTGGGCGGTTTGCGTTCCGGCATGGGCTACCTGGGCTGCGGTACGATTGCGGAGCTGAAGGCGAACGGCCAATTCATTCGCATCTCGGGCGCGGGCCTGCGGGAGAGCCACGTGCACGATGTGGTGATCACGCGCGAGGCGCCGAACTACCATGTGGAGTAGAGCGGGCATAACAGCCTAGGCTTGCGGCCTAGGCTGTTATGTGACGAGCCTTCGGTTCTCAAGGGAAGGCGCTACCTTTTAATAGGAACGGCTGCATGAGCGGAATCGCTGACGGTCACCCAACCTTCGGCCCCGCCACGTGCGCCAAGGTGACCGGTCTTCGGCCGTAGTGCAGCGTAAGGCCCTTTGGGGTAGCCTCGATGGACTCGAGGAAGCCGCGCAGGTGGGCGATCTTTTCCGGCGAAAACGACATCACGTTGCCGTTTACCGTTACCCCGTTGACCCCCTTGAATCCCAGCACCGAGCTGAGGTGTTCGCCCACCATTGTCAGCAGCAGCTTGACGGGGATGCCGTCGGCGGTAATTTTTTCGGCATTCATCGAAAGCACGGTACCGTCGGTCGAGACCGGGCCTTCGATGGAAAATTTGATGGGTACGAGCTTTTGTATCTCGCCGCTCAATGTGACCCTGCCGAAGTCGTGCACGATCTTGAGATCGTGGATGTGACTGTCGGTGGCGCCCAGTTTCTTGGCGAAGACTCGGGTCAGGCTTTCATTGCTCACGAAGATGTCCGCATGGGCGACGTCGGTCATTTTTTCCAGGCAGGACGGCACGGTTTTGCCATCGGGCACGAGGGTCGCGGAGAAATGGTGCAGCAGAAAGGCGACGCCGGGCTCCGAGCTGTAGGAGCCATTGTCGATTGTGATGTGCGAGGAAGCATCCGGGCAGGGCGGCTGCGGCGTCTGCGCCCAGGCCGTCCCGGCAGCGAAGGCCGCCGGGAGTAAGGAAAGAAACTTCAAACAGGACTCCAAATTTGCAGGCAATTTCAGGTGGGAACGTTTCGCCGCCAGGGCGAAAGGGAGCGTGCAGGGTTCGTGCTGTGTGCGAAGCGGCGGTAGCCGATAGCACCTTGAACCCGGAAACGCATGAGATGACGTGGGTGGGGCGCCGGAATTCTGCAATCAGACCTTAATCCAGTCCGGGATACCTTTACCCAGGACGCTTGTTCCAGACCCAGGCCTCGAAGCGGTGCAGGGTGCTGAAGCCGTGGCGTTCGTAGAGCCTGCGGGCGCGGGTGTTACTTTCCGTGACGGTGAGGGAGACGGTGCGGACGCCCAACTTGGTGAGCTCCGCGAGGCAGTGCGCCAGCAGATGATGTCCCAGACCGCGGCCGCGCTCGGCCCGGCTTAGACAGAGCTGCGTGATGTGCACGGCGTGCTCCTGGACGCGGGAGCAGAGGATCACGCCGGCGAGGCGGCCGGTACGTTTTTCGCGCAGGACCCAGGAGCCATAGGTGTCGAAGACGCCGCAGCCCGGAAAATGCACGATGTTGTGCAGAAAGCGCTTGGCCCCGACCAGCGTGCGGTATTGATCGTTGATCTCGCTGTCTGGGTGGCCGAGGTAGGCTTCGTGGATCAGCGCGGCGGCCGGATCGTAGAAGTCCGGCTGCCAACGCTCAAGCACAAGGCCGGCGGCGGGAGGCAAGGGCGTTCGCGGCCGGGGGAGCAGGCCCCCCGCCTGGGCCGCCTTCAGATCGTGCAGCATAAAGTGCCGCGGAAAGGCGTGCATCCCCCGATCCTGGAACTGGGCGGCGAGCGCGCCGTCCGGAAACAGCAGCAGCTGCGACTCGATGCGGTCGATGCCCGGGGTGGCCTGCATGGTTTCGAGCATGTGATCGAGAAGCGTGGCGCACACCGGATTGCGGCGCTGTTCGCCCTCGCCGAAGGCATAGACATCGCCCAGCACGGCCTTGCTGGCCTCGCACACGCCGAAGACGTAGCCCACCACCTTCCCGGCGCGCTGCGCGACGTAGCCGGTCAGGGAGCGATTGTCGAGGTACTCCTGCAGCAGCTCGATCGAGCGGCTGTAATCCCAAATCAGCCGACGTTCCCAGACGGCGGCCTCCTCCTCCAGCAGCCGGCGCAGGGCAGGGCCGGAGAAATGGCGCAGGTCGAGGATCTGCAGGTCTGTGAGGCGCAGGTCCGTGAGGTGTAGATCGCCGAGGCGCAGATCGGGTTTCGGCAGATCGGCGCTCTTGGGACCGTCGAGTCGCGGGTCGTCGATTTGCAGATCTGCGGTCTGCGGATCGGGAACTTCGGTTTGCCGGGCGGGCGGAGACATAGCTTCAACGATCCCAGAGTGCCGGGTTGGCGGACACGTAGTATCGTAGCGCGAACGGCCTGTCCCGGTGTGGGACACGGCGAGGGCGGGCGGAGCTAGGGCTCCGGCTGGAACTCGGTTTGGGGCTGAGACTTGCGCGGGGTCAAAGGCGACGGCTCTGAAGGCGACAGCTCCAAAGACGGAGACCGTAAAGGCTGTGACTCCAAAGACGGAGGCCCCCCGGCGCTGCGCGGTAGCACGCGATAGACCGACAGACCCTGCGTGGGATAGAGAAAAAGCTGCTGGTAGATGCGGCCGCCGAGCCACCCCGGCAGCAGGAAGGCGTCGCGGGTGGGCACGACCAGGACGTGCTCCTCGTCCGGCACCCCATCCTCCCGGTACTGGGCGATGTCCTGATTGCGGTAGAAGGCGACGCCGTAGCGCAGGTCACGGCGCACATCCAGCATCGAGATGTCGTGAATGGCCGGGGCTGCCGCGGCGATCTCGCGCGCCAGCGGACGGGCGGAGTAGTTCAGGTCAAGCAGATGGCCGTTCATGCCGAGCAGAAAGAACAGGCAGCCCGCCAGCGGCACCAGCGTGATCGCCCGCAGGCGCCTGACGCCGGAGAAGCGGACCACAAGCACAATGGCGGCGGCGGAAAGGAGGCCCAGCGCGGCGGTCCAGGCGAAGGTTTTGGCCGCGGGCACAATGCGTTCATACACCATGTACTGCGGGCACAGCAGCAGTACAAAGGTGAGAAAACCGGTGAGGGCGGCGTGGGTGTACAGCAGCCAGGAAGGCAGACCCCGGCGACGGACCCGGAAGAGCCAGTCGCCGGTGAGGATCGCCAAGGGCGGAATGGAGGGCAGGATGTAACCCGGCAGCTTGGACCCGGAGAAGGAGAAGAAGACGATGGGGAAGGCCGCCCAAAGCACCAGAAACTCCGGAAAGGCGTCGCCCGCGCGGGTGTGACCGATATAGCGCCGCGGCTGCCGGCGCACCTTCCACTCGGCGACGGAGGTGCCGACGGCGTCCAAAAGCGCGCGTAACGCCAGCGCCGTCCAGGGCATGATGCCCAGCATCAGCACCACGCCGTAGAAGAACCAGGGCTGATGGTGCTGATAGTAGTTGGTGGTGTAGCGCCTGAGATTGTGGTCGAGGAAGAACTCGCGAAAGAAGCTGGGATTACGCCGCTGAACGGCGATGTACCAGGGCAACACCATGGCCAGGTACAGCAGAACGCCGGGCAGCCAGATGGTGCGGCGCAGGGCCGACCACTCCTTGCGCAGACCGAGGAAGGCGATGATGATCGCCAACGCCATAAACGGCGCTACCGGGCCTTTGGCGAGGGTGGCGAAGGCCCCGAAGAAGTACAGATCGAAGAGCCAGAACTTCTTGCCGGTCTCATACCAGGCGTACCACCCGAGCATGCCCACACAGAAGGGCGCGGCCAGCTGCATGTCCGTGGAGGCCCCGCGGGCGAAGCCGACAATGGCCACGGACGAGGCCATGATGAGCGCGGCGTCCAGATGGCCGCCCGGACGGAAGCGTTTCAGGTGCAGAAAGGAGAGGATGATCAGGAAACCCGCTCCGGTGGCCGAGGGCAACCGCGCGGACCAGTCGGAGACGCCGAACTCCTTGAAGAAGCTCATGGCGCGCCAGTAATAGAGCGCCGGTTTTTCAAGCCACGGCTTGCCGTACAGGATGGGGGTGACGGTGCCGCCGACCAGACACTCATAGGAGGCATGCAGATCGTGCGGCCGCAGACTGTGCGGCGTGACGCGCGCGTGGACCTCATGGCAGTCGGTGGAGTGCGCCGCCAGCATCTCGCGGGCGATCTGGGCGTAGCGCGGCTCATCCGCGCCGACCAGACCGAGGCGGTCGCCGCCGAAGTAAGGTACGAGACCGAAGAGCAAAAAATAGGCCGTGACCGCGACGAGAATGACGAATTCAAGCAGGGCGCAGACGGTGGCCGTGCGCCGCAGCTCGCGCAGCCACGCGGGCAGCAACGGCAGCCGCTCCTCCGGGGCGACAGCGGCAGCGGCGGATTGGGAGGAAAAGGTCAAGTTCCCGTCAGTTCCTTCGAAGACCGCGAGTGAGGGCCGGGGGAGCGAAAACCAGCCTACCAGAGCCGGGCGTTTCAACCATCCAGTCCTTTGGGGGAGGCGAGCACCCCGGCTTCGAGGCACGCCGACCGCAGCGCCGCGGTGAGCTGACTCGCCAGATCGGACAGCGGGCCTTCGACCGTACATCCGCTGGCGTTTTGATGTCCGCCGCCGCCGAGCCGTTCCGCCACGGCGGCCACGTCCACCCTACCTTTGCTGCGCAGGCTCACACGATACCGATCCTTCTGTAGCTCCCGGAAAAAGGCCCCGGCGCAGACACCGTCGATCCCGATGATGTAGTTGACGATGTCCTCACAGTCCTCGACCACGGCGCCGGCGACCTCGATCTCCCGGAGGGTCACGGCGCTCCAGGCGATCGGGCCCTCAATCTGAAGATGGTGCAGGGCGATGCCCAGCACGCGCATCCGGGCGGGCGGCACGGAGTGGTACACCGCCTCGGCGACCCCGGCCGCATCCGCCCCGAGACTCATCAACCGGTTCGCCAGGGCGAAGGTTTCAGCCGTCAGGGACGGAATGGTGAAGCGTACCGTATCCGTCAGCAGGGCGGCATACAGGCAGGTCGCGAAGGCCGGCGAGATGGCGACGCCGGCCGCTACGGCGAGGTCATACAGCATGGCCCCGACAGCGGCCGCGGTGGGATCGATCCAGTTGACGGTGGCGTACGCCTTGCCGCTGCGGTGATGGTCGATATTGACCGTCAGCGGCGCCGCGAGATGGTCAAAACCGGTGCGCGCCACCGAATCGCACTCGAGCACCAGGGCGACCTCGGCGGCCATGGCAGGCTGGATGTGCACGATGCGGTCCGCTCCGGGAAGGCGGGCAAAGGTGCGCGGCACGGGATCGGCCAGGGCGACCACGACCTGCTTACCCAGGGCCTGCAGCAGATACATGGCACCCAGCGAGGAGCCGATGGCGTCGCCGTCCGGCCGGGCGTGCGAGGTGATCAGGAAACGCTCATGTGCGTGAAAGGTCGCCAGAATGGCGGCGATGGCGCCCTCGCGTTCGGATGGGGGGAAGGAATGGGCCATGGGATGGCGCTACCGGGCGCCTTCCACGGGCGGGGTGACGGCCACGGCTGCCTGAGCCTTGCGCGCCAGCTTTTCGCGACGCTTCTTCATGCGGCCCAGCAGCTCATCCATGCGGGCACCGAAACGCTCGGACCGGTCGATGGCAAAGGTCAGCTCCGGCACGTGGCGGACGCCCATGCGGTCGCGGATTTCCGTGCGGATATAGCCGCGCGCCGCGATCAGCCCGGCGAGGGTGTCGGCTTCGGCCGCTTCGCCGCCGTGCACGGCGATAAAGACACGGCAGCTCTTGCCGCCCGGCGCGAGCACGACCTCCGTCACATAGGAGGGGGCGATGCGCGGGTCGGAGAGTTCGCCCTCCAGCATGGCGGTGATCTCTTCGCCGAAGGTGCTGGCGACGCGGTTGCGGTGGTATTGGCGGGCTCGTTGTTCAGGCATCGGTCGTAACGCTTTAGTTTAACATCCCGGTCAGAATCGGGATATGCGGCAGTACGTTCAGGCAGTCGTGCCCTGGCTGCGCCTGCCTTCCAGGTGGTCAGCAAAGTCTCCCCCCTACGGAAGTTTCGGTCGTCATTACGAGAACGAGCTACAGCGCACATGGCATGCACAGGCAGACGGAGAAGCTGCCGACCGATTACACCCTGCCGGCTTCGTAGGGTACCCCACGCGTACTCAGAACTCCGGCAATACAACGTCGGCTTCGATGAAGCTGTCCAGGATGTCGCAGCCGAGGCCGGTCGCGATGCGCCGTGCGGCGGACTCGACCTCGCGCAGCTGCCCGGCGAGGTACGCCGCCGAACCCGAGATGGCGGCGATGCCGATGGTGGCCCGATTCCACACCACCGCCTCATCCAGCTCGGCGACAGAGATGTTGAAGCCGTGGCGCAGCTTGTCCTTGAGCGAGCGCACGGCTTGGCGGCGGTCCTTGAGCGACTGCGCGTGCTCGATCGAAATTTCCAGGGTGAGGGTGGCTAACGGCATATTCTGTCCTGCTTTACGGTAGCAGCGCCCGGCCCGCGATGCTGTACTGTGCAGAGACGCTGTACGGGTGCAGGACATGGAGGGTTTGTGGCGGAGACGCGCAGGGGCTTTTTGACGAAGGGAACCATGGGGGTTATGGGAGCCGTGAGTGCGGGGATCACGGGCGAGGGCTCGGCCGCTGCACGCAAGCAGACGCCCCAAACGCCCGGTGCGCCGCCGGTCTTCGGCACCGCACAGCCCGCCGGTCCGGCCGTTACGGTTGAGACCTTTCGCGAGGCCGAAAAGCTGGTGCGCGTCGGAGAGAGCGAGGCTCACCTGGCCGAGGCGGCAGGGAACTGGCCGCAGGCCATGGCCCCGCTGTATGAGCGCCGCACCGGTCCGCGCAGGCTGGAACCTGGCTACGAGATCGCTCCAGCCACGGTGTGGACTCCGGAGATGACGCCGGTCGGGGGGAGTCAGCCCTATACCAAGGCCCGTTTTGAGCCCAGCCTGCCCGAGCCCGGCCCCCTGCCGGCGAAGGAGGAGGACATCGCCTTCAGCACGGTGGTCGAGCTTGCCAGCTGGATTCGCACGCGGGCGCTGACCTCCGAACGGCTGACCCGGCTCTATCTCGATCGCCTGAAGCGCTTCAACCCGAAGCTAAATTGTGTGATCACCCTGACGGAGGAGCATGCGCTCGGGCAGGCGCGGAAAGCGGACGCCGAGATCGTTGCCGGACGATACCGCGGGCCCCTGCACGGCATTCCGTGGGGAGCGAAGGACCTGCTCGATACCGCCGGCATCCCGACGACCTGGGGCGCGGAGCCGTTTCGCGACCGCATACCGGCCGCCGACGCCGCCGTGACCCGCATGTTGAACGAGGCCGGCGCGGTGCTGGTGGCCAAGCTGAGTCTGGGTGCGCTGGCGCTGAACGACGTGTGGTTCGGGGGCGAGACGAAGAATCCCTGGGTGCTCGAAGAGGGGTCGTCGGGTTCGAGCGCCGGTCCGGGCGCGGCGGTGGCGGCCGGTCTGGTCGGTTTTGCGATCGGTTCGGAGACGCAGGGCTCCATCGTGTCGCCAGCCATGCGCTGCGGGGTGGAAGGCCTGCGCCCCACCTACGGCCGCGTGCCGCGGACCGGTGCCATGACGCTGAGCTGGACCTGCGACAAGCTGGGACCCATGGCGCGCGGCGTCCAGGACACGGTGCTGGTGCTGAATGCCATCTCCGGCTTCGATCCCGGCGATACGGCGAGTGTGTCCCGGCCGCTGGCCTTCGACGGCAGAGCCAAGGTCGCCGGGCTGAAGGTCGGGTACCTCCCAAAGTGGATGGCGGAGGCGCCTGCGACCGACGTGGATCGGCACGCGTTGACGGTCGCCAGGCAGCTGGGAATGGAGACAGTCGAGGTTTCAATGCCGGACTGGCCGTATGACTCACTGAACATTATCCTGTTTGCGGAATCAGCCGCCGCCTTTGAGCAGATCACGCTCGATCACCGCATCGACACGCTGAAGATGCAGGTGCCGGATGCGTGGCCCAATACATTTCGCCAGTCGCGTTTTTTGAGTGCGGTGGATTTTGTGCAGGCCGACCGTCTACGCCGCATGGTCGCCGGCGAGATGCGCCGTGTGATGCAGGAGGTCGATCTGCTGCTGGTGCCCTCGTTGCGGGATGAGTTTCTGGTGATCACGAACTTTACGGGGCATCCGTCGCTGACACTGCGGGCCGGCTTTACCGAGATCGCCGAGGCTCGCAGCGACTGGGCTCCGGACCCGCAGAGGCCGCTCGCAAAATTCAGTCCTCCGCGCCGCGTGCCGTATGGTGTGTCGCTGGTCGGTCGGCTCTTCGACGAGGGCACGATTGTGCAGGCCGGTATGGCGCTGGAGCGTGCGTTCGGCGTGCAAAAGGCGCGGCCGGACGGATTTTAAGCGCCTGTCAGCGTCATTGCCTGAAAAAGGGCTCTCCTGCGGCGTGGGTTCTCGGCGACCGTGGGGAGGGGGTCAGAACGACTGTTCCTGGCGCGCGGTCCGGTGCAGCGGTAATGAGGCCTCCGCCGCGCGGCGCTCCCGCAGCCAAGCGCGTTGCAGATGCAGGCTTACGCGTTCGGCGGTGAACTCCGCGCCGGCGACGAAGCGCACCAGTGGACCGAACTCCGCCGCGGCGATCGGCCCGATAAAGTGCAGTCCCTTGACGGAGGATTCGAAGCGGCGCGTCAGTTTCGGCACGCCGCGGTCGTCGGTGCCGATCCCCTCCTGCATGTTCGCAGACAGAAAGGTGAGCCGTTTCAGGTCCGTGCGGTAGCCGGTACCCGCGATCAGGTGTGAGGTGAGGTGTTGCCGCACCTTGGAGTTGCTGTCCGTCAGCGTGAGGCGCAGACGCTCCCCCGAGCCGTCGGCCGCCTCCGCCGCGTGAACGCGCGCGCCCAGCAGCGTGGAAAAGCCCTCAAGCCTGCCCTGCAGCGCCGCGCCGCCCGCCGGGCCCAGGTGCTTGTGCACCAGCACGCGCCGCACGGCGGTGGGTAGCCTGTGGAACAGATCCGGAGCCTTGCACGCCAGCCATGAACGCAGGCTGGTGCCGAGCGGCGTGGAGGGATGCATCCATCTTTGGTGCAGCGGACGCGTCTTCGGGTCGCCTAACTCATGGATATGAATTTTGCGCGATCGGCTGATCAGGGTCACCGTGGCGCCGGCCTCATGCAGCAGCGCGGCCGCGTTCAACGAGCTGGCGCCACGGCCCAGAACGGTGACTTCGCGGCCGGCGAACTCCTCGAAGCTGGTGTGCTGTGAAGGATGGGTGACACGGCCTGCCGGCAGATGGCGAAACTCGCGCGGTGTGTGCTGAAACAGGCTGAGCCCGGTGGCGACGACCACGCGCCGTGCCAGAAATTCCTCGCCGGCGGCGGTGCGCACGCGGTAGTGACCATCCACCGCTTGCAGGGAGTAGATATTTTCAGGCTCCAGATTCGGCACAAAGCGCCGGGCGAACTCTTCGCCGTAGGCGACGAAGTCTGCGACGGGAACGGGCAACAGATTGTCGTGGTAGGGGCGGCCGGTCTCCGCGCAAAACTGCGCCAGGGTATAGGGCGCGGCCCCCGTGCTCAGGTTGGAGGCGAAGCCGTCCGACTTTAACCGCATCTCGCTGGGCATCTGCGTGGCCCAGGTCTGCATGGGCCGGCCGAAGATGCGGAAGGGAACACCCTTGGCGCGCAGATGCGCCCCCAGTGAAAGGCCGTAGGGGCCGGCCCCGATGATGACGACGAGGGAGGGTGTTCTGTGGGTGTAGGTCACGCGCGGTGCTCCTGGTTGCAAGCTCGGACGGTGCGTTGGGCGGCACGCCGGGCTGCATCTCCATAGAACCTCGTTTGTCACCCCGGCGAAATTGCGCACAAGTCTCGACAGAATCACTCGGAAGTGGTACCACATACCCGGCCGGGGCGCGGGATGATGGGCAGTCGAGAGCCATGCATACACATCCTGTTCCCACGAGCCCCCCCGATACCTCGAGTGCTGCCATTTCGAGTGCTGCCGCTTTGAATAGGGCCGTTTCGAATTCTGCAAAGGCACACGAAGGAAAGCGCATCCTGATCGTCGCCACCGCGCCCTGGGTATCCACCGGGCGGCTGGCCATGGCGCTGGCCGAACTTGGCTGTCGGGTGGAGTTGATGGCTCCCGCAAGCCATCCCGCGTTGGCAACCGATGCCATCGCCACGCATCACCGCTACTGGCCCATGTTTCCCTTGGCGGGGCTGCGGCGCGCGCTGGGAGCGAGCCGTCCGGATCTGCTGCTGCTGGCCGATGAACTGAGCTTTCTGTTGGTCGAGGAGCTCACGCAGTGGGCGCTGGCGACCGACTCCGGCGAGGCAGAGGCCACGCTGCGCCTGATGCGCCGGTCCTTCGGTGAGATCGATTGCCTGCCGCTGACCCGTTCCCGCATGGCCCTGCTGACCGCCGCGGAAGCCGCGGGCGTGTCCATCCCGATTACCACCTCGCTGCGCGGACCGGAGGACCTGCGGCGCGTGGCGCGCGAGATGCCCGGACCCTGGATGCTGAAGGCCGACTCGACCTGGGGCGGCTTTGGTGTGCGCAAGGTGGATGCGGCGGACCGCCTCGTCGGTACATGGCGGCGATTGCAGCAGCCGCTGGGCTTTTTGCAGTCCGTGAAGCGCGGCTGGAAGGGAAAAGAATGGGGTCATTTGCACCTTTGGCTGCGGGGAGCACGCCGCGAGGTGGTCGCGCAGGGCTTCGTTGCCGGCCGCGAGCGGACCGGTATGGCCGTGTGCTTCGGTGGTCGTGTGCTGTCCGCTGTTTGTCTCCAGGTGGAAGAGGTCGGTTACGCGAATGGGCCGGCGAGCAAGCTGCGCGTGGTGGAAGACGAGGCCATGCTGGAGGCCATGCGCCGCATTGCGGCCACGCTGGGCATTACAGGATTCTGCGGCTTCGATTTCATGCTGGATGCCGCAACAGGAGAACCCCTGCTGCTGGAGATGAACATGCGTCCCACCCAACTGGCGCATCTGCCGCTTGGGCCGGGACGCGATCTGTGCGCCACGCTAGTGCGTGAGATCCTGGGCGCGACCGAGGCCGGAGACAGGCCCGCAGCGGCGGCGGGAGAACTGATCGCTCTGTTTCCGCAGCATCTGCTGGGCGATCCCTCCGGGGCGCGTCTTGGGGATGCGTTCCACGATGTTCCCTGGAACGCTCCGGAGCTGGTGCGGAGGGCTGTCGATCCCGGTGCTCTGCCCAGCGTCGTTACCTCTGATCCACGCTGGTGCGTTCGCGTTCATTCGGGCGATCCCGTGGCTCCGGTTTCGGCGGTTCAGCCCCTGGCCTAAGCGTTTTCCCCTCGCCATGTCCTGCTGCATTGAGCGAGGCGCACCCCGCGCGTAGTGGCGATGTAACGCTTGCTTCGGGTACCCACCCATCGCGGCTTGCTCGTGATGGGTGGGTACGCATAAGGGTGCCCTGGCTTTTACGACGAAGCCGGCACGGATGCCAGAATGCGGTAGAAGACGCGGGCGTAACTAGTACGCGCCGCTACGCCGCACCACCGCTGAAACCGTGCGTAGCAGAATTCGGACGTCCATCAACAGCGACCAGCGGTCGATGTAGCGCAGATCCAGCTTGATCGCGTTGTCGAAGTCCGTGTTGGACCGTCCCGAGACCTGCCATAGCCCGGTGATGCCGGGCTTCACGGAGAAGCGGCGCATCAGCCAGGGCTCGGAGAAGCGCTCGACATCGCGCGTGGGCAGCGGCCGCGGACCGACGAGTGACATTTCACCCTTCAACACGTTGATCAGCTGAGGCAATTCGTCCAGGGAGGTGCTGCGCAGAAAGGCACCGATGCGGGTAACGCGCGGATCACGCTTAATTTTAAAGGTCGGCCCGGCGTTCTCGTTCATGTGTTCGAGTGCCGCCTGGCGCGCTTCGGCATCGACCACCATGGAGCGAAACTTCATCATCCCGAAGCGGCGTTTATTCAAACCGAAGCGCTGTTGTACAAAAAAAATCGGTCCAGGATCGGTGATCTTCATGGAGAGGGCGATGATTGCAAACAGCGGCCAAAGCAGCAGGAGACCTATCCCGGCAAGGAGGCGGTCCATGGCGCTTTTGAGCAGCAGGCGCTGATCGTGGTGCACCATCTCCAGCACCACCTGATGGGTGCGATCCCCATCGATCTTGCGGCTCTTGGCGACCTCCGTATTGAACAGATCCAGTGAGTACTGCATCTGCACACCGGCTCTGCCGCAGATGGCGACGATCTCTTCCACCTCGCCGAAGTGACTCTTCAGCGGTAAACCGATGATGACCTCGTCGATCGGCTGGTGCATGAGCAACTGTTCCAACTCAGACACGCCGCACAGCACCGAGCCCATCAGCTCAATGCCACGATGCGGGCTGTTGTCCACGAAGCCAAGCAGCTGATAGCGGTACTTCGGGTGCCGATGCAGGTCGGCCGCCTGCATGCGGGCGAGCGGCCCGGTACCGCAGATAACCGCCGTGCGCTGCTTGCGAAATGCGGGGCGAATCTGCTCCTCATAGGTCATTACGCCCGCACGAACGATCAATAGCAGTGTGCAGGCAAAAAACCAAAACAGGGCAGCCGAGCGCAGTGTGCCGTGCACCGGCTCTGTGTAGCGCAGCAGCGGAAAGGAGAATGCCGTGCATAGCAGAGAAATAAACGGCACCTTCCAGAATAGAAGGGATACCCGGTAGTTCACGTTGGCCTGATACATGCCCGTGAGCCAGTACACGATCTGCCACAGCAGCAGCAGCCCAGCAGCCAAAAGCAGATTGTGGAGTGAACCCCGCTCCGCAAGATAACCCGTGAAGGTCTGGCTTCGCGATAGCGGCGTGTCGAAGAGGTACAACGTGAATGCGAGAAGAATGGCGCCTCGATCCAACAGGCGCACAATCGGCGCGGAGAGCTGTTGCGCCATGCGGGCTGGGCGTGCGTGGGTTGCCAGCGCGCGGCGCGCCACCGGCGCCGCGCTTATGCTGCTCGTGGTTTGCTCAAAGGTCTCGCTTGTAGCGCCGAAAGTCTGCATTAGGTTGTCACTCGTCATCTCACTTGCCTCACCGTTCTGGTCTTATCGGCAGCGGCAGAGAATTCATTAGCCCAAAAAGCAAAAAAGTTGAAAACTTCATGCGCTCTTCGCGTTATTGCTAAGGTGCGTCATTGCCCGGTGTGCGGAAATGAGACAAATGTGGTTTCAACTCAGCCTTTTGTGTGAGGGGCAGGTGATTTAAAGCGAACGCGCCACGTGCTACTGTCCACTACGCGGCGGTATCGATACGTCGTTCCGTCGGGTGCCCTGTGCGCCTGACCGAAATCTTCCGACATGGTTGCGTGAACATTGGCTCTGCCCTTATCCGTTGCGATACCGAATCCCACCGCGACCGGTTTCGCGGTTCCCAAGCTGCGCCAGGTGATCACGGAAGCCGTCTTTCGACGGAGCCGCATCGTGCTCGGCGCGGTGCTGCTCGTGGTGAGCCTGACGGCCTGCGTGAGCTTCCTGATGCACCGCAAATATGAATCCACGGCCAAATTGGTGGTTCAGAATGTGCGCACCGCGGCACAGCTCAGCACCAGCAACGTCGACCGGCTCGTTTCACAGGGCGATGTCAGCCCGGTTGAGATCAATACCGAGGTGGACCTGCTGCAAAGCGATGAGGTTGCACGCCGCGCTTTGGGCCTGAAGCAAACGCTGACCCTCGGCGATGAACAGGATGATCGGGCCGCGCGGGACCTGGAACATCGTTTGACGGTTGAGGCCGTACACCAGACAAACATCATCGACGTGAAGCTGCTGGCGAACTCCCCGGTGAAGGCGAATGCGGATCTGCAGCATGTGATCGATGCGTATTTCGAGGGGCGAGCAGGAACCTCACGCAACTCGGGCGCAGCAGGTTTTTTTAACGCACAACTCAAGGCCAAAGAGCAGCAGCTGAATCAGGATCAGGCCGCGCTCACCGCCTTTCAGGTCAAGTACGGCATTGCTGATCTGGAGGAGCAGACCAAGCTGCAGGTAGGGCGTATCGCGACGTTACAGGATCAGCTCGCGCAGGCCGATGCCCTGCTGGCAGCCCAACGCAGCCGAGCCGCTACCGAGCAAGCGCAATTGAAACAGACCCCGCCACGCTCACAGACGTTGCAGCGCACGATCACGAACCAATACTCCCAGGAACGCTTGAATACCTCCCTGGTGGATCTCGAAAATCGTCGCACGGAGCTGCTGAAGCGCTATGCGGCGAACGACCGGCAGATCACAGAGATCGAAGAGAAATTGATCACGATTCGCGCGGCGATTGCCGAGGCCGCGCAGCACCCCGCGGGCGAGGAGGCAACAGATATCAACCCGCTCTGGCAGCAGTTGAATCTGGCCCTGGTGACCTCCGGTTCGGAGATCAGCGCGCTGCAGGGGCAGGCAGCTGCGCTCGAATCGCAGATCGCTGCCGCACGCGACCGTCTGAACGAATTGGAAGAAGCTACCTCTGCCTATGGGGAGTTGCGCAGGCGTCTGCAGCAATCGCAGGCCGACTACACGTTGTATGCGCAACGGCGCGATGAGGCGCGCATCTCCGAGGCGCTGGACCGGGAAAAACTGTTCAATGTCACGGTGCTGGAGGCGCCGATGGCATCGCCCGATCCTGTCCGGCCGAAGCCGCTGTTATACCTGCTGGTGGCTCTCGTCTTCGCAAGCCTGCTAGGCGTCTCGCTCGCGTTGTATGTCGATCTTTCCGGCGGACAGGTTCATAGCCCCGCGCAGCTGGAAGCCATTACGGGGATGCGCACGCTCGCGACCTTTGCGGACACGCAGGGAGGCGCACAACTCTCTGACGGCAACCGCCTGCAGCTGCAGCGCGTTTTGTTTGCCATCCGGCAAGCTACCAGTGCCCAGGTGGAAGAACCTGAAGAGGCTGAGGTCTTGGCCTCGGTGGGAGGTGTTCGCTCGACAAACGGCTGGTCTGCCGCAAATAGTAAGACCCACGAAACATCTCAACACCAGCTTCGCGGCGGATGTGTAGCGCTTACATCCTCGCTGCGTCGAGAAGGGGTCAGCTATCTCGCGGGAAATCTTGCGGATGAGGCGGCACGGCACGCCTCCAGCAGGGTGATGGTGCTGGATGCGTTCACGCTGCTACAGCGGTTCGAAGGCCAGCGAGGAAGCGGCCACGGCGGCGTGCATCTGAACACCCGCTTCGATGCGGACAAGCGGTATTGGGTACTGGACGAGGATGCTGAAGTGAATGCTCCGGAGAGAATTCCATCGGGCGATCCGCAAGGGCGTTTCTCGCTATGGCTGCGGCCCACACTGGAGCGGTTGCGTCGCCAGTTCGATTTGCTCATCCTGGACTGCCCCAGCCTGCAGGCTTCGACGCTGACGGCGGAACTGGCGCCCTGCGTGGATGGCTATCTGGCGGTTGTGGGGGCAAATGCCGCGCGCAAGCAAAATATCGAGGATCTCATCGCACAGATGACTGTGACCTCCGCGCCATTGCTGGGCTATGTTCTGAACCGGCGAAGCTACCCGGTGCCTCGCTGGTTGTACCGCGTTCTTTGGTAGAGCGATGAACGCAAGTGGTAGATCGCGACCCGGCCAAGGGATTTCTTCTATGAACTTTTCAAGCGAAGCTGTCGATATGTATCGTTCAAAAAACAAGCTTGGTCTTTGCCTCACCGTTGCCTGGTTTTTGTTGCCGTTCGGCAGCCGCCTGCAGGCGCAGATTCAGGGGGCCGGTCAAGCGTCCGTTGGGCAGCGGCGGCCTCTCGTGCAAGCGCCGCAGCAGGCCAAAGCGACGTATGCTCTTCAGCCCGGCGACACCGTAGCGGTTGCCTTTCGTTTCACGCCTGAATTCAACGAAGATCTTGTTATTGGGCCGGATGGGCACGCCTTCGTAAGCGCCGCGGGCGATCTGCAGCTGGCCGGATTGACATTGCCACAGCTGCAAGAAATCATTATGAAGGCCGCGGTCACGAGGCTCGTCAATCCTGAAGTCGTCGTCACACTGAAGGACTTCGATAAGCCGCATATCTTTGTCGCCGGGGAGGTAAACACACCGGGCAGATTCGATCTGCGCCGGCCGACGACGGCTCTGCAAGCAATTTTGGCCAGTGGCGGACCCAAGGACGACGCGGCGCTCAGCCGGGTGCTGCTGTTTCGCCGCCTTGACGCCGACACGGCCGAGGTTCATGTGCTGCGGCTCGACAAATACACCCGCCGATCACGGGAGCAGAATGACATGCTGCTGGAGCCGGATGACATGCTGCTGGTGCGGCACGATGTGCCTTCGCGCATTGAGAGATACATCAAGCTGGTGAATTTGGGTTTTTATCTGAATCCGCTGCAGAGTGTCAGCGCGTTTTAGGTCGTTGCCGCATGACCGCGCTGCAACTGCGCCGCTACAACGAAAGAGTCATGATGCTTCGACGGAAATTGCCGATATAGACCTGTGAGGGAGAAACAGGCATGAAGTTACTGCTTTTAGCCTACGAATGCAGCCCCTATCGCGGTTCAGAGTGGGCGGTCGGTTGGGGCCGTGTATTGGGCGCGGCTCAGATCGCCGAAACCCATGTGGTGACGAGCGAAGCCAATGTTGCAGATCTCGAGCGCGCGCGAGAGGAGGGTCTGCTGCCGGTGAATGTGCGGTTTCACACGCCCATGCCGGATGCGCGATTACGCAGACTCGAGAAAAAACGGGTTCTGTTTGCCTATAACTACCGCGCTTATCATCACTGGCAGGTTCTGGCTCGACAACTCATCACCGATCTCCATCGCCGCGAACGATTCAGTCTCGTGCATCAAGTGAACGTGTGTACATTTCGTGAACCGGGTTACGGTCGCACATTAAATGTGCCGTTTATCTGGGGACCGGTTGGAGGGACACAAAACTTTCCGGCACGCTTTTTGTCGATGCTTTCTCCCGCGGAAGCTGTGAAGGAAGGGGTGCGCGGGCTGGCAAACCGATTTGCTTTGAGAAAGCCACGTGTACGACATGCTGCCCAAAGCGCGACAAGGATCTTCGCTGCAAATTCAACCAATGCTCGAGACTTCACCAAGGTGTTGGGGCAAAGTCCCGATCTGCTGCTTGAAACGGGGCTGCATGAGGTTCATGAGCCCGACCGCGCGAGGCGACAGGAGCGAGTGATCCAGGCGAAAAATGGCCACGAGCTACCGGCGATAAGGCTGCTTTGGAGCGGAGAGTTGCAGACGCGCAAGGCGTTGCCTGTGTTACTGCGAGCCTTGACGTTATTGCCCCGTGAGCTCGCCTGGCAGCTTGATGTGCTGGGTGACGGCCCCATGCGGGAGCGCTGGGCTGACCTGGCGCGGCGACTTGGCCTTGCGGAGCGTGTGCACTTCTTGGGGCGTCGGCCCTTTCAGGACGCAACGCAATATATGCACTCGGCGGATTTGTTCTGCTTCAGCAGCCTGCGTGATACCAGCGGAAATGTGGTACTGGAGGCGCTTGCAGCCGGCGTACCCGTGATTTGTTTTGACCATCAGGGAGCGAGTGACATGGTCAGCGCGGAGTGCGGTGTAAAACTGGCGGTGCACACACCGCACCAGGCGTTTCGGGATTGGGCGTACGCCATCGAGCAGCTTGCACGCGACCCGGAGCGTTTACTCCACCTGAGCCATGGCGCGACAGCACAGGCACGCCGTTTTCTTTGGGCACACAATCACGACTTCATGAACAGCGTGTATCGTCATGTCGCAGCGCCTGCTGTAGCCAATGCCCTCGGAGCCGGGGTGTCTGAACGCTCCCTGGGTGAGATGTCCATCGGCGCGGCACGGGCGGGTCTGCTGTGAGCACGCTTCCCAGCGCAAGCCTTGCAAGCGACCTCGCGAACCCGCTCGTCATCCCTGGCGGCCGCTGGAACGTGTGGGCTCACAAGCTGCGTAACAATGTCAGCCAACGCCTTGGGTATGCGTTGGCTGACCAGGTCGTGTACAGCCTGGGCAATATGATCGTTGCGGCCATGCTGAGCCGTCATTGTCGACAGCGGGAATTCGGCATCTACATCCTGACCCAACGCACCATGGATGTATTGATCCAGTTCTGCAACGTATTTTTGTGGGGACCTTTTACCTTCAATCTTCCAGGAACCGCAGACGATCGCAAGAGCAGGTATCAAGGCAGCATCTTTGCCCTGCAGGTGGTTTTTTGTCTCCTATTTTCCGTGGCGCTTTGGTTTGCCGGCCGCTGGGCAGCCGTGCCGGCGCGTGGGGTGTATTACGGCACATTTACGCCGTTGATTCTCACCAGTGGAGGCATTTTATTTCGCGAGTTCACGCGCCGCATGTACTTCTCCCACATGCGTTTGAAGGAGGCTTTCTGGACGGAGGTGGCCACGAATCTGCTCCAGGTTCTGGGTGTGGAGTGGCTGTACCTGACCGGGCGGCTTGACGTGGCACACACGCTGATCGTCCTTTGCGCGGGGGCCGTGCTGGTAAGCTTCTGGTGGCTGTTCCGTGAATGGGACAGGTTTCGAGTGGATCTTCGCAGTACGTTGGATGACCTGCGCATGAACCTGCAGCTGGGACGATGGTTCTTAGGCAGCAACATGATCTTTCTGGCCAGTTCACAATGCAATCCCTGGGTTCTGAGCGCTTTGCTGGGCGGCTCGGCCGTGGGGGCGTATGCAATATGCGAAAGCGTGGTGAACATTCCGCGTGTGGCGCTGACCAGTATGCAGAATGTGATGGGCCCCATGATCGCGCGTGCCCGGAAGGAAGGCGGTCCCACGCAGTTGCGAGCCGTGGTGGCGCGGCTGGATCGCGCATTGCTGCTCGGCTCTGCCGTCTTCGCGCTCGGGATCGTTCTTGTGGGTCCGTGGGTGGCGCAACTTATCTTCAAGACGGTACCCGGCAATGCCCGTACCCTTTTGATTTTTCTAGCCTTGAATTTGGTGGCGTACGCGGCGACGCTCGCTCAATCATATGGCTTAACGGCGCTGGGTCGTGCTGATACGACGTTTTATGCAAATGCGTTCGGCCTGTTGGCACAGGCTGCTGTGTGCTTACTGTTGGTACGGCACTTGCAGGTGCCGGGAGCAGCTGCGGCCATGCTGCTGGGTAGCCTCGTTGTGCTTACGGTGCGCGGTGTGTTCTTCCGACGAGAGATGGTGCGCGCATGAGCAACGCTATGTTGAGCTACGCCGCCACACGCGCCGCCGAGCAGCGGGCGTTTGCTGCCGGTGAACGTTCAGCGCACCTTCTGCGTCTCTGCAAAATCGTCTGCGCTGTTGTGCTCGGAGTGTGCTTCTGGTTTTCCGTGCCGTACTACCTGCCGCTGAAACTCGATCCCGATCCGATGAAAGCGGCAGCGAACGAAGCGGCTGCCTACGAAGGCAACCTGAGTCGTCAGCTTGCCATGCCGGCCGTTCTGCTCACCTCCGCCTACCTGCTCTGGCGGTTGCCCAAGCGCGGCCGTTTCACGCGGTCCAGCAAGTTAGTCTATGGCGCGGTGGGGTATGTGGGATGGGTGGTGGCCAGTATGGCCTGGAGTATCGACCCTGCCATTACACGCAAACGCATCGTCGTATTTTTGATAAATACCGTTTTTATTTATGCCCTGGCGCGCGTGACGTCCATGCTTGAGATGGCGCTCCTTGGATTTGCCTGCACCGGTACCGTGGCGATGATCTCTCTGGTCATAGATATCGCGGTCCAGCACAGCTTCGCGCCCTTTGATCCCGACTATCGCTTCATGGGCGTGATGACGGCAAACTTCCAGGCCATGAACCTGCTCGTGTGTCTGCTGTGTGGACTTACGCTGGTGCAGAGCCGGCCGCGTTGGCTGCTCTGGATGTCTCCATTTCTGACCCTATTCTCCGCTCTTCTGTTCATCACCCGTGCTCGTGTGGGCACGTTCATCTGCCTGGGGATGATGGTTTTCATTCTGTGGCGCATGGCAAAGCAGCATCTTGAGCCCACCATGCGCGGGCTCGTGCTTTCACTGGCGTTAACGGTCGTGCTGCCGAGCGCGGTATTTGCTTTGGGGCGATCCGGCGGGGGTGCCATCACAGATGTTTTCATGATGGGCCGGCAAGATACGCAAAATACGGCCAGCCTCTCCAACCGAGCTCCGCTGTGGGCAGAGTTGATGGAGAGTGTTCAACAGCGACCGATGCTGGGCTCCGGTTTCGAGGCGTTCTGGAGTCCGGAGCGTGTTGAGAAAATCTCCTTCGATCAGGGCTGGATGGTACCGCACGCGCACAACACGTATCTGGATCAGACGCTTTCGCTAGGGTTTGTTGGCGCCGCCCTATACGCGTTTACGCTGCTGGGCGGATGTGTTGTTGCGTGGAGGCGATACCGGCGTAACCCCACAGAGAGCACGTTGCTGCCGGCCCTTTTACTGACATGGATGGCTTTGCTGAGCCTCACGGAGTCTGCGCCGATTTCGCCTTACCTGCCAACGTTGATCGCGTACAGCTGCATTGTGAAGCTCGCCATGGAGGAGAATTCCGACGCAGCGGTTTCACCGGAGATCGCGGCCGGCGAGGTATTGCCTGCGCTCCCGCGAACAAAGGGCAGAACGACAGGGCTAATCCCTGGGCGACTACCAGGGGCAAAGATTCGACCAGGAGCAAGAGGAAGGTTTGCATGAGTGTCCCCAGGGGAGCCAATGGACTTGTCAGCGTGATCATACCCACCTATCGCCGCGCCGCGGAGGTGCGTATCGCCGCGCAAAGCGCACTTGCGCAGACGTGGAACGAGGTGGAAGTCATTGTGGTATCGGACGGCCCAGATCCCGCTACACGAGCGGCGCTATATGGGATGGACGAGCGCCTGCGCTACCTGGAGCTACCCGCGAACGGGGGCCCGGCGGCGGCGCGAAATGCAGGTGTGGCGGCCAGCCACGGCGAGTGGCTGACGTTTCTGGACGACGACGATCTGATGCTGTCGCAAAAGGTGGAAACCGAGATGCGGCTCGCAGATCCCCGGCAACCGAAACGCATGATTGCCTGCCGCACCCTGTATCGCCGAGAGCAGCGAGAGGATGTCTGGCCGGAGCGTCCCATCGGAGAAGGCGAAGACATCGCGGATTACATTCTGCGGCGACCGTCGCTGCTCGGCCGACCGGGCGTGATTCCCATCCAGACGCTATTGGTGCACCGCTCCATCGTCGAGCAGGTGCCGTTCAGCACCCACGCCGACCATGAAGATTGGGCCTGGCTGCTGGAGGCCTGGCACCTGGCGGGTGCCCGTGTGGTCTTTGCGTGGGAGGCGCTGGTTGTCTACAACATTGCAACGGAGAGCATCTCCCGCTCGCGACGCATGAACTGGGCCGAGTCCGTGCAATGGGCGGAAGCCTACCGGGCCTGGATCGGGAATCGAGCGTTCTGCTCATTTTTGTGCACCAAAGCGGCGATGAAGGCAAAGCGCGCCGGCGATTGGAGGGGCCTGCATCAGATTGCGCGAAAGATTTGGCCATGCAGGCCCGCTGTGCTGGACTGGGTCTTTCTGGTGGGAACGGCCCTTTTACCTAGCCGATTGTTGGCCGCGTTGTGGAAACGGTCACTTCATGCAGCAGCACCGCACGGAGGTGACCCTTCTCCGAAGGGCGAACTTTCTACGCAGGTTGGAGTTTAGTTCAACGACGTGAAGTCATGTCTTGAGCCCTGCCGTGCTGACGGTGTACTTCGGCTGTCAATGCTGCATGGCGGGAGAGGACTTCGGACGACCAAGACGGTTCTCCCGATACCGTGGCGTCCGAAGTCGAAAAGGCAGCTTCTCAAGAAAAGCGGCGCAACTAACCTTTGCTGTACATCCTGAGAAAAGCCGTTGGAGAGCCATGCTTTTCCCAAGATGGAAGCGGGTTATATCGCGTTCTCTACCTTGCCGTGCCAAGAGGTGGCAGCTTGCAGCGCGCGATTCACATTGGTGATGTTTTCCACGCCCGTTGCATTTAACCAGGTGCTGAAGGCATCTTTTCCGTGCTTGGCGAAGATGGCAACACCGTCCGACCAGGTCGCGCGTCCGCATAACACACCGTTGAAAGCCACACCGGATTCGCCGGCCAGTTCGAGCGTTTCGATGAAGACGGGATTGGAGACACCGGCGGAGAGATAGATGAAAGGCAGGCTGGTGACCGCGGCGGTGTCGCGAAAGAGCGTCAAGGCCTCCGCGCGGGTGTAGGCGGCATCCCCCTTGTAGGCCTGGGTGCCCTGTACGAACTCCATCACGATCGGGACCTCGACCTTGAGCACGTCGATGCCGTATTTGGGATCAGAAAATTCTTTCATCGCGCCGGAGACAATCTGCGGCTTCTTGCGCGCGTACTCGACCGTATTTTCCTTGCCGCCCTCGGCATCATAGCCGACAAATTCGCAGAAGAACGGAAGATCGAAGGCACGGCATTCGGCACCGACCCGCTCGATGAAGGCGTGCTTGACGTCATTGACCGAGGACGGATCGAAAGGGGTGTAGTAGAGCAGGATTTTTATGCAGTCGGCGCCGGCTTCCTTCAGGCGCAGAACGCTCCAGTTGTCGAGCAGATCGGGCAGACGCCCCGGCGTTGTTGCATCGTATCCGGTCTTTTCGTAGGCGAGCAGGAGACCCTTGCCATGCCGATGATGGGTGGCGGGAAGGCCGAACTCCGGGTCGAGCAGGATCGCCGAGGCGTGCTGTGTGAGCACATCGGTGACCAGGGACTTGAACATTTCCAGGTCATGTCCGTCGGCAGCGGCGCCCCGGGCGGACTGCATGGATTTCAGCAGCGAACCGCGCTGGTCCATGGCGGCTGCGGCGATCACGCCGTGTTCATTGGAGACGGCGTTCAGTCCCGCGAGCTTTCCCGGTGTCAGCTTCATCAATCGTTCCCCCTGTGCGCGCAGAGCGCTTCAGCCCGGATTGTACACAGAGGGGACGGGACTTTGTTGAGGGCGCAAGGGAGCGGTGGCCCGTAAAAGACCTCCGGAAAGGTCCGGTTTGGGCTGGTTTGCGCTGCGGGTTGGGTTCAGGGGGAGAGCCATAAAACGGAAGCCTGCTTAGCTGCGCAGTTGGGTGCGCAATTCGGAGGCAAGCCGGATCAGATGCTCGAGGGTGGGAAGAATCTCCGGGCCGGCCTGGCGCAGAGCCAGTTGCGACTCCAGCAGCAGACCGGCCAGTGAGGCGTTCAACTCATTCAGCAGCGAGTTGCCGACCGCTCGGCGCGCTTTGGCCTCCTCCGCGGCGCGGCGAGCGAGCGCGGAGCGAACCTGGCGAACGATGCGTTCGGCGCTCCAGATGCCGAAATTGATCTCCAGCACGGGGGCGGTTCCGGCGGCGGCGAACAGGGCGTCGGCGGCGTCCGGTTCCGCAGCGGCGAGGTCGTCCCCGAGCACGATGAGGCTGAACTCGTCCCGGCGCAGCGCGGTGAAGGCGGTCCGGACGTCCGGTGCGATCTCGATATGGAGGTCCGGATCGTGATGGGGGTCACGGTAGAAGGCCTGCGCCACCATGCTCGCAGTCGGCTCGGGCGCAACCAACAGGATGGGGCATCCCGCGCCGTCGTTGCCGCGTTGGCGAATCGCCGCTGGCTGCAGGGTGTGAGGCTCCAGCCGCGGGCGCGCGGGGCGGGTCTCCGGCGCGGAGCGCTCCGCCATTGGAAAGCCTTGTCTAGTTGGTGAGGAGATCATCGCCTAGCCCGTACTCCTTCAGTTTGCGATACAGCGTGGTTTTGCCGATGCCGAGCAGCTTGGCCGCGAGCAGCTTGTCACCCTGCAGCTGCCGCAAGGCCTTCAGGATCGCCTGTTTTTCAAGTTCCACGATCGTTACCACACCCGTCATCACGTCGTCCCGAGCCTCCGGGGGGATGGAGCGGAGCTCGGCAGGGGTGAGCCGGGCCTGGTAGCGGCGTTGCTGCAAGGGCAGGGGCAGGTCAGCGAGATGCAGCACGGGACCGCTTGAGAGCGAGCAGGCGCGTTCCATCGCGTGCTCCAATTCACGCACATTGCCGGGCCAGTCATAGTCGATCATGAGGCGCAGCGCCTCGTCCGAGAGGATGTAGCGCGCGCTGTGCTCCCGACGATCGT
>CAXTBJ010000041.1:28818-29910 GCA_964242585.1 uncultured Bryocella sp.
GCGATCGCGCTCCCGGCTGAAGCGGTCCAGCAGATATGTGGCGAGCAGCGGGATGTCGCCGGGCCGCTCACGCAGCGGCGGAATGCACATGTTGACCACGTTCAGGCGATAGTAGAGGTCCTTGCGAAAGCGCCCGCTTTCGACCATGGCGGCGAGGTCGCGATTGGTTGCGGCAAGGACACGGGCGCGCATGGGCATGACGCTCTCACTGTTCACCGGGCGGACCTCCTTTTCCTGGAGGGCGCGCAGCAGCCGAGCCTGCAGTTCGGGGGTGAGGTCGCCGATCTCGTCGAGAAAGACGGTGCCACCCTCAGCCGCGGCGAGCAGGCCGGCTTTGGCGCGGCTACCCGGCCCGGGCGTTGGCTGGCCGGCGACGGAGCCGAAGAGTTCGCGTTCGAGCAGGGCGGGCTGCAGCGAGCCGCAGTCCACGGGAATAAAGGGCCGTGCGGCCGTGGGACCGTTGCTGTGAATCGTGCGCGCGACCATCTCCTTGCCGGTGCCGCTTTCACCGAGAATCAGCACCGGATGGCTTGTGAAGGCGACCTTGGAAAGGATACGGCGCAGCTTGTCCATGGCCGGGTCCTGGCCCATCAATAGAATGGAAGCCTTGCCGGTATGGAGGCGATCGCGCAGCATGCGGGCCTCCGCGAACGCATGACGCCGCTCCGCCGCCCGCTCCAGGACGGCCGTGAGCTCCTCCAGGGTGAAGGGTTTGGCGAGGTAATCGCCGGCACCGGTCCGCATGGCTTCCACCGCGGAGGGTACGGAGGCAAAGGCCGTCATCACCACGGCGGCGGTACGGGGATGGGTTACGCGGATCTCCTCCAGAAGTGTGAAACCGCCGCCGCCGGGGAGTTTCAGGTCCAGCAGCAGAACATCCGCCGCGGTTCGCTTCAGGGCCAGTCTGGCGGTCGGAACGGAGTCCGCAGTCTCGACGAGATAGCCGAGATCCCTGGCGATGTCCGCGCAGGCCTGGCGCACGAGCGGGTCGTCCTCAACCACCAGAACCCGCAGCGGCGCGGTACGCGAGGCGACTTTGTCCAGGGTGGGGCGCTCGCGGGCAGCGGCGAAGGCCGGTATGGGCGAAGGCAG
>CAXTBJ010000041.1:30010-31151 GCA_964242585.1 uncultured Bryocella sp.
GTTGGCGGCTTTGCCGAAGGGTCTGCCCGCGAGCAGAGCGTGGGCTGAAGACATCTCAGCCATGGGAGACCTCCCCGCACACGCAGGTATGGCGTGGGCTGGAGTCGACAGGGACCGGGGTGGCTGTGCTGCTCTGCAAATTCCGAGGATGGGCCTGCATCGTGGTGCTCCGTTTGAGCAATCCGTTTTGACAAATAGCTCGCAGCGTCAGAAGACCACGGCGCGATGGCGCACCGGAAGGACGAAGGTAATCGCCCGCCATGCAACATTTCGGGAATGCTTTTGGTAACGTGCCCCCCCCCCATCCCAAAACGGGACGAGCGGTGAGGATTCGCGAGGCCCAGCAGGGAACAGGAGGCACCGCTGCCTATAATTGAGGTATGTCCGCTTTTTCTACGGTTCCCCGCGGCGATGGACGCTCGGCTCGCGAGCTCCGGCCGCTCCGTTTTACACCCCACTTTGTTGCAACCGCGGAGGGGTCCGTGCTGATCGAGGCCGGCCACACCCGCGTGCTGTGCAACGCGACGATCGAAAGCACCTTGCCGGGATGGCTGCGCAACTCGGGCCGCGGCTGGGTGACGGCGGAGTACGGTATGCTGCCGCGCGCGACCCTGACTCGCACCGCGCGGGAGAGTGAGCGCGGCAAGATCGGCGGCCGCACCCATGAGATCCAGCGTCTGATCGGCCGCAGCCTGCGCTCGGTGGTCGACATGAAGCGATTGGGCGAGCGGACCGTGATTCTGGACTGCGATGTGCTGCAGGCCGACGGCGGGACGCGCACGGCGGCGATCACGGGCGCGTGCACGGCGCTGGCCATTGCGCTGGGACGGCTGGTGGAGGCAGGCACGCTGAAGCAGAATCCCCTGCGCGAGATGGTGGCGGCGACCTCGGTGGGGGTTGTCGATGGGGCGGTGCTGCTGGATCTGAACTACGAGGAAGACAGCCGCGCCGAGGTGGATATGAATGTGGTGATGACGGCCGGGGGCGGGCTGGTGGAGACCCAGGCGACGGCGGAGCGGGAGACCTACTCCCGTGGGCAGTTGACGGAGATGCTGGATGCGGCGGAGGGCGGCATTCACGAACTGCTGGCAGCGCAGAAGGCTTGTCTGGCCGCGGCGGTATAGCGGCTTAGATCCTGCCT
>CAXTBJ010000041.1:31251-35093 GCA_964242585.1 uncultured Bryocella sp.
CCCAGTAGCCGGGTTTGCCTTATGGATGGACGGATCTGGCAGCAGTCTTGACAGGGCAGTGGCGCGAGGCGCTGGTATGCTGGGCTCGGCACCAGAGATTGGGAGGAAGTACTTGGCAGACGATCCAGTATTTATCACCGTGCGGCCGAATGGCCCGTTGCGGATAGAAGGGCACATTGTATTGAGGGATGCCGATGGGCAGCAGTGGGATTTGACCGGCAAGCCGGCGGTGAGCCTGTGCCGCTGCGGCCTGAGCGAGAAGCGGCCGTTCTGTGACGGTTCGCACTCGCGGCAGGGGTGGCAATGCCTGGCCAGCCCGGGCAATCTTACCGGCAAGTAACAAACGAGGGAGACGGAACGGATGGGGCGTTCGAGGACCTGGAACTTTTGGGGCGCGTGCGGCGCGGCGGCGGGGTTTTGCCTTGTTTTGGGTATGCCCGCTGCGGGCGCGCAAGCAAATCAGGCCAATATTCCCGACCCCGCGGGCGTGCAGGATGAGGCACCGCCGGCGGGCTATGCCGGGCCGCTCTACGTGCGCTCGGAGGTGATGATTCCCATGCGCGACGGTGTGAAGCTGCACACGACCCTATACCGACCGCAACGCAGCGACACGGCAGGCCCCGCGCTGCCGTTTCTGATACAGCGCACGCCGTACGGCATCGCGTCCGCCACGGCACGAGGGCTAGAGAGCGGTAAGCCCGATCTCGCCGCCAGCGGGTACATCTTTGTTGCCCAGGACATCCGTGGGCGCTACGCCTCCGAAGGGCAATTCGTCATGAACCGGGCGGTGGTGGCGCACAAGGGCAAGACCGACGTGGACGAGACCACGGACACACGCGACACCATCGACTGGCTGTTGAAGCATGTGGCCAATAACAACGGGAAAGTGGGCGTGCTCGGCATCAGCTACCCCGGATTTCTGGCGATCATGGCCGGCGTGGACGCGCATCCGGCGGTGAAGGCCATCAGCCCGCAGGCGCCGATGACGGACGTGTGGCTGGGCGATGATTTCTTCCATAACGGCGCATTCCGCGAGACCTATGGGTTTGACTACGTGCAGCAGCTGGAAGCGCAAAAGACCGACGCGCGCGTCACCTCCAAGGAGGACCAGTACACCTTTTTCCTGAGCCACACGAACTTCGCCGGCGCCGCGGCCTCAGCCGGTATGACGAACCTGCCCACGGCGCAGCGATTTCTGATCGAGCCGACATATACGAAGTTTTGGCAGGACATGGCGGTGGAGCGGCGGCTCGGGCGGCCCGAGGTGCCGACGCTCGAGGTGGGCGGCTATTGGGATCAGGAGGACATGTGGGGGCCGCAGGCGGAATACGCCGCGATGCGCCGGAACCAGCTGCGCCCGCAGGAGCAGGCGCCGTCCTCACCACCAGATCTGCAGCACAAGGTCTTTCTGGTGCTGGGACCCTGGAACCATGGCGGCTGGGCGCGCGGGCCCGGCAACGGGCTCACCAGTCAATGGGGCGGCATCCAGTTCGGCGACCAAAATACCGGGGCCTACTATCGCGCCACCTTTGAGTCGCCGTTCTTTGAGTTTTATCTCAAGGGCAAGCCGGGCTTCGATCTCGACGACACGGCCAGCTTCCGCACGGGTGAAAACCGGTGGCACCGCTACCCCGTCTGGCCGCCCGCCGAGGGCTTTCGCACCGTGAACGCCTATTTAGCCGGCGGCAAGCTGTTGACGGCGACGGCTCCCAGCGGGGGCTACGAGACCCCATCGGCGGCGTATGTTGCCGATCCGGCCGACCCGGTCCCGTACCGCCATCGGCCCATCCAGTCCACCTACGGCGAGGGTTCGACGTGGCGGACGTGGCTGGTGGAGGACCAGAGCTTCGTCTCGGATCGCAAGGACCTAGCCAACTTCGAAACACCGGTGCTGACCGCCGACGTGACCGTGACCGGGGATGTGATGGCCGACCTTTTTGCCGCGACGACCGGCACGGACGCCGACTGGATCGTCAAGCTGATCGACGTCGATCCGGCGACGAACTACCGGGGCATGGTGGCCGAGGAGATCCTGCGCGGGCGCTACCGGCACAGCTTCACTGCACCCGAGCCGGTAAAGCCCAGCGAGGTGAACGAGTACAAGTGGAGCCTGCACGGGGTGGACCACACGTTTTTGAAGGGGCACCGGATGATGGTGGAGGTGCAGTCGAGCTGGTTTCCGCTGTATGACCGCAATCCGCAGACCTTTGTGCCGAACATCATGACCGCGCCCGCCACGGCCTATGGGGCGCAGACGATCACGATCTATAACTCGCCCAAGTACCCGTCGCATCTGGCGCTGCCGATGACCGTGGAGTCCACGCTGCCATAGGCTTTTGAGGATTTACCGCTGCTTATCGATCTCAGACCTCAAGGCTTCGTTCTGTCTGCGTCAAGCGGTACGCGTGGTGACCCTGATACCGACTTCCGATGAGCGATCCGGAGATTTATAGGGATTGCAGATGGTGTTTTGTGAAAGGTTGAAGTCCGCCCAGGCAGTTATGCCCTTAAGGGACCCCTCCAACGTCGATGATCTGCAGCAGAGGTGATTATGGATCGAAGGTCGTTTGCTTCTCTCGGTGTAGGCACATCCCTGAGCGCTTTGGTCGAACGTGCGACCGCCCAAGGCAGCCGCGCTCCAACCCCCCAAAATCTGGCGCAGGAGCTGCCTAGCGCCTCGGCCAGTTTTACAGCCTGCGGTACTCTGCCCGCGATGCCGGCGCAACCTGCAGCGGGTGTGTCGGAGCAGCTCCTGCCCGGATTTCGCTCACAGTCCATCCGAACCTCGGGGGCAACCATCCGGGTGCTGACGGCCGGCAGCGGAGATCCTCTTCTTTTGATCCACGGCCACCCCGAGACGCATGTCACCTGGCACAAGATCGCTCCCGCGCTGGCAAAGAGCTTCAGCGTTGTGCTTGTCGATCTGCGGGGCTATGGGGATTCCAGCAAACCGGACGGAGGGGAGAATCATGTCAATTATTCCTTTCGGGCGATGGCACTGGATCAGGTGGAGGTGATGCGCCAACTTGGCCATACCCGCTTCATGGTGGCCGGCCACGATCGAGGGGGGCGGGTCGTCCATAGGCTTGCGCTCGATCATCCCGAAGCGGTGGAGCGTGTGGCCCTGCTGGACATCGCGCCGACGCTGACCATGTACAACGAGACGAGCAAGGAGTTTGCAACCAGGTATGTGTGGTGGTTTCTGCAGATTCAACCGGCCCCCATGCCGGAGCATCTGATCAGCCTCGATCCTGCCTATTACCTCCGAGATCATCTGGCTGTGCAGGGCAAAACGCCCGGTGCGGTCACACCGGCGGCCATGGCGGAGTACCTGCGCTGCTACTGCTGCACAGGCACCATTCATGCCATCTGCGAGGACTATCGCGCGGCTGCGACGACCGATCTCGACATGGATCGAGCCGACGACGCGGCGGGAAACAAGATAAAGGCTCCCGTCCTCGCGCTTTGGGGTGCAAAGGGAACGGTCGGCCAGCTTTGGGATGTGTTAGCAACCTGGAGAGCAAAGGCCGCGGATGTGAGCGGCAAGGCCCTGGACTGCGGTCACCTGCTTCCCGAGGAGCAGCCGGATGCGGTGTTGGCTGAGTTCCGCACCTTCTTCGGAGCCCGGATCGCAGGTGGATGAGGCGCGTGCTCGATTAGAGCGGATTAGCGGACGGTATAGAAAATAGCCGAAAACAAGAACAACCGCAGATTTCCTTCCCATCCCATCGAGCAAAGGCGCTCGATGGGGACCTCGGCTTCGGGAATGACAACGAAGGGTGAATGCCACCTACATCAGCAGCTATTTTGCTCTGCTTCAGCGCTTCAGCATAGGGCTCGTC
>CAXTBJ010000042.1:0-22384 GCA_964242585.1 uncultured Bryocella sp.
CTGTTTGCCTGCAATAAGTTCGCGGAGATCCCTCTAAGCGATCACAGGCGAGCTAACTACACAGGCCGACCAGCTGTCCTGCCAGACCGTCCGCCAACCCCAGATCGGTTAGGCACGGGAAGGGGTTGCAGGCCAGCGACATGCCTTCCAGGGACTTGAAGATCCAGTAGGGTAGCGTCCACTCGGTTACCTGCTCGGCGGCTTCGCGCACAGCGGTAAACGCTTGTGCCACACCTGCCGCAGGGTCGGGCGAAAGCATGCCGGCGATGGGGAAGCGCGCCAGCGCCAGTACCTTACCATCCTTTGCGACGGCGATGCCGCCACCCGCCGCAATCAACGCATTCACCGCGACACACATATCCTCAGCGTTGCCGCCGATCGAAAACAGATTGTGCGCGTCGTGCAGGTAGGTGGTGGCCAGGGCTCCCGACATCCGGGCGATGCCCTCCTGCAATGCTATTTGCGGTCCGGCCTCGTGCTGCCCATGCCGGTGCTCGGCATAGATCAGGTTCAATGCCGCGCCGCCCTCCTCCTTGGCTGGAAGGGCGGCAACGCCGTCGCGGACCTGCACCGCAACCGATCCCCATTCGGCGAAGCGTACACCCCGGATGGTTCGGACGTGAATGCTCCCTGCACGAACCCCGGGAATTTTTAGCTGAAAATCCTCCACGCGGCGCGGGGCGACGTGGACCGAGTTCGCCGGCATCGCCACCTCGGGAGCGTTCACCGGATGCAGCATCCGACCCTCGCGGGCAGCCTGGCGGCCTGCGACAAAGACCATGCGAACACTCATCTGTTCCAGGTCCCCGAGCACAAGAAGATCCCCGATCCGGCCGGCGCAGACCGCGCCCAGGTCTCTGCGTCCGAGATGCAGCGCGGCGTTGAAGGTCGCCATACGGATCGCATCGACAGGCGCCAACCCGGCGGCGATGAACCGTCGTAGCACGTCCACCATACCGCCCTGCCGCAGCAACGCGTCCGGCGGCACGTCATCGGTGCAGAACATCAGCTGCGACGACAGGTGCGGCAGACGGCGCAGCGCCTCCACCACAGGCGGAATGACATACGGATGCGCCCCGCGAATCTGCACCGCAAGCCCGGCACGCAGTTTTTCGAGCAGATCGTCTCCGGAGGTGATCTCATGATCGGACCCGATGCCGGCCGCGCAGTACCCCTGCAGCCGCGCCCCTGTCAGACCGCGGGCATGGCCCTCCACGAGCTTGCCCGCGGCGCGTCCAGCCTCCGCTATGGCCACCATGCGCGGGGAAGAGCCCAGGACGCCGTTCATGTCCATCATCTCCGCCACGCCCAGGACCTCCGGCCAGCGCAGCATCTCCGTCATCTCCGCGCCGCCGAGGCTTGCCCCTGAAACCTCAATGGCCGGCGCGGAGGGTACCGAGGAGGAGGCCTGCACCAGGCAACGCAGCGGCAGATCGCGGCTGGCGTCCACCGCGTACCGAACCCCTTTCACGCCCATCACATTGGCCAGCTCATGCGGGTCCCAGAAGACCGTTGTGGTTCCCTGGGCGACGACCACCTCCGCATAGCGGTGCGGCAGCATGTGGGAGCTTTCCAGATGCACATGCGTATCGATCAGGCCGGGAGCGATGAACAGTCCCTCGCAACGCTCGAGCGCAGCCGCGTCCGTCCGGCTGCCGGGCGCGTGAACGCTTGCAATCAGCGGGCCGACGAGGCCGACGTCTACCGCGCGGATCTCGCCGGTGATCACATCGACCACCTGCCCGCCCGCCAGCAGCAGGTCAAAGGGCACCAGCCCCTGCGCGGCCTGAACCGCCCGCTGGCGGACGGCCGTATCGATCTCCGGTTGCCAATCCATGCTTCTCCTTCGACCTGACCTACCGCGACGGCAGGGGTGACGCGCCGTGGGCACCCGGTGTGGGGCTGCGGAAAAGAGCGGTAAGGTCGCGCTCCAGCCGTTGTGGGTCCACATCCACCTGCGCGTGCACCTTGCCCATGGGCAGCGCCGGCTTGTCCCTATCGGCATAGGTCAGCACATCGCCGTAGTTGGCTCCATGCTCCAGGTTCACATCCATGAAAACATCGCGCGCATGGACCGTGATCGCCGGATCGAGCCAGGTGGCGGCGGCGAGCTCATCCCAGGCAAACTGTGCCGTGTTGTCATGCTGCGCGTAGCGAAGCAGATAGCGCGCCGCGTTGCTGTCAGCCCCGGCCAGATCGCGCAACACGCCGTTCAACTGCGTCTGGATGGAGGCGTCGATCGTCGTAACGGTCACCTTCGGCCAGGGAGCCGTCAGCACAATATGCGCGGCCTCCGGGTCGAACCAGAAATTGAACTCATGCCGTGGCGCGTTCACCCATTCCACTGCATCCGTGTGCGGATTCAGGCTGCCGCCCATGATCACCAGCTCCTGCGCGAGTTCCGCGAAGTGCGGATCGAGCCGGATGGCGAGCGCGATGTTGGTCAGCGGCCCGGCGCCATAGAGGGTAACCTGATGGGGATGGGCATGTACCATCCTGACCATGAAATGTGCCGCATCCTCTTCGGCCGGCTTCGTGGTGGGATTGCCCTCCTGCAAGTCGGGCACCTCATCCCAGCGCTGCTTCACGCGGTCATTCCAGGCGCCCATGTAACTCACCTTGCCGTAGAGTTGCGCGGCCAGCAGGGTCGCCTCCTTGCTTCGGACCAGGGGAAAGGCGGCTCCGGGATACACCTTCACCTCGGTCCGACCCACCCACTCCAGCAGGCGCAGCGCATGGGCTACCTCCACATCGCGCCAGTTGTCGCCGGAGACGACGGTGATTCCCAGCAGGTTGACCTGCGGGGATTGTAGAAATACTAGCAGCGCTGCCATATCCGAGCCGCCGGGACCGTTGGCGTCCTGATCGGCGATCACAAACCGCGGCGCAGGCACACCCTGCGCCATCGCCATTCCCGCAGGGAGGACCGCAAAAAGAATCCAGCTGCACGCGCCGCGCAAACTCACAACTTTCTCCCATCGATACAGACGAAACCAGACAGACGAAACCAGCTTGAAGCGAGTGCATTGCAAATACGCCGCGCTACCGACAGCGGTCCGGACCGGCTACCGCTGTCGCGGAGGTTGAGGGAAAGGGTGCGAATTCTCCGTAATCTACTGCTATATTCGCCGAAGGTCAAACGACACGTGTGCGCAGGCAAACCGCTCAATGCGGAGCGCACCCCTGTCGTTCGGCATATCCATGGTTTCTATTTTGAGCCTGGCCCGGCACACAAAGGAAGATGCGAACCGATGATCCTGCCGCCTGAATCCCCTGTGCTTGCACCGCGTTCCCGCGAGTCCGGTGGAACGCAGGTTGTGGAACAAAGCACAGCGCCCACTGAGCCGCCTGCTGAGCCATTAGCCGAGCCGCCGCATCGGTACGCTCCCAAAGCTCCACCGGATAGCCGACTCGCGCGCGCGGCCGACCGCCTGTTTCACTTCTCCAGCCGCGGCTCCACCTTCTCCCGCGAGATCCTCGCGGGCCTCACGACATTCTCCACGATGTCGTATGTCCTGGTCGTCCACCCCCTGGTGCTCTCCGCCGCGGGCATGGACCGTGGAGCGCTCATCACGGCCACGGCCGTGATCGCAGCCCTCTTTTCAGTCATCATGGGCCTGCGCACCAACTATCCGCTGGCCATGGCACCCGGCATGGGGGTCAACGCCTATGTCGCGGTCCAGGTCTGCGGGGCCATGCACATCCCCTGGCAGGCGGCGCTGGGCATGGTGTTCTATACCGGCCTGCTCTTTCTGGCGATCTCCCTAACAGGAATACGGCAGAGAATCATCGAAGCGTTTCCGGCTCCGTTCAAAAAGATCGTGGGTGCCGGCATCGGCCTCTTCATCGCCTTTTTGGGCCTGAAAAATGCCGGAATCATCGTAGCCAATCCGCGTTCCCTGGTGGGCCTCGGCAGTATGTCCTCGCCGCCGGTGCTGCTCGGCCTTGCCGGCTTGATCCTGACAATCGTGCTGGTGATCCGAAAGGTTCCAGGCGCGCTCATTCTTTCCATTCTGGCCGCGAGCATAGCCGGCCTGTTCCTGCCGGGCGCGAACGGCCATGCCCACATCACGGACTGGCCTGGGCATCTCTTTTCGCGGCCCAACTCGATGGCGCCGGTCGCCTTCAGGCTTGATCTCCGCTACCCCTGGCACCATCCCTCGCAGTCGATTCCGATCATCCTCGCCCTGCTGTTCACGGATCTCTTCTCCGCCATGGCGGTGCTGTTCGGCGTGGGCGCGCGGGCCCACCTGACCGATGCCGAAGGCAACCTGCCCAGGCTGAAACAGGCCCTCTCGGCCGATGCCTTTGCCGCCTCGGGAGGAGCGCTGCTCGGCTCCACCACCGCGATCATCTACCTGGAATCCGCCGCCGGCGTCGAGCAGGGCGGCCGCACCGGATTGGTCAGCCTCTCTGTCGCCGCCTGTTTTCTGCTCGCGCTTTTCATCACGCCCGTCCTTGCCGTCATCCCCGCCGTGGCGACCACGTCGGCGCTGGTCATGATCGGGATCTACATGATGGCGGGCCTGGCCGACCTCGATCTCCGCGACATTACCCTTGCCTCCTGCACCCTCATCACGCTTCTGCTGATGACCATGGCTTCCATCTCGGATGGCCTGGCTATCGGATTTATGGTCTACGTGGTGACCCTGGCCGCCACCGGACGGATACGAACGGTGACCCCGGTGGGGTGGGCGCTGGTGGCCTTGTTTCTTGCTCACTATCTCGTGCGCTGATGTGCGCTGATGTATGGAGGGGCAGCACCTCCAGGCGATGCCGAGCGGCGATCCCCAGGCCTCAGTGAGCTATCTCTGTCAGATACAGTCTGATCAAGCCCTTGAACTCCTCGGCAACGGTCTCTCTCTCCTTCGGGGCCACCTGCTTGTAGACGGAAAGTAATCCCTTGATCAATTCCACGATCACCTGCGCGCTGAGAAACGCGCGGTCCGCGGACATCGTCGGCTGAAGCGTCTGCAGCGCTTTGGCGATCGTCTGCCGCAAAGGCCGCCGTGCCGCGTTGGAACGCGCGTACCCAGGCGAAGCTCCGAGCAGCGGCAGATACGCTGGCCGTTCGCGCACAAATGCCAGAACACCCTCCACAAACAGGTCCGCGAAGGCATCCTTCGCCGGGGTGTGGGGCAGCGCCAGCACCGCGGCCCAGTGCGCATCCGCCTCTTCCGCATAGCGGGCCATCAGGGCCAGCGCGAGCGTCGCCTTATCCGGAAAGTAGTCGTACAGCGCTCCGATCGAAGCTCCGGCGCGCTCGGCTACCGCCGTCATCGTCGCGGCCTCCAGCCCCACCCCACCGATCAACTCGGCCGCGGCATCCAGAAACTTCGCGCGCCGAAGGGCTGCCCGTGCCTGTTGCGGTTGCCGCCGCGAGATCTGCGTGGAAGTTGAGGACACCCTCATAGAGTATGATAGAAAATAAGTCGAGGAAATCCTCAACTTAAATGCACCCGGAGCTCAGCCCATGTCCCTGTCTCTCGATCCCCAGCATACCGCCCTCGTCCTCATTGACCTGCAGCACGGCATTGTGGCCATGCCGGTCAAACCGCACGCCGCCGCGCAGGTCGTCGAGAACGCCCGGCGTATCGCGGAGGCCTTTCGGCGGAAGGCCGCGACGGTGGTCTATGTGCGGGTCGATCTCGGAAACATGAGGCCGCTGACCGTCGATCTCTCCTTCAGCAATCCGAACGCCCCGCCCCCACCCGCCCTCGCCTCCGAACTCGTGCCGGAGGCCGGGTTCCAAGACGGCGATCTCCTCATCACGAAGCGGCACTGGAGCGCCTTCGGCCAGACGGAGCTCGAATCCATCCTCCGGGCACGCGGCGTGGAGACAGTCGTGCTCGGCGGCATCGCGACAAACTTCGGGGTAGAATCCACCGCACGGCAGGCCGTTTCACATGGTTTCCAGGTAGTCGTTGCGGAAGACGCCTGCTCAAGCCTGGACGCGGCTGCGCACCAATTTGCGAACGAGAGGATCTTTCCCCTGATCGGCCGCGTCAGAAGCTCGCAGGAGATCCTCGATGCCCTCGCCTGAAGCGCCGCCGCAGAACATTGCCCCGCAGCATATCCCATCGCAGAACATGGCATCGCAGGGTATGGCCGTGCCGGCCGAGGCGGGGCCGCAGAACGAAAAGCCGCTTCGGCCCAATCTCGTGCTCGGCATCTGCTGCATGAGTCTGCTGGTGGTCGGCATGGACGTCACGATCGTCAATGTCGCGCTACCGGCGATCCAGCACGACCTGCACGCGAGCCTTTCGGAGCTGCAATGGATCGTGGATGCCTATACGCTCGTCGTCGCCAGCCTGCTCATGCTGTCGGGCTCCATATCGGACCGCTTCGGGCGGCGGCGCGTGTTTCAAATCGGCCTCCTCCTGTTCACGGCCGGCTCCCTGCTGTGCAGCGTCGCGGGGGGCATCGGCCAGTTGATCCTGTTTCGCGGCCTGCAGGGGCTGGGCGCGTCGATGCTCAACCCCGTGGCCCTGTCTATCATCGCGAACACCTTCAAAGCGCCCAAGGAGCGCGCACGCGCCGTCGGCATCTGGGGAGCGGTGGCCGGGGTCTCGCTGGCGCTTGGCCCCATCCTGGGCGGCGCGCTCACCCAGGCCGTGGGCTGGCGCTCCATCTTCTGGATCAATCTGCCGATCGGCCTCATGGCGGTCGCACTCACCGCCTTCTTCGTACCCGAATCCAAAGCTCCGCGCGCCCGCGCCTTCGATCCCATCGGCCAGACGCTGATCTTCGCCTGCCTGGCCTCCGTTCTCTACGCCGTCATTGAAGGCCCGCGCGCGGGCTGGCACTCGCGCCTGATCGTGGGCCTGTTCGCGACAGCGGCTGCGGCCCTCGCCGGCTTTCTCCTTCAGGAATGGCGCTCCCGGGAACCGCTCGTCAACCTCCGCTTCTTCCGCAGCGTGCCGTTCAGCACCGGGACGTTTCTGGCGGTATGCGCCTTCGCGTCCTTTGCCGGTTTTCTCTTTCTTAATGCGTTGTATCTTCAGCAGGCACGTGGATTTTCCGCCCTGCACACGGGTCTGTGCACCTTGCCCTTGGCCATCCTGATGATGCTCTCGGCTCCGCTCTCCGGCCGGCTGGTGGGCAGCTACGGCACGCGGCCCTCGCTGCTCCTTTCAGGCAGCGGCCTTCTGCTGAGCACCCTTCTGCTCACCCGGTTGAGCACACAGACCCCCCTTCCCCTGCTGCTCCTGATCTATGCCCTGTTCGGCCTTGGGCTGGGCATGATCAACCCCGCCATCACGACCAACGCCGTCGCCGGCATGCCCCTGTCGCAGGCCGGCGTGGCGGCGGCGATCGCCTCCACCGGCCGCCAGGTGGGTGGCGCCATCGGTGTGGCCGTGGCCGGCACCGTGGTGAGCGCCAGCCGTGCGAGCGGCGCAAACTTCACCGAAGCAACGCATCCCATCTGGTGGATCATGACCGCCGGCGGGGCGCTCGTACTGCTGCTCGGCTGGGCGTCCAACACCCCTTGGGCGCAGGCCAGCACCGCGAAGGTGGCCTCACTGCTCAACAGCGGCGGCCAATAGTGCATGCTCTGCCACGCGCACAATAGAAACGTATGGCCGATCTCGCCTTCACCAAGCAAACCTTTCGCTACTTCGACGGGGCCCGCAGGCACGCCCAGGACCGCGACTGGTTTGACGCGCACCGTGCCGGCTACGCCGCGCATGTTGAGGTCCCGTTCACGCACCTCGTCAGCGAGCTCAAGGAACGGCTCGCGGTCCTGCTGCCGGGCGTCGTCTTCTCCCCGCGCAAGATCAGCAAGCCCCTGCGCCGTCGCGCGCAGGACGACGAAGGCCCTTCGAGCCCTCTGCTGCGCGAAAACACGTTCGTCTTCCTCCAGGAACCCGCCACCTCCATGTTCGAAACCAACCCGGGCCTCTACGTCTCACTCGGGGCCACGCCGGAGCACAACCTCCGGGGTTGCGGTCTGTACATGCCGTCCGCGCGGCAGATGAAAGAACTGCGGCCGCGCTTTGCCACCGAGGCTGAGACCCTCGATCGCCTCCTGCAGGCCGACGGCCTCCACACCCACTGGAACGGTCTGAGCGGCGGCCGCTACAAGCGGTTCCCCAAGGACTTCGACGAGAACGCACCCGGCGCGGCGTACCTCTGGCACAAGCAGTTCTTCCTCAGCAAACCCCTGACCCGCGAGGACATCCTGCATCCGGAGTTCATCGCACACACCGTCGAAGCCTTTGCCGCGGCCGTTCCCTTCCTCGCCTGGACCCGTCAGGCCGTCGGCACCTATCGCAAACCCAAGCTGTTCCAGGATCGCGACGCGTTCTAGGGAGCCATCTAAGACTCGACAACCGCGCCGCATCCGAGGCATCCTGATCCCACGCTGATGCTCCCCACGGCAATGACGCCGACGCAGGCCGCCGGCTCGGAGTTCCCCCGCTCGATGCCCCCTTCCGCTCCCTCCCTTTCTCACTCTCTGGCCGAGGAGCTGACGGCACGGCTCCGCGAGGTCACCGAAGCCGAGATCCGCTTCGACGGTGCCTCCCGCGCTCTCTACGCGTCCGACCTTTCCCATTACCGCCAGGTACCCATAGGCGTCGTGATCCCGCGCACCGTCGAGGACGTGATTGCCACGGTGGCGATCTGCCGTGAGTACGGTGTGCCGATCTTCGGGAGGGGTGCGGGCACCAGCCTCTCCGGCCAGACCTGCAATGTGGCCGTGGTGCTTGACTTCTCGAAATATCTGAACCGGATTGAGCACATCGACGCCGAAGGGCGCTTCGCCTGGGTCCAGCCGGGCCTGATCAACGATCACCTGCGCACCGCCGCCGAACGGTACGGGCTCACCTTCGCACCTGACCCCGCCACGCACGCGTACTGCACGCTCGGCGGCATGATCGGCAACAACTCCTGCGGTCCGCACTCGGTGCTGGGCGGCAAAACCAGCGAAAATATCGAGGAACTCGACATCCTGCTCTACGACGGCACGCGCCTGACCGTCGGCGCAACCACCGAGAGCGAACTCGAAGCAATCGTCGCCGCGGGTGGGCGCAAGGGTGAGATCTATGCCGCGCTCCGCGATCTCCGCGACCGCTACGCCGCCCTCGTGCGCGAGCGGTATCCACAGATCCCACGCCGCGTCTCAGGCTACAACCTCGATTACCTGCTGCCCGAAAACGGCTTCCACGTCGCTCGCGCGCTGGTGGGCACGGAAAGCACCTGCGCCATCACGCTGCGCGCCAAAACCCGCCTGATTCAAAGCCCGCAGCATCGCGTTCTGCTGCTCGTGGCTTACCCTAACGTCTTCGCCGCAGCCGACCAGTCACCGCGCCTGAGCGAGCTTGATCCCATCGCGATCGAGGGTTTCGAGGCCCGCATTCTCGAGAACGCCCGCCTGGCCGGCAAACACATGCCGGGGATCAAGTACTACCCCGACGGTGGAGCGTGGCTGCTGGTCGAATTCGGCGCCGACACGCAAGAACAGGCCGTTGCCCTGGGCCGCGAGGCCGAGGCCTGGGCCGGGCGCCACGACCCCGATCAGATCGGTCTGCGCCTGCTCGAAGATCCCGCCGAGCAGAGGGCCGTGATGGAGGTGCGTGAGCTGGGTCTGGGCGTCTCGCGCGTGCCCGGCAAGATGCCCGACACCTGGGGCGGCTGGGACGATGCGGCCGTGCCCCCCGCAAAGCTCGGAGCCTACCTGCGCGAGTTCTATGCCCTTTGCGAGCGTTTCGGCTACTTCGTCGTGCTCTACGGGCACTTCGGGCAGGGCTGCCTGCATACGCACATGAACTACGACCTGAAGACCTCGGAGGGCGTGGCGACCTACCGTCGCTTCGTCACCGAGGCCGCGCATCTCGTCGTCCGCTACGGCGGTTCGCTCTCCGGCGAACACGGCGACGGTCACGCCCGCGCCGAGCTGCTGCCCATCATGTTCGGCGACGAGCTCGTCGAGGCCTTCGGCCAGTTCAAGCGCATCTGGGACCCGGCCTGCAAGATGAATCCGGGCAAGATCGTCGATCCCTACCCGCTCGACAGCCACCTGCGCGTCGGGCCGGACTGGAAACCCAAACCGGTGCTCACCATCTTCCAGTTCCCGGACGACGGCGGCAGCCTGGCCAACGCCACCGAGCGCTGCTTCGGCGTCGGCAAATGCCGCAAGCTCGAGGGCGGCACCATGTGCCCCAGCTTCCAGGTCACGCGCGAAGAACAGCACACCACTCGCGGCCGCGCCCGGCTCCTCTTCGAGATGCTGCGCGGCGAGGCCATACAGGACGGCTGGCGCGACGAGGGCATCAAGCAGGCCATGGATCTCTGCCTTGCCTGCAAGGGCTGCAAGGGCGATTGCCCGGTCTCGGTCGATGTCGCCACCTACAAGGCCGAATTCCTCGCACACTTCTATGAAGGCCGCCTGCGGCCGGCACACGCCTACGCCATGGGGCTGATTGACAGGTGGGCCGTCCTCGCGTCGAAATTCCCCTCCCTGGTCAATCTGGTCACGCAAACACCCGGCTTGGCCGCCCTGGCCAAAAAATTCGGCGGCCTCACGCCGTATCGTGACCTGCCCGCCTGGCCCGCGCAGAGCTTCAAGCAGTGGCTCAAGCACCGCGAACCGGGTCCCTCGGCTGAACGCCAGGTGCGTGGCGAGGTCATCCTGTGGGCCGATACCTTCAACAATTACCTCACCCCGCATACCGCCCAGGCCGCGCTCGCCGTGCTCGAAGACGCCGGCTTCCGTGTGCGCGTGCCGGGGGGACACCTCTGCTGCGGCCGTCCGCTCTACGACTTCGGCATGCTCGACGAGGCCAAACGCTACCTGCGCAAGATCCTCACCACGCTCGCCCCGGAGATCGCCGCCGGCACGCCCATCGTGTGCCTGGAACCCAGCTGCGCCTCCGTCTTCAAGGATGAACTGACCAATCTGTTCCCAAAAGAGGACGCCGCGCAACGCCTCAGCAAGCAGGTGATCCTCTTCGCCGACTTCCTCGACCGGGTCGGCTACCAACCCGGCCGGATCGAAGGCAAGGCCGTCGTGCACGGCCACTGCCACCACAAGGCGCTGTGGAGCATGTCGCCCGAGCAGCGCCTCTTGCAAGCCGCCGGACTGGAGCCCGAGGTGCTGGACTCCGGCTGCTGCGGCCTGGCCGGCTCGTTCGGCTATGAGGCAGGCCACCATGACCTCTCGGTGAAGATCGGCGAGCGCGTACTGTTTCCCGCCGTGCGCGAAGCCGCGCCCGACACCCTCATCGTCAGCGACGGCTTCAGCTGTCGCCAGCAGATCGCCTACGGCACCCTGCGCCGCGCGTTGCACACAGCCGAGGTGCTCGCCCTCGCGCTCGAAGCGCCGACTGCGAAGACAGCCACGAAGCCAAGCTATGCCGAAACCGGTCACACGCAGCCCGAACCCGGCTACCCTGTCGTCGCAGCCCTGGCGGTGGGCGCCGGCGTGGTCGGCGCGGGCGTCTACCTGTGGAAACGCGCACAGCGCCGAACCGGCGAGTAGGCATCCAAGCTGTTGACGGCCGGGCGAGCGCCAGTACCGCGCTCCTTCGGCGGCATGGAGGCTACAGAAGCATGGCAAGCAAGACCGAACTGCTCGATTTTCTCGATAAACACATCTTTTTGCGCATCCTGCACGCGACGGAGCGCGATCTGGGCACCAAGCAGCGCGAAGATCTCGAAGACCTGAAACGGCGCACGCAGGACGAGATGGGCCGCTTCCACGGCTACGACTCCGCTGAAAAGATCGTGCAGATGTACAAGGACGACATCCACTCCGAAGCCGCCAAAGCGGTCAATGCCCGCCTGCAGGATCTCAATCTTCCACGCTTGGTAGACGTCCGTGAGGAGTTTCTCAAGTTAGCCGGAGAGGCCGCTTAAAGCAGTTCTCGCCGCTAAAGAACGGCTGTTCTTTCTAGAGATACGGCTTTCTAAAAAACGGCTGCTTTTTCTAAAAACGGCTGTCTGTTTACTGTCCATCCACCGACCGGGATTGCCACCGCTTTTTCTTGTTGTCATTCCCGAAGGGAATCTGCGTTCCCTTCGCGAACCTCCCCCGGCCGCTTGCCGACCGTGGTCGCGTCCTGCTCCAGCATGTAGCGGTGCGAAAGTCCATGGAAGCCGTACTTGCGTACCCCGGGCGCAACCACACCGGGCCTGCACGAAAGTGGGACAGAGGTTGGGGCGGATCTGAAAACTTTTCCGGCTCCTCGACCGTCTTTCTCCTGTTGGGCCTCAGAATGACTGTAGGGCTCCGCGTCGGGTCGGCTTTTGAGCCGCGATGACGTCTGGCGTTGAATTGTTACAAGGGCGTGAGATGACTGAAGAGGGGAAAGGGGCTCCAGCCGCGGATGGCCATGAGCTTGGGGCGGCCTTTTTGGCGCATAATTCGCCGTCGTACGGCGGCGATCTGGGAAGTCAGTTTGAGGCAAAGAACTCAGCGGACCCGGACCACTACGATGTGGCCCGCCACAGGATCGACCGCGATGCCCAGCGAGTGCAGCGCCGGCGCAAATGGTACTGGCTGGCCGCGGGCGTTCTGCTGGCGATCTCCTTCTTGCTTGTGCATCGCTTCACGTCCAATAGCGACAACACCAAGGCGCCCAAGACGGGAGGGGCGGCCGCGGGTGCGGGCGGCCAGGCGCAGACCGGCGGCGCGGGCGGCCGCGGGGCCCAGGGACCGGCGGCCATCACGGTCGGTCAGTCCAAAATGGGTGACATCAACATCTATAACGACGCGCTCGGCACCGTCACCCCGGTCTTTACCGTCACGATCTACAGCCAGGTCACCGGCCGGGTGACGGCGGTCTACTACCGCGAGGGCCAGATGGTGCGCAAAGGCCAGCCATTGGTAGAGATCGACCCGCGCCCCTACCAGGCCACCCTGACCCAGGCTGAAGGCACCCTCAAACGCGATCAGGGCGTGCTCGCCGAGGCCAAGATCGATCTGGCCCGCTATCAGGAGGCCTTCTCGAAGAACGCCATCGCCCGCCAGCAGCTCGAAGACCAGCAGCAGACCGTCGAGCAGGACCAGGGTACCGTCATCTCGGACCAGGGCAACGTCGATTACGACCGCGTGCAGCTCGCCTACTGCCATATCGTCTCGCCCATCACCGGCCGCGTCGGCCTGCGGCTGGTCGACCCCGGCAACACCGTCTTCTCCGGCACCGGCTCCACCCTGGTGGTCATCACACAGCTGCAGCCCATCACCGTGGTCTTCAACGTGTCCGAGGACAGCCTGCCGCAGGTGCAGGAGCAGCTGCATGGCCGCCGTGAGCTCACCGTCGACGCCTTTGACCGCTCCAACGACAAAAAGCTCGACACCGGCAAGCTCAGCTCGCTCGACAACCAGATCGATACCGCCACCGGCACGCTCAAGTTCCGCGCCACCTTCGATAACAAGGAGAGCGCGCTGTTTCCCAACCAGTTCGTCAACGCCCGCCTGCTCGTCCGGACGCTGAAGAGCGCGATTCTGGTCCCCTCGGCCGCCGTGCAGCACAACGGCACCGCCTCCTTCGTCTATGTCGTCAAGCCGAACAACACCGTGGCCGTGCAGCCGATTAAGACCCTCACCAGCAATGAGCAGGTCACCGCCGTGGGCGGCGTCGGCCCCAACACCACCCTGGCCACCAGCGGCTTTGACCGCCTGGAAAATGGCGCCCCGGTGCAGGTACGCGGAGAAGGCCAGCGCAACGGCCAGGGACGCGACGGCCAGACGCGGGGAAGCAACACACCGGGCTCCACCGGCGGGAGCAGCGCCCCATGAACCCTTCCCGCCCCTTTATTCTCCGTCCGGTCGCGACGGCGCTGCTGATGGTGGCGATCTTCCTCGCCGGAGCGATCGCCTACTTCCAGCTGCCCGTCTCCGCCCTGCCGGAGGTGGACTACCCCACCATCCAGGTGCTCACCTTCTACCCCGGTTCGAGCCCCGATGTGGTCGCCTCCGCCGTCACCGCGCCGCTCGAACGTCAGTTCGGCGAGGTCGCGGGCCTGAGCCAGATGACCTCCACCTCCGCGGGCGGCGTGTCGGTCATCGTCATGCAGTTTCAGCTCTCGCTCAACATCGACGTGGCCGAGCAGGAGGTGCAGGCCGCCATCAACGCCGCGCAGAGTTACCTGCCGGCCAATCTCCCCGTGCCGCCGGTCTACTCCAAATCCAATCCGGCCGACGCGCCCGTGCTGACCCTCGCGCTGACCTCCGACGAAATGGAGCTGTCCAAGGTCGAAGATCTCGCCGACACGCGTCTCGCGCCCAAAATCTCCCAGATCTCCGGCGTCGGTCTGGTATCCATCTCCGGCGGCCAGAAACCGGCTATCCGCATCCAGGCCAACCCCACCACGCTCGCCGCCTACGGTATCAATCTCGAAGATCTGCGCAACGCCCTCACCAGCACCAGCCTTAACTCCGCCAAGGGCAACTTCGACGGTCCCTCGCAGGACTACACCATCAACGCCAACGACCAGTTGCTTTCGAGCGGTGACTACAAGCACGTCGTCATCGCCTACCGCAACGGCGCGCCCGTGATGCTCTCCGATATCGCTCATGTGATAGACGGCGTGGAAAACGCGAACCTGGCCGCCTGGGTGAACAGCACGCCCTCTATCATCCTCAACATCCAACGCCAGCCCGGGGCCAACACCATTCAGGTGGTGGACAACATCGAGCGCCTGCTGCCGCAGCTGGAAAACGGCCTTCCCCGCGCCGTGCACGTCCGGGTCGTCTCGGACCGCACCGACGCCATCCGCGCCTCGGTCAAAGACGTCGAGTTTGAACTCCTCCTCGCCATCGCGCTCGTCGTTCTGGTCATCTTCCTCTTCCTGCGCAGCCTGGCGGCAACCATCATCCCCTCCGTCGCCGTGCCGCTCTCGCTCATCGGCACGCTGGGGGTCATGTACCTTGCGGGCTTCAGCATCAACAATCTCACCATGATCGCGCTCACCATCTCGACCGGTTTTGTGGTCGATGACGCCATCGTGATGATTGAAAACATCTCCCGCTACATCGAAGAGGGCGATCCGCCGATGGAGGCCGCGCTCAAAGGCTCCGAGCAGATCGGCTTCACCATCCTGTCGCTCACCGTCTCGCTGATCGCCGTGCTCATCCCGCTGCTGTTCATGGGCGATGTCGCCGGCCGGCTCTTCCGCCAGTTCGCCATCACGCTGGCCGTCACCATTCTGATCTCGGCCTTCGTCTCGCTCACGCTCACGCCCATGATGTCCGCGCGGCTGCTCAAGTACACCGCGCCGAAGGACCAGGGTTGGTTTTACGAGGTCTCCGAGCGCTTCTTCGAGCGCACCATCGCCGCTTATGGCCGAACGCTGCGTTTTGTGCTGCGCTTTCAGACCCTTACCCTGCTGATCGCGCTCGCCACGGTCCTGCTCACGGCGTTTCTCTACATCACCATCCCCAAGGGCTTCTTCCCCGTCCAGGACACCGGCATCATCCAGGGCATCACCCAGACCTCCGCCGATACCTCCTTTGCCTCCATGTCCACCCGGCAGCAGGCGATCGCCAAAGTCCTGCTCGCCGATCCCGCGGTCGACAACATCTCGTCCTTTATCGGCCCGGACGGCACCAACACCACCCTCAACAGCGGCCGCATTCAGATCGATCTCAAACCCATTGAAGTCCGCCGCCTCACCGCGACGCAGGTCATTGACCGGCTGCAGCCGAAACTGGCGGGGGTCGCGGGCATCAAGCTCTACATGCAACCCGTGCAGGACCTTACCGTCGATGACCGGGTCAGCCGCACCCAGTACCAGTACACGCTGGAGGACCCCAACAAGGACGAGCTGATCGCGGTCACACAGGACTTCATTCGCCGGCTGGGGCAGCTGCCGCAGATCTCCGACGTCGTCACCGATCAGCAGCTCGGCGGCATCGCCACCCAGCTCGTCATCGACCGGCCTACCGCGTCGCGCTTCGGCGTCACCCCGCAGACCATCGACAACACGCTCTACGATGCCTTCGGCCAGCGCCAGATCAACACGCTGTACACCCAGGTGAACCAGTACCACGTCATTCTCGAGGCCGAACCGCAGTTTCAGATCGATCCCAACCGGCTGAACGATCTGTATGTGCAGTCGACCAACAGCGGCGGCAGCACGCCCGCCGTCGCCGGGGGCTCCAACACCGCCGGCTCCTCCTCGGGTGCCGGTGCGGGTGCCTCCACCGCCGCCACCAGCCTGCTCTCGCCCTCGGGTACGACGGGCATTTCCGCTTCGGCCTCCACCACCTCGGCCCTGTCGTCCACGGCCAACGGCGGGGGCTTCAGCACCGGTTCGGTCGGCACCACCTCGGCCCTTGCCTCCTCGGCCAGCTCCAGCAGCTCCGTCCTGTCCTCCACTAGCAGCGGCGGCGCCACGTCCGCCAGCGCCAACACCGCCGCCAGCGGCACCACGCGGACCACCACCTCCACCGCGCCCAGCGGCAGCTCCGGCTCCGGCGGCAGCTCGGGTTCCGGCAGTGCGGCGGTCACCGGCTACAACAATGCTGTACCGGTGGGGGCCTTCACGCATCTCCAGACCGTCAGCGAGCCCCTTTCGGTCAATCACCAGGGTCAGTTCCCCGCCGTGACGGTCTCCTTCAATCTGGCTCGAGGCTACTCGCTCGGCCAGGCGCTCGCGGGCATCGACAAGACCATCAAACAGGCCAATCTACCCGCCAGTGTTGTCGCGAACTACCAGGGCACCGCGGCCGCCTTTCAAAACTCGCAATCAAACGAGGGCCTGCTCGTGCTGGCCGCGCTGATCACGGTGTATATCGTGCTGGGCGTCCTCTATGAAAGCTACATCCATCCCATCACCATCCTCTCCACGCTGCCCTCGGCCGGCGTGGGTGCGCTGCTCGCGCTCGAGCTGTTCCACCTCGATCTCGATATTGTCGCCATCATCGGCATTATTCTTTTGATCGGTATCGTCAAGAAGAACGGCATCATGATCGTCGACTTCGCGCTGGAATCCGAGCGGCACGGCGATATGGACGCCACCGAATCCATCTACCAGGCCTCCCTGCTGCGCTTCCGGCCCATCATGATGACCACGCTCGCCGCGCTGTTCTCCGGCATTCCCCTGGCCTTCGGCACCGGTATCGGCGCGGAGCTGCGCCGTCCGCTGGGCGTCACCATCGTAGGCGGCCTGCTCTTCAGTCAGGTGCTTACCCTCTACACCACACCGGTCATCTATATCTTCTTTGACAACCTGGGCGCTTTCTTTTCAGGCAGAAAACCGAACAAGAGCACCATGGAGCACGCCAACCAGCACGCCGTCACAGAGCGCGCCGCGGAGCACGCATGAAGCGCACATGCTTTAACAGCGCACGCGCGAAGAGTGAAGGCATGAGAAGCCCACGCATGGGGGCGCACGCATGAACCCTTCGCGCCTCTTCATCGAGCGGCCCGTCGCCACCACGCTGCTGACCATCGCCATCGCCATTGCCGGTGCCATCGCCTTTGCCGTGCTGCCGGTCTCGCCCCTACCGCAGGTCGACTTCCCCACCATCAGCGTAGCGGCCTCCCTGCCCGGCGCCAGCCCGGATATCATGGCCTCCTCCATCGCCACGCCGCTGGAGCGCCAGTTCGGTCACATCGCCGGCGTCACGGAGATGACCTCCTCCAGCACGCTGTCGACTACCAGCGTCACGCTGCAATTCGATCTCAACCGCAACATCGACGGTGCCGCCCGCGATGTTGAGGCAGGCATCAACGCGGCCCGCAGCTACCTGCCCGCTAACCTGCCCGCCAACCCCAGCTACCGCAAAGTCAATCCGGCCGACTCGCCCATCATGGTGCTCGGCCTGCAATCGGATGTCTACGACATCCCGCACATCTATGACGAGGCCTCCACCGTCGTCATGCAGCGCATCTCGCAGATCAGCGGCGTGGGACAGGTGCAGGTCGTCGGCGCCTCGTTGCCCGCGGTGCGCGTGGACGTCAACCCCGACCAGCTCGCCAGCTACGGCATCAGCCTGCCGCAGGTGCAGTCGGTCATCGCCGGGCAAAACTCCAACTCCGCCAAAGGCCAGTTTGCCAACGGGGAAACCACGTCGGACATCCTGGCCAACGACCAGATCTCCAAGGCCGAGCAGTACAAGCCGCTCATTATCGGCTACCACAACGGCGGCGCGATCCGCATCGAGGATATCGCGCAGGTCACCGATTCGCAGCAGACCATCCGGCAGGCCGGCTTCCTCAACGGCAAGCCCTCGGTCAATATGCTGATCTTCCGTCAGCCCGGCGCCAACATCATCACCACCGTGGACGCGGTCAAGGCGGCGCTGCCCTCGCTTCAGGCCACCGTGCCCGCGGGCGAGCACATCGTCACCATCCTCGACCGCACCCTCACCATCCGTGCCTCGGTCTCGGACATCGAACGCACCCTGATCATCTCCGTCCTGCTGGTGGTGCTGGTCGTCTTTCTGTTTCTGCGCAACCTGCGCGCCACGCTGATTCCGGCCGTGGCGGTGCCGGTCTCGCTTATCGGCACCTGCGCGGTCATGTACCTGGCCGGCTTCTCGCTCGACAACCTCTCCCTCATGGCCCTGGCCATCGCCTCGGGCTTTGTCGTCGACGACGCCATCGTGGTCATGGAAAACATCTCGCGCCACCTCGAAGACGGCATGACACCCATCGGCGCGGCCCTGCGCGGGGCCAGTGAGATCGGCTTCACCGTCTTTTCCATCAGCATCTCGCTCATTGCCGTCTTCATACCGCTGCTGCTCATGGGCGGCATCATCGGCCGGCTCTTCCGCGAGTTCGCCATCACCCTCTCTACCGCCATCCTGATGTCCATGGTGATCTCGCTCACCACTACGCCGATGATGTGCTCCCGCGTTCTCAAACCCGAGCACGAGATCGAGCATGGCCGGGTGTTTCTTTGGAGCGAGCGCGTCTTCGACTCTATCCTTCACGGCTATCGCCGCAGCCTGATCTGGGTCCTCGATCACCCTTCCCTTGTGCTGGTCGTCTTTCTCATCACCCTCGGCCTCAATGTCTTTCTGCTCATCCAGGTGCCCAAGGGCTTCTTCCCGCAGCAGGACGTCGGCGCCATGCAGGGCGGCATGCAGGGTCCGCAGGACACCTCCTTCTACGCCATGCGGCGGGCCGTGCAGCAGGCCGTCAGCATTATCAAGGCGGACCCCGGCGTGCAAAACGTGATGGGCTTCACCGGCGGCCAGGGTGCCGCCAACGGCGGCTTCACCTTCGTCGCGTTAAAGCCGCTGAACCAGCGTGACGCCAACGCCGCCCAGATCATCGATCGCCTGCGTCCCAAACTTGCCAGGGTTCCCGGTGCCGCCACCTTCCTGCAGGCCACCCAGGACATCCGCATCGGCGGCCGCCAGGCCAACGCCCTGTACCAGTACACGCTGGAGGCCGAATCCACCGAAGATCTTGCCAAGTACGGTCCGCAGCTGCTCTCCGCCATGCGCAAGACCCACGGCTTCACGGACGTGAACACGGACCAGCAGAACCGCGGCCTGCAGGCCCTGCTCACCTACGACCGCCCCACCGCCGCCCGTCTCGGCATCACGCCGCAGATGCTCGACAACTCGCTTTACGACGCCTTCGGTCAGTCCGAGGCCTCCACGATCTACAGTGAGCTCAACCAGTACTACGTCGTGCTCGAGGTCGCTCCCAAGTTCTGGCAGACCCCGGAAGGCCTGAAGCACACCTACCTTGTCCCCACCCAGGGCGACGGTCCCGTGCCCCTGGCCTCCGTGGTCAAATACGAGCCCTCCACCTCACCGCTGGCGGTCAACCACACCGGTCTGTTCCCCTCCGTGACGGTCTCCTTCAATCTCTCCCCGGACGTCTCGCTCGGCCAGGCCACGCAGCAGATCCTCGCCCTGCAGCAGCGGCTCAACTTCCCGGAGTCCGTTCACGGCCAGTTCTCCGGCACGCTGCAAGCCTTCAAAGCCTCCCTCAGCACGGAGCCCTATCTTGTGCTGGCCGCCATCTTCGCCGTCTACATCGTGCTGGGTATGCTCTATGAAAGCCTGATCCACCCGCTGACCATCCTCTCCACGCTGCCGCCCGCCTCGCTCGGCGCGGTCTTGGCCCTGCTGATCACCCACACCGACCTCAACGTCATGTCCATCATCGGCATCATCCTGCTGATCGGCATTGTGAAAAAGAACGGCATCATGGTCATCGACTTTGCCTTGAACGCCGAGCGCGTCGAAGGCAAAAACACCCGCGATTCCATCTTCGAGGCCTCCATCCTGCGCTTCCGTCCCATCCTGATGACCACCGTCGCCGCCCTGTTCGGCGCGGTGCCGCTGGCGCTCGGTACGGGCATGGGCTCGGAGCTGCGTCGGCCGCTCGGCATCTCCATCATCGGCGGTCTGCTCGTCAGCCAGGCGCTGACGCTTTACACCACGCCCGTCATCTATCTCTTTATGGACAATCTCCGCCTCAAGGTGATGGGCGAAAAACAGGGCCCGCTCCTGAGCGAGGTCAATGCTTGAACCGGAACTCCACCATGACATCGCCCGATCGCCCCGTTTCCTCAGCCCATCGCACAAAACAACGCCCCGTCAAAGGCTGCCGAACCAAAAGCCGGCACACACTGACCTTCGCGGCCCTGTCCCTTGTATCCCTCGGTGCCGTGTTCGCCGAGGGCTGCCGCGTCGGCCCGAAGTACATTTCGCCCAACCCGGCCGCTGCCGCCGGCGCGCCACCCGCCTTTAAGGAAGGCACACCGGACGCCTTCGCGGGGGTCTCGACCGGCACCTGGAGGCCGGCCCAGCCGCAGGACGCCGTCATCAAGGGCAAGTGGTGGGAGATCTTCAACGAGCCCGAGCTGAATGCCCTCGAAGACCAGCTCGACATCAGCAACCAAAACCTCGCGCTCTACTTCCAGAACTTCATGGCCGCCCGCGCCCTCGTGCGCGAAGCCCGCTCGCAGCTCTATCCCACCCTCACCACCTCGCCGACCTACGGCCGCACCAAATCCTCCAGCGCCCTGCGCGGCTACACCACCGGCGGCGCGGGGACCACGGGGACCGGCGGAACCGGGACCGGCGGAACAGGCACAGGCGGGACGGGCACAGGCGGCACAGGCGGTACCGGCACAGGCACAAGCGGCACCACCAGCACAGCCTCCACCGGCGGCACCTTTACCGAGCTCAGCCTGCCCTTTGACGTCTCCTGGGAGCCCGATCTGTGGGGCCGTGTCCGTAACACCATCCGCGAGTACCAATACGCCGCGCAGGTCAGCGCGGCCGATCTCGAAAACGAGCGGCTCACCGAGCAAGCCGACCTCGCCGTCTACTACTTCGAGCTGCGCGGCCAGGACGCCCTGCAGGACCTCTACAACAAAACCACCCAGGCCGACCGTCAAGCGCTCGAGCTGACTCAGGTACTCGTGCAAACCGGCATCGACAGCCCCGAGTCCACCGCCGAGGCCGAGGTGACCCTGCGCGACGCCGAGGAGGCCGGTGCCGGCATCGCCTCCAATCGCGCCATCTATGAGCACGCCATCGCCACGCTGATCGGCAAACCCGCCTCGAGCTTCTCGCTTCCCGTGCGCAGCCTCAGCACCCCGGTTCCGGCAATCCCCGTCGGCGTCCCGTCACAGCTTCTTGAGCGCCGCCCCGATATCGCCGCCGCGGAACGCACACTGGCCGAAGCCAACGCCGTGATCGGCATTGAAAAAGCCGCCTACTACCCCACGCTGAGCCTGACCGGCAGTGGCGGCTTGGAGTCCTCCACCATCACCTCCCTGTTCACGACACCGGCGCTTTTCTGGTCGGTCGGCGCCTCCGCGGCGGAGACCATCTTCGACGCCGGTCTGCGCCGCGCCACCGTCGCCCAGTACACCGCGCAGTACAATGCCGACCTAGCCAGCTATCGACAGACCGTACTCACAGCCTTTCAGCAGGTAGAAGACTACATCTCCACCCTCCGCGTGGCCAGCGACCAGGACATCCGCGAGCAGTCCGCCGTCAGCGCCGCCCAGCGCTATCTGGACATAGCCCAGAACCGCTACAAAACCGGCCTCGATCCCTATCTCAACGTCATCACCGCCCAGAACACGTTGCTCACCAACCAGCAGACCCAGGTCACCCTGCGCGTCAACGAAATGACCGCCGCGGTCGAGCTGATTCAGGCTCTGGGCGGCGGCTGGGACGCCACCCAACTTCCCGGAGCCTCCACCATCACAGGCAACGGCGCCGCCAGACAGGCCGCCAATACCCCCTAAGACAAATGGCTTAAGGTTTCTCGCTTTCTTTCTGTCATTCCCAAAGCGAACCTGCTGTAGCCGCTGCCCTTGCCTCTCTTTCTGTCATTCCCGAAGGGAATCTGCGGTTGCCCTTACCCTGCCGCTCACTGCACGTTCGGCGCCGTGCCACCCGTGATCACCTGATTCAAAATCTCCTGGATGAAGATCACATGGATATGAATCC
>CAXTBJ010000042.1:22484-34597 GCA_964242585.1 uncultured Bryocella sp.
CCCGTGATCACCTGATTCAAAATCTCCTGGATGAAGATCACATGGATATGAATCCGTCGGGCAAAATCCGGCAAAAACTCCGCAACCAGCGTCCCGGAAGGGTCTGTGACCAACCCGATCGAGACCCGCTTCACCGTGGAAGCGGCATTCGTCTGCACACCGGGCACATACAGGTTTGAAAGCTCCGCACTGATCGGGTACGTCAGCAGCGTCGCATAGTTCGGCATGCGGGTCCCATTGTCGTGCTGGCTCACCCAGGTGTGCGCCAGGGCGTGCAGCACACGGCGCTTGGTGCTCGCGTTGGGCATACGATGGTAGCGTGGGTCCTCGTGCGCCAGCGACGAGATCAGAAACGTTCCGAAGAACTCCCCTTGCGCATCCTCTACCAGGCTGTAACCGCTAAGCCGTCCCCAACCTTCGAACCCGGGGCCGAACGCCGAGTGCGCGTTGGACCCGACCGCCACCGCGGAATAACCCGCAATCGTCAGCAAATTGAACGGATCGATTACATCCCGGATAGCCAGCCGTGCCTTGTGTCTGGCATCGAGCTGTGTCACCGTCTTCGAGCTCACGATGAGCTGATTCGGATTCTCCGTGCGGCAAGGCCCGGTGGCCACCGACGGCGGCGACGTCTGCAGGGTATGCGATCGCGAGCGCTCGCTGCATAGAGGCAGCTTTTCGCGATCCGCTTCCCTCTGCGCGGCTTCGTTTGCGCCCTGCTGCGCGGCTTGGTTTGCGCCCTGCTGTGCGGCTTGGTTTGCGCCCTGCTGCGCGGTTTGACTCGTCTGATTCCCCGGAACCTGGAACGAGCCCTGAACGTCGATGGCCCCTGCGTCCCCACCGTTCGTGTCGGCGGTCACCCGGTTTGTCCAGAGCGTCCCCGGAGAATCGGGTAACTCCTGACCGAACGCCATTGGAGCTGCAACCAGCGCGGCGGCCAGAACGGCAACCAGACAGGCGGCCAGCACAGACCAGTGCAGAAGCGCGGCTTCACTGGCCGCCGCCCTTCGTCCCCATTTCGACTGCCCGCTTTGCTCCAAGATTCCGTACCGTTTGCTGAGCTGAAGTGAACACGAACCCCGGGACGAAGTCTCGCGCTACCCCGATACTAACTTGGCGCTGCGATCTACGGAGCGCGCTTCAGATGAACGGCCTGCAATACGTCGTCCGCAAACTCATTGACGAACGCTCCAAGCGCGGCACCCCCGACGGACCCCCCGTAAACGGCAGCCACATCGTGAAAGTTGCGATTGACCTGCGGATAATAGGCCGGGGTCAGCGCCGCCGCCCCGGCATAGCCGATCAGCAATGCGCCGTTCACCGTCGATTTGCCGCCATCTGTCCGGGTAATCAGCGGCCGCGTGATGGCATACAGGGCGCGTTTCAACGGATTGGCCGCCGGTTCCATGACGTAGTAGCGGGAATCTTCGCGCAAAACCGGTGCCAGAAGCATCTCCGAGAACACATTTTGCGAGGTCTCCCGCGCCGCCGCCGCGCCCAGGCGTTGCCCAAAGGCCTTGGAGTCCGATCCATAATTGGGCTGCCCATTCCTGACATGCTCGTAGCCGGCCGAAAAAGCAATGGCCCCAAGGCTGTCAAACGAGTAGATATCCTTCAGCCCCAAAACCACCTTCCCGTGCGTGGTCAGCGACTGCGCCCGCCAGCCCGGCGGGATTGTGGAGGCATAGACCGGCGCCACCCGCTGCGCTTGCTTCGGCGTGGAGGGCGGCGTGTTCAACCTCTGCAGCTGTGGTAACGGCGCATCCGGCAGGAGGGACGAGGCCGAAGAACTCGAAGAGGCCACGGCCGCAACTATAGGAGGTGTCATCAGAGCCGTCATAAGAACCATCATAGAAACCGTCGAGCCCTCCGCCGGCACAAACGGGACGGGCATTCGGAATGTGGTGGAGTGGGTATCTGAGGGCTCGGCAGAGCTCACCGGCAGAACCGTCTGCGCAGGGGAACTACATCCCATAGACAAACTGCCAAGGACCAGACCGGCAAAGGGGAATTCTCGCCGCCTTTTGGTTCGCCTTAAAGGAAGAGAAGGAGTCGTCATAAAACGGTAAACTCCGGTCAGCCGGGAATAAGTTGCCGGAATAGCTTTGCTTGTCATGGAATCTTTGTTGAAAGGACGCGAAGAGCAAGCCCGCGGTTGTCTTTTCATGTGAGGGCAAGCCATCATGCAAGGGTTACCGAGCGGACACACACCTGCAAAGACGCATTGACTTCCCAACCGCCCGAGTGGATGCTCATCGTGAAGTGGGGCTGCCGTGAGTGAAACCAAAAAAGCCATTGAAGACCGTCTACGCGAGGCCGGCGATCGCCTCGAAGAGGAGGTACGCCGTGCCGTCAGGTATCTCGACGAGGAGGTCGTTCCCGAGGTGCGGCGCAACGGCTCCTCCGCCCTTCGCACCGTGGCTGACCGCCTGCGTCAGTTGGCCGAACACCTCGATGACGAACGCCGCCGGCGCGAGGACCGTGACGTTTGATCCCTACCCTACAGCCGAACTCCTCTCGGGGAAATCGCGGGATGCGGTATCTTACCGGCTACCAAAGCCCGCTGCGGCTGGGCCGACTTGTACGGGGGTCTCTCTCGCTAGGCCTGGCGCTGCTGTTCCCTGCGGGCTGCCACCACACATCGCGCAGTGCCGGCCCCGCGCCGCCGCCCCTAGCCAGCCGCGGCACCGGCCACACCTCCCCTGAGCTGGCTGCGGGTGAAGGCTTCTTCGACGACACCCAAACCGCTCCCTCCTTCAGCGAAACGGGACTGGCCACCTGGTACTACGCCCACGGCCATACCGGCTCGGACGGACGGCGCTACGACGCCTCCGCACCCACCGCCGCCCACAAGACCCTGCCCCTCGGCTCCACGGTACGCGTCACAAATGTGCAAACCGGCGACTCGACCCTGGTGCGCATCACCGATCGGGGCCCATTTTATCCGGGCCGCATCCTCGATCTCTCCGAAGTCGCCGCCAAACAAATCGGTCTTTACCGCTTGGGCATCGCGGAAGTGCGTATCGACGCCTACCCGCATCCCCAGGCCGACCCGGTCGGTCGCTGGTGTGTACAAACCGGCCCCTTTCACGCCGTCGGCGATGCGCTCGACCTCAAAGCAGCGCTGCTTGAGCGCTATCGCGGGGCCCGCGTCGCCGAATTTACCGGCCAGACCGGCTTCTGGGTACGCATCGACCCGGTCACCCGAGGCCGGCCCGAAGCTACCCGCATCGCCGACTGGATCGGCGCTCCAGACAAAGCAATCAACTCCTTCGTCGTTCGTATCAATTAAGGCAGATTGCCACTCTAGAGCCGTTCTGTGCAGGTAGAGAATCTACCGTCATCCTGAGCAACGGCCTAGCCACCGCCGCCCAGCAGTCCGGCGTCATCCTGAGCGTAGCGAAGGATCTCTGCATTCTGCTCGCGGCTGCTCTACACCTTCGGCAAACCGCTATTGACTAAAACAGCTGCCGGTACAGAGGCATTTCGGCCCTTTGTTGTCATTCTCGAAGCCGGGGACCCCATCGAGTGCCTTTGCTCGATAGGGTGGGAAGGGAGCGGTTATTTGCTTTTACACGTTCTCTATACATCCGCCAATCCGCTTCGAAGTCCAGGCCGCCCTACCCCGGTGCTTTCACCTCGGCATCGAACACGCCGGTCTCCACGGTCCTCCCATGTTTCATCTGAATGAAAATCCGGTAGCGCCCACCTGCTGGAAATCCATAAGGAAACTCAACGATAGGATCGAGCGGCTCCGGCGCTTTTACCTTGCCGTCCTGTCCCACGTACGCCTCGGAGTTGTCAGAAGAACCCGCATACGATATGCCGTCCATAGGCATAGCTGCCATGTCGCTCATGGCTCCGTTCGCCAGCATCATCGCCGGCATCGCGGCCGAGCCTTCCGGGTGCGTGTGCGCGAAGACCGACCCGTCTGTCTTTACAAAGGCCGCATGCCCTGCCATCCCCAGATAGGGCTGCACATCGGTCGCCAGTTCCCCATGTGAGTCGTACAACGTAAAACGGAACAGCTCTGCCGTATTGGCCGTCAGGTTCGCGGGACGGTCCCAAACCATCGTGTACCCGTCAGGAAGCGTGTAGCGGGTACCCAAATCACCATGACTCAGCGGAGCGGGCGTCGCCGCCGCATCTTCGGCATCGAGCGGTGCCCGCGAAACCGCCGGAGGCACAACCAACGTCGCGGTCAGCGTCTCCGGCAAGCCGCTGCGATGAACGACGTCACCATACAGGTGATACGTCCCCGGCACCATCATGGGGAGCACAGTCCGCAGATCGCCGGGGGCCACCTGCGCCGGATGCAGATGGTACGCCGCGTCCATCTCCGGCCAGCGCAGCGCATAAAGGTGCATCACATGGCCGTGATCGAGCAGAAAATCCTGGTTGGAGCGGCGCTGCCCCCTGTTACCCAACCCTCCCTGCTCGATCTGTAGGTCTAACACCGCGCCGTGAAGCACAGGATGCAGGGTTAAAGGACGGAAGATCGCCGCCCCATAGTCTGCCGCTTCCACATTCCACCAACGATTGCCGAACCAGGCCATCATCACGACGGTGGCCAGCGCCACGCCGCCCGCAACCAGCGCGCGGCGGCTGCCGCTGACGGTCGGCACCTCGCCGGGCACCAGCCGCGCCTCACGCACCGCTCCGTAAATAATGCCCGCCATGCCGAAGGCGAGAACCAGGCCAAGCACGCCCAAAAGGAGCCCCAGCGAGTGCTGCATGCGCAGTACCGAAAGCGCCACAGCCGCCACGGGCACGCTCGCCGTCGCCGCTCCGGCCGCTCCCTGCACCTGAAAGCGGATCTGCCAGGACCCGGCGGCCATCAGCCAGACCGAACCCGAAAAGAAGCCCGGGTCCGCCGCCGACCGCTTCAAAAGATCCGGTGTGGGCGGATGCCGTGAGGCCTCGCCCACCAGCGGCACCGGGGCTACACGCAACGCCTGCACCTCCGGGCCGACCGTGCGCACCTCCACGATCGCCACGCCGGGCACCACCGTGGGCGGCCGAATCGTAACGAATAACTTGTAGGGTCCGGCAACGATCTGCTCGAATACGTCCTTCGAGCCTATGTGCGCGTGCGCCGGCCGTGAACTGAGCAGGCATACGAGAAGCGCAATCCACCCGAGCCCACCCGGTAACCGGGCCCGGGTGATTCTCGCAACGGTTGCGGAGAACATGAAACCTTCGCGGCTGACCGGGCGTCTCACCGCTGCACCCTGCGCATCCATCGTCCAAAGTGCAGGCCAATCCACGTCGAAAGGGTCGCGTACACGGTCGCGCGCACCAACCCCCAAGCTAAAACGCTGCCCTGGTCCGGATGAAAGAACTGCCGTAAGCGGTCGGCATTGTCCGGTCGTGTCCCATAGTCGTGATAAATGCTGCCGAAGAATCGATTTTCGCTCGCCTTCGACATCAAAAAATTCCCAAACGGCCACTGCACCGCAAACAGCACCGCGACGAACACGGCACCCGAGACCACGGCCACCTGCCATAGCTTCCACGACCTGGTTCGTCGCCACAACAGGTCTAAGACCATTGCCGGCGCCACAATTAGCACCGGGAACTTGGCCGGCACCAGATGCGTGACCGGGTAATACACCGGGCCAAGCTTCGGCTGCGCCGGAAATAGCGGAAAGATCAGGATCTCACCGACGATAAAAGTCGTGTACACCGCAGCGGTCGTCGTGGCGGCCCAGCCAAAACGCGAGGCCTGCGAAAAGGTCGCGAACAGCACAGGGATCGCGATAGCTAATGAGATATAGGCAAGCGCCATGTGCAGCCGCACATCGGAGGTGAACTCCTGCAGAAAAAACATCTGCCCACCTACCGCCAGCCCGCCCACGTACAAAAAAAGTCGCCGCAACGGCGTGAAATCACCCGTGCCGGCCGCCGAAGCGCGATTCATGGCCGCCAGAATCAGGAACAGCATCCCTAAGCTGACCGCGCGCACACCCAGAATCAGTAAGGTATGCGGTGGCGAGACGATCTTCACATCCAGCCCATAGGCGTTATGCCACCAGTTGTCGAACGGTGCGGAGGTCAGCATGGCAATTCCTCCCCAGCCCGCCAGAAAGACACCAAGCGGTGCCCTCAGACCGAAGATGGAGACCGAAGCCGCCCGTAGCGCGGGGTCGCGGTTCAGCGTTGCCTGCGATACCAGCCACAGCCCGACGATCCCCGCCAGCACGCCGCACAGATAGATCGCCATGTGCGCCGGTGTCCAGAAGCTATCGCGCCCGATGGAGCGATGCCAGGCCACATCCCATGACCCGCCGATCGAGGCCGAGGTCACCGCCGCGGCCCCGGTCCACAGGTACCAAGGCACTTGCCCCGGCATGGCAGCAGTCATCGTCTCGCTTAAGGCAGGAGCGCGTGGAGCCAAAGCAGGCGTGAGCAGCGGTGCGGGTTGCGCGGCGGAGGACATCGGGTTCGCACTTCCTCAAAACGTCTATCATCAGACTACGACGCCCAAACCGGCTCGCATAGACGAAATATACGTTTGAGGAAAATCTCGATTCCCAAAACGGTTCTTGATTTTCATCCAGGCTGAATTTGTCTCAATTTGGCACACAACCGGCGAGTTTGGGTGAGATTTAGGCCTTTTCACCCCCAACCTTTACGGCTTGTCGAAGGGCCGGCGCACGGCGCGGCATGGCTTCAAACGCGATACACGCCCGCGCATCAGCCTCCCAGCCCCGGAGATGCCCGTCGGTCACAAGATCTATTTTGGGGCTGCCCGGACGGCGAAAATAGCCCACCCCCGGCTGCCCGGCATCCTGACGCACCACAAGGGCAGCCAGCGGCGGCCAACTGCGCAGAGCGCACAAGGCGCTGATCTCCGCCAGCGGCCCGCCCAGGCGGCGCGCCTCCACCATTACGCCCGCGCGCTGGATCAGGCTGCTGTAGCTGATCAGGTATCCGCCCGGAAACAACTTGGGTTCTCGCGGCCACCGTCTCCGCCGCGCCTCCCAGAAGTGGTCCAGCAACGCCTGCAACAGATCGCGCGTGGTATCCGGAAAACGTCCCTTGGGCGGCATTCCCGCAGTGTAACGCCTGAAAATTTCTCTTGACGAGATAAATCGAGAGGTCTACATTCAGCACACGGAGGCGAAGAAATGGCGAATACAACCGACCGCTCGGCAATCCCCAATCGGCCCTTCCTCTTTCAGATCCTCCCCAAACAGCCCGTCGGTATGGCGCGGCTCGCCGCCGAGGCCGAACCGAGTCACGAGGGATACCAGATTCAGTTCCGCGCCATGCGCTCCCGCTCCCTGCTGAACCGCTCCGTCAGCAAACGACAACTTTCTCTCGAATGGTCGATCAATCCGTATCGCGGTTGCGAGTTCGGCTGCAAATACTGTTACGCCCGCTACACGCACGAGTTTCTGCAACCCGGCAAGATCGTCGAGGTCCCGATCGGCGAGTACAACGGTTCGGAGCAGCCCTGGGCCAAAGCCTTCGAGCATGAGATCTATGTGAAAGAAAACGCCGCCTGGCTCCTCGAACAGGAGCTGCGGCGCATCGATCCGCGCGAGGAGATCGCAATAGGGACGGCGACGGACCCCTACCAGCCGATCGAGCGCCACGCGGGTCTCACCCGCAGCTTGCTTGAGGTGTTCAGCCGAAGATCCGGCTACCGCATCGGAATCATCACGAAGTCCAACCTCATCGTCCGCGACATCGATCTGCTGCAACGCATCGCGGAGCGCAACACCCTGGTGCTGCACCTCACAGTCACCACGGCAGATGCGGCACTCGCCCGCAAACTCGAGCCTCGCGCACCACGGCCGGATCTTCGCTTGGCCGCCGTCCGGCAGCTGCGCGCGGCCGGACTGCACACCGGGGTTCTGTGCTCCCCTTTGCTGCCCGGCATCAATGACGAGGAGTCCTCCATAGAGCGCGTGGCGCGAGCGGCCGTCTCCGCGAACGCGAGTTTTCTCGCCGGTCATCCACTTTTCCTGAAGTCGTGTTCGCGTCCCACCTGGCTGAGCTTCGTTCGCGAGCACTTCCCGCATCTGTCCGGTGACTACGACCGTCATTTCGCGAGAGCGGATTTCGCGGACGCGGCGTATCGCCGACAGATGGCGGCCTCCCTGCAACGCATTTGCAAGCGATACGGCCTTGCGCAACGTTCCACAGACGCCCTGCTTACCCGCGGCTACGGCGAAAATGCCCGAATGCCGGTCCAGGCCGCGTCGCGCCATTCGGCTCCGCACGGCCAGCAGCGGCTCTTTGCATGATGGGGCCCGTACCATGGTCGCAATCAGGAACCGGGCACCCGCTCCCATACCTCGGAGCCGGCAAACGGCCCGGTGTAGCCGGTCGGCCTGTAATGTGTCGCGATATAGGCGCATACCGGCGTGAGCAGCGAGTTTGTATGCCGGACGTGCGGCACGTAGAAGGGCTGCAGGTTCAGCAGGAGCTCCCTTCGTGCGGCATGGTCAAAGGCCGGGTCAGGTTTCCGAGAGACAACCGGCATATTTCGAGGGCATTGGGCATCGGCCATGAAGAGCAGTTTCTGCTGGGGATGGGTGCGCAACTCCTCCACCTTCTCCTGCACCTCATATGGAGCCATCACATTGCCCAGACCGCGGTACCGCCCATTCGTGATCGGCGGCAGACCCGCAAGCAGCAGCGTCGAAGGAAATCCCAAAGGCGCGAGCAGCGGCTGTCCTTTCGGCACATCACTTGCCTGCACGACAGGGTAGGCTGCCCGCCATTTCGCCAGCATGATCCCGACCCGGGAGGCCCCGGCTGCGCGCTCCATGCAGCGCAGGGTCACACGTCGCAGCGCAGGATGGGGATCGGCAGGAGAAAACAGGCCCACCTTCAGCGGGAACATGAAAAAATTGTTTGCTTGGTACAGGGCCAGCGGCAAAAACAGGGCCGAGGCCACGTAACTCCACGCCATCCATCGCCCCGCCCCAGGCCGATAGGAGATCACCGTCCAGGCTGCAACAAAGGCCCCCACGGTGTTCATGAACAGATGCCCCGGATCGCACCGCCCAAACGCGGCAGGCAATGCGAAAACTGAGACCAGAACAAGGTATTCCACCGAACCGCCGCGACGTTTCAGACGCAGCGAATTTCCCAGAACGCAAACCGCGACAATCAGCAGCCCCAGCAGTACCAGGCTATTCAGGCTCGGCAACAGGGGTAGGTTGTATCCCCCGGCGGCCATGCCATGCATGTAGTGCAGCACACCGGTACGCACCAGCCCCCAAGCCAGCAGTCCCTCCCCGGCAAAGAGCAGCAGCAGACCCCGCCAATAGCCCGGCCGCGACCGCTCCACCAGCAGCATAAAAAATGCCGAGGTCCCCAGCAAAAAAGCGATACCCTGCTCCGGCGAATAAAACAGCACCCAAGCACCCCCGCCGAGCGCCGTACCCACCGCCGCCAGCACGGAGCGCCGCCGCTCCAGCACACGCCAGCTCAGTACCGCAAAGAACGGTGCCCCCACAAATCGTAGCGGCGTATAGTTCAAGCCCATCGAAACCGTTGAAAAGATAAACCCGAGATACGCCAACAGGTAAATCCCATTCTTTCGTGCGCTTGTGCCCGCGCCCCACGCCACCGTCAGCCAAAGCAGGGCCACACCGCCCACCCAAGCCAGCGTCCAGGCCAGGTAATAGCTGTCTGTAAGCTGGAGCCCGAGCCCGCGATGCACCACAAGCGGCAGATACAGCATCGTGGGACCGTAGAGAAACTCGAAGTCCCGATACATCGTCTCGCGGGCAGCCAGGTGCTGCAGACGATCCATCAGGTACGAGCCTTCATTGATGGCTCCCAGCGAGTGATAGGCGCTCCAGAACGCCAGGGTGATGGCGGCTGTAATCGCCAACGTCACCCACAGCAGCCGCTTCGACATCGGCGGCACCGCCGCCGGCTCATCCGGCGCGCGTACCGTCAGCCCGAGCCCATGACTCCAGTAGGCAAACGCCGCCACAAAAAGCAGGAAAAAGGCCAGCGCTGCACGATTGTTGAACCCAAACAGGTACGAATCGGCGATTGTGGGCGCAACGGGCACAGCGTACGGCAGAAAAAAGACGGAGCACAATCCCGATACCAGAAACGCCAAAACGGCCGACACACTTCGTCGAGGCCTGTCAGGCAAGGATGTGGGAATGTTCATGGAACTCTGATTCTAAGCGACCGTATAGGCGAAGTAAGCCGTTGCCGTCGCCTTCACATTCCAACGCCAAGCGCAGCCGCAAACCGAAAGGGTGTAAGAAACGATGCGTCTGCATCGCTCCCTACACCCGCGTTCCGGCTTGCTGACAACCTGTAATACTAAAACCGCAGACCTGAACGAGTTTAGGCCACAACCTCAAGGCCCATCGAACGCGCCGTGCCGCGGATCGTCTTCGCGGCAGATTCGACACTGGCCGCATTCATGTCCGGCAGCTTCTGCTTGGCAATGTCCATAATTTGTGCCTCGGTTACCTTGCCGATTTTGTCCTTGTTCGGCGTACCGGAGCCCTTCTGCACCCCGGCGGCCTTCATCAGCAGCACGGGCGCGGGCGGGGTTTTGGTGATGAAGCTGAACGTGCGGTCGGCAAAGACGGTAATCACGACCGGAATCGTCATACCGACCAGGCCCGGGTCCTTGGTGCGTTCATTGAACTGCTTGCAAAACTCCATGATGTTGACCTGAGCCTGGCCCAGCGCGGGGCCGATCGGGGGAGCCGGGGTAGCCTTGGCGGCCATCACCTGGAGCTTGACATATCCATTAATCTTCTTCGGTGCCATACGTTGGTCCTTCTATGCCGGCCAATCGTTCAAAGACGGCCTTTGCGTGAAATGGGTGCTGCGAACAAGAGCGGACGGCCCGGTACGGCGGCCATGGAACCCCTGAAAACCTGACGCCGGTAACCGACTCGACCCCTGGGCCGAGCCGCCCCAGCTACTCCTCGGACTTTTCGACGCTGGCGAAAGGAACCTCAGTCGGCGTCGGTCGCCCGAAGATCGAAACCATCACCTTCAGCGTCTGCTTGTCCTCGTTAATGTCGTCCACCGCGCCGTTGAAGTTTGCAAACGGTCCTTCGGTGATGCGGACCTGCTCGCCCTTGGTAAACTTCAGCTTCATCTTGGGCTTGTCCTTGGCCACATCCGCGCGATTCAGCATCGCGTTGACCTCGGCCTCGGACAACGCATTGGGCTGGTCACCCGTCTGCAGGAAACCGGTCACCCGCGGCGTGTTCTTGACCACATGCCAAAGATCGTTGTCGAGCGCCATCTCGACAAAGACATAGCCCGGCAAAAATACCCGGTCGATGGTGTATTTTTTCCCGTTGCGCAGCTCGGTCGTCGGCTCCGTGGGAATCTCGATGCGTCCCACACGATCTTCCAGCCGGTATGCACGCACACGGCTTTCGAGCGACTCCTTCACCTTCCGTTCAAAGCCGGAGTAGGCATGAATGATGTACCACTTGAAGTGGTTCTCAGGCGGCGCCTCGGTAACCTCGGCTGGTGGCTCGCCGCCCTCTTCGAGGGCTTGGCTGTCGCCCGGCGGGTCAAGCGCCGGTTCGCCCAGTTCGAACTGTTCGATCTCTTGTGCCATGTGTTGAATCTCGCGAATCTTGCTGCGGCTGGCAGCGGGGCGGTCTAGTGCCCGGTGAGCTTGAGCAGGCCCTTGTCGATCAGGCGGCCCAGCGTGTTGTCGATCAACGCGAAATATGCGGCAAAGATGAAAACTGTCGCTATCACGATGATGGTGTTGGTCTGAACCTCGTCGCGGGTCGGGGTGACGACCTTGTGCATCTCTTGGCGCGTGTCCTTCAGGAATCCGACCAGCCGCGCCGGGCCGTTTGCCGGCTCATGCGGTCCAATGGTTTGCGGCGGCGTAGTTTCAATGACAGCGGCTTCAGCCATGGCGCGGCTCCTGAACGTCCCGTTCGATGCAAAATCTGCTCCGTCACGTGGCGGAGGTACAACAAAAAGGTGGCAGGGGAACTCGGATTCGAACCGAGAAGTTCGGTTTTGGAGACCGACAGTTTAACCGTTGAGCTTATTCCCCTAAAGGCAGGGATCAGGGGAGAGGGATTCGCCGGTCTGCTGCATTCGCTCGAATCCCCGACCCTGGTCCTGAAATCCTGTTA
>CAXTBJ010000043.1:0-4092 GCA_964242585.1 uncultured Bryocella sp.
CAACGACTACAGCTACGACAACGTCTTCGAGCGCCAGGTCGAAGCCCTCGCCAACGCCGGCGACGTGCTGCTCGCGATCTCCACCAGCGGCAACTCGAAAAACTGTGTCAAGGCCCTCAAACTAGCGAAGACCATGGGCGTCTACACCGTCGCGTACACCGGCAACGACGGCGGCCTCATGCGCGAGCACGCCGATCTGAACGTCATCATTCCCTCGGACACGACCATGAACATTCAGGAGTCGCATCTGGCCTTGGAACATATATTCTGCATGGTGGTGGAGCGGTTCTACTTCGGTGAAGCCTTCGGTGCCAGGCCGGAGCAATTGGCGGAGTAGATGAACAATGCAGGCTCTCCGCACTCGAGCCGCAATTTATCTTGTACTGGTGGCCCGGGCAGGAGTCCAACCTGCGACCTTCGCCTTAGGAGTGCGCCGCTCTATGCATCTGAGCTACCGGGCCGCCTTTGCCGGGCGCTGGGCGATGCCCGACAACCCGTGCTCGCTGCGTCTCTCACCGTACTCGAATGAACCCAGACCAGCCGGTTTCATCCAGAATGCCAAGCTCCGCAAGCCAGCCCAGTGTAGCATTCTTGCCCTGGTGTAGGTGTTAGGCAAGACAAACGACTGGGCAGAGATCCCTCGTAATTAAATTCAAACAAATCGTTTGAATCAGTACCTTGGGTAAAGCTGCGCACCTGTCGCATTCTTATGGAACGTGTATGGCGAGTGAGGTATATGCGGCACTCTTATACAAAAACCAGCATCTTCAGAGGCTTGAATGCCGCGGCACCTGGAAAACTGCCTTAACCCTGCCCTGGAAGAACCGGACAGGGTTAAGGGCACACTACACCTTTGCCAAACGATTTACCTGATCCGCCTGGGGGCCTTTATCGCCCTCAACGACGTCGTACTCCACTGCCTCGCCTTCTTTCAGGCTCCTGTAGCCGTCCGTTTGGATCGAGCTGTAATGGACAAATACGTCTGGTCCCCCGTCACGCCCAAGAAAGCCGTAGCCCTTGGCGTTGTTGAACCAGCGAACAACTCCCTGATACTGTGCCATGTCAATCTCCTATACACAATGTGTGGGATTGTGCTGTGGCCTCAAGGTAGGAGTTCGGTGAAGCGAATCAACCTAGGAAGATTCCTAGGCAGGAAATCCGCCTAGTAATCTTCATTCAAAATGACCTCATTTTATTTGATAAGGTGAATGGTTCCTTATTAAAGCCATGCGTTAGGCAACGAGCGACCTGGCCAACGTAGGCTGGTTCCGCCGTTCTACCTGCAGGGCATAGAGGCCCAGGAGCATCGTCGCTAACGCCACCAGGGCAGCCGCAAACGGAAGATCCGCATAGCGAACCCCGCGCATCAGCAGCAGGCCGCCGACGCTGGCTCCCAGCGCGTTGCCCAGATTGAACGCGCTTTGGTTCAACGTCGCCGCCAGATTCGCCCCATCGGCTTTTTCCACGATGCGCGGCTGCAACGGCGCACCGGCCGCAAAGTGCACGAGCCCCCATATAAAGACGGCTACCATCGCCGGCAGAGCACGATGCAGCGCAAAAGGCATCGCGAACAGGACCACCACCAGAGTGCCGTAGCCGCCCAGCATCGTTGTCATCTGCCGCCAGTCGCTGAGCCGGCCTCCCAATAGATTGCCCACCGTGATACCCCCGCCGAACAGCACCAGCGCCCAGGTCACCGCGTTCGGCGAAAGGTGCGTAACCTGTTCCAACATCGGCGCAAGATAGGTCAGCACGCAAAACAGCGATACGGACGAGAGCGTGCTGATGCCGAACACCAGCAGGACCGGCCGCCGCAGCACGGCGCGCAGCTCATGCCGCAGGGGCACCGATTCGCTGGGCTGATGCGGGACTAACCGCCACAGCAAGATCAATACCAGCCCGCCAATGGGCACCAGAGCCCAAAATGCCGCACGCCAGCCCAACCGCAGTCCCAGCGCCGTACCCGCCGGCACCCCGAGAATGTTTGCCAGCGTCAGGCCGGTGAACATCATGGCAATAGCCCGGGCCCGCTCGCCCCTGGGCACCAGACGCGTCGCCACAATGCTGCCGATCCCGAAAAAAGTCCCATGGCAGAGCGCGGTGAGGATGCGTGCCGCCAGCAGCAGACCAAAGCTGGGCGCGAGCGCGCACAGGCTATTGCCCGCCGTAAACAACCCCATCATCCACAGCAGCGAGGTCTTGCGGTCGACCCGCGCGACCAGTAGCGCCATGACCGGGGAGCCGAAGGTGACCGAAAGCGCATACGCCGTCACCAGCGTGCCCGCGAGCGGGATGCTGATGGCAAACCCATGCGCCAGGGTCGGCAGCAGGCCGACGATGATGAACTCCGACGTGCCGATGCCGAAGGCAGCCACGGTAAGCGCCAGGAGAGACTTCCGCATACCCCTCAGTGTCGCCGAAACGGGTCTCAAGCGGCGAGGCAGCTGAATTTCCTCCACCGCTCCCTAATCCCTGTGCCCTGCTTCTCCCTATCCCTACCCTCAACCTCGCCTACTCCGACCCCGCCTCATCGCCCGTGATCGCGTAGTAGCCCTTGCGCGCCTGCACCTGATTACCCTTGCCGCAGGTCATCTCGATCTTGCGGTATTTGCCGTCGGTAGCGCGGTTGGTGGAGGTGTAGCTGAGCAGATACTGGGTGCGCAGCTCGTCCTGGATCTGGTCGAAGGCGTCCTCCAATCGCCGGCCGTTGTTGCCGACATCGATCACCCGACCGCCGGTCTGCTCGGCGAGCTGCCGCATCTGGCTGTCGCCGCTGTAGATCATGCCCGCGCCGCCGTAGAAGCCGCGGTCGGCGATCATGATGACGTAGATGATGGTGTTGGCCTTCTGCGCGGCCTCCGCGGCGGTCTTCAACGTCTCCTGCGAGCCCTGGTCGCCGCCGTCGGTCAGCATGACGATGACCTTGCGGCCGGTCTGCGATTGCAGCTTGTCATGTGCCGCCAGGTAGACAGCGTCATACAGCAGCGTGCCGCGCGGATTGCCGGTCGGGAACGGTCCGCCGCCGATGCCGGGCACACCGCCCGACGAGCTGGCGGTGTTGATCGTTGCCTTGTCGATCGAGCGACGGATCTCGGAGGCCGAGTTCGTATAATCGGCGAGCAGATCGACGTTGACGTCAAAAGAGATTAGAAATGCCTCATCCTTGGGAGTCAGGACCTCGCGCAGAAAACGGGAGCCCGACTCCTGCTCCAGCGGCAGAACGTGCTGCTGGCTGCCGCTGGTATCCAGCAGAATGCCGATGGTGAGCGGCAGATTCTTCTCGGCAGTCAGATTTTTGACGGTCTGCGGCGCGTGATCCTCGGCGACCTGGCAGGAGTCCTTGGTCAGGCCGGTGACGAAGCCGTTTTTGTCGCGGACAGAAAAATACACATCCACCAGGTTGACGTTTACCTTTAGAGTTTGTGAGGGATTGATCTCGCGCGCGGCCTGCGCGGGAGCGTTGCTCATCGGTGGCGGGCCGTCAGGCGAGGGGGCCTCCTGCGCGCGACAGGCAGCGGGAGCGCTGAGCAAAACGGCGGCAAAAGCAGAAACGGCACAAAGGACGGCGGGGCGCATACAGATTTAGACGTGGGTCGGGTGCGGTTCGGATGAGCCCATTTGGACTCGGCTGGAACCTTCTGCCTCACTTAACCCTACTCTTCTGATCCCTCCCCCAGAACAGTGTGCCCGGCGCACCCGGCACAACGCACCCGGGGGGTCACGCGTCTGATGACGTAGCTGCCGACGGAATAGCTCATAATGGAACAGCCCGGCAGCGATGCCACCGGGAGCCACTGATAGTCTTATACGGAACGTGACCCCGGCAGGACAGGTAAATCCCCGGCGCGTGGAGCGGAGATACGGTATGCGGTTGACGGTAAAGGCGTTTGGGACAGGCTTGTTGGGACTCGGCATATGCGGAGTCGGAGGCGCGGCTCTTGCGCAGACAGCAACCGTTCCACAGACGGGCGCTCCCGCGTCGCAGAGCCCCGTTCCCGACGCACCCAGGCCGCAAACCCTGCCGCAGCTGAACACGATCGTGCCCCCGGCACCCGCCACGCCCAACGCCGCCCTGCCCAGCGCCGCCCTACC
>CAXTBJ010000043.1:4192-34296 GCA_964242585.1 uncultured Bryocella sp.
AGCGCACCGACCGCGTCGCCGAATGCCGCGACGGCCGATGCCGCCTCCACCCCCGCAACAGACATAACCGCTGCCCCGCAGGACCCTGGGAATGGCCCTCCGCCGGCGCGTCGCCGCTCGGATATCACGGTGCAGGTCAACTTCGTCGAAATTCCCTTCACCGTGAAGGACGCCCGCCACGCCCTTGTTCCGGGCCTTACGGAGCGCGACGTCCGCGTCTATGAAAACGGCCTGCAGCAGCAGATTCGGCTGTTCACGGTGGACCCCATTCCCCTGTCGGCCGCAATCGTCATCGACCAGAGCGTCACCTTTGACACCATGAAGAAGGTGAACGCCTCGCTGAGCGCCCTGCAGGGCGCCTTCACTCCCTATGACGAGATCGCCATCTTTACCTACAACAACGGCGTCAAGGAGCAGACCGGCTTCAGCGGCGCGCAGAGCACGCGTGTAACCTTTGCGCTGGAACGCTCCAAAGGCCTGGGCCGTGAGCCGCTGATGCCGATCTCCGGTCCCTTGGCGCAGACGACGGTAAAAAATAACCTGGCCGTCGATCCGAATACGAACGGCAATAACAATCTCACGCTGCAGCAGAGCCAGACCGCGCCGCGCGAATACCACACCCTGAACGATGCCATCCTGACCGCCGCCGCCACCGTTGCCAAGGCCGACAAGGGCCGCCGCCGTGTGGTGTACGTGATCTCCGACGGCAAGGAGTACGGCTCGCAGGCCAAACAGGGCGAGGTCATCCGCTTTCTCCAGAGCAACCAGATTGCCGTCTATGCCACCCTGGTGGGCGATACGGCCGTCCCCGGAATCGGTTTTCTGGACCGCTTCCATCTGCCCCTGACCATGCGCGATGATGTGCTGCCGCACTACACCGAGGCCACCGGCGGCGAATGCGACCCGGAGTTCCGGCCGCAATCGATCCAGAACAACTTTGCGAAGCTGGCCGAAGAGGTCCGCACCCAGTACGCCGTCGGGTATTACAGCCCGGAACGGTTCATCGACGGCAAGTACCGCTCCGTCGAGGTGCGAGTCATGAAACCGAACCTCGACGTGGTTGCAAAAAAGGGCTACTGGCCCTCGGCGAGCATGGCGACAGGTGCCCCGGGCAGATCCACGGCCAGCTCCTCCGCGCCTGCCGGCACTCCGACCGACGCAAGCACCACGCCGACATCCGCTCGTCCCTGACCATGCCCTCCTCTGCGGTACGGGGTGCCGAGGGGGCCGCCTTCGCCCTCCTCGCCGCTATCCTCTGGGGTGGCGGCGACTTCTCCGGAGGCATGGCCGTCAAGGCGGCAGGCGGCCTCCTGCGCGCCACGCTGCGGGTGGTCCTCACCGCCCACACCATGAGTCTGGTCGTGCTCCTAGGCTGCCTTGCCCTGACCCATGCCGGCCCGCCCGCCCGTGTGCCCCTCTTATGGGGTCTCTGCGCCGGCGTAGCGGGATCGCTGGGAATTATCGCCTTCTACATGGCCCTTTCGGCGGGAGCGATGGGCGCCTCAGCCGCCCTCAGCGGCCTGCTGGCGGCGGCGATCCCCGCGGTGGTCTCGTCCTTCCTCGACGGCTCACCCGGACCGGTGCGCCTGATCGGTTTCGTTCTGGCCGCCGTCGCGATCTGGCTCATTGCCGCCCCGCCCGCAGCAGAAGATCACGCCGAGCAGGCTCCCACGCCCCATACCGAGCAGGCCCCCAACCGCCGCGTCTTCACGCTGGCCATGGGCGGCGGGGTTGGATTCGGCCTGTATTTCGTCGCCCTGCGGTTCGCCAATACCGCAGGCGTGATCGAGCCCATGGCGATGGCGCGCGTTGCCAGCATCGGGACCTGCCTGCTGTTACTCACGGTGCTGCACCTCTCTCAAGCCAATCTCACGAACCGGCCCCGTCCCGCGCAATCCCCCGCCGCCCGGCCGCTCGCCGCCCAGCTCCACGCCGCCCAGCCCTCACCCGCGTGGCTCAGCCGAGCCGCCTGGCTCTGGGCCGCGGGAGTGGCTGTGCTCGACACCGGCGGAAACATGTTCTACATCGCCTCCACGCGGGTGGGGCGGCTCGACGCCGCAGCCGTCCTCGCCTCGCTCTATCCCGCGTCGACGATTCTGCTGGCGGCAATGCTCTTGCACGAACGCCCCAGACGGCGCCAGGTCTTCGGCATGGCCCTGGCGCTGGTGGCGGTCGGTCTGGTGGCGGCTTGAGGCAGGAGGCGACCTGAAGCAGTCCTTAAAGATAATCCGGAGTTGTCATCCTGAAGGGTGCGAAGATCCCGTAAGCGGCACAGGAAGAGCTAAGCACCAAGCCGCTTATCGCTGCGCTTCGACGTCTTCTTGCCTTCCTTGTGCGCCGCGCCCTTGGGCCGTGCCCGTGCAGCCGCTTTGCTCGCGACCACGCCCGGATCGGTCTTGCTCAGGTCCAATCCGGTGGGATCGAATGTGGCGGCGGGATACTTCAGCTTCAGTCCCTCCATCGCTTCGACCAGCAGCGCCGAGATGGCAACATCGCGGTACCACTTGTGATCCGCGGGGATGATGAACCAGGGCGCGTGCTTGTGGCTGGTGCGCTCAAAGATGTCCTCATAGGCATCCATGTAGTCGCCCCAGTACTGCCGCTCCGCGAAGTCACTGGGCGACAGCTTCCAGTGCTTGTCCGGCGTGTCGATGCGGGCCTGCAGCCGGCGCGTCTGCTCCTCGTGCGAAATGTGCAGAAAAAATTTCAGGATCACCACGTCGTTATCGGCGAGCGTCTTCTCCCATGCATTGATGTCATCCATATGCCGCCGGGCCTGCTTGACCGAAAGGTGCCCGTGCACACGGGGTGAGAGCACATCCTCGTAATGCGACCGGTTGAAGACGCCGATCATGCCGCGCGGCGGCATCTCCCCCTGGCACCGCCAAAGAAAGTCATGCCGGGCCTCAAGCGCCGTGGGCACCTTGAAGGACGCAACCTGACAGCCCTGAGGGTTGATCCCGTCGAAGATGTGCCGGATGGTGCCGTCCTTCCCCGCTGTGTCCATGCCCTGCAGCACCAGCAGCAGCGCCTTGGCCTGCGAGGCGTAGAACAGCTCCTGCAGCTCGTCCAGCTTCTTGCGGTCCTCCTTGAGGAGGTGTTCGGCGGCCTTGCTGTCCTTCAACTCGCCCGTCTCCTCTGTGGAAAGCTGGGACAGCTTTACACCGGCGCCCGGCTTCACCAAGTAGGGTGACTTCGACTTCATCGAACCTCCTGTGCCGCCGTCGCGAAAGCTTTGGGCATGGAGACGCCCTTCAAAGGCCATTCAAGACGAGAATTCCCAGCGGCTGCGGGATAGCCGTGCCGCTCTGAATCGCTCTAGAAGCCGGGTGCCGTTACACCGTGGTGGTGGTCTTGTGCGGGGTGGGTGTCTCGTCGGTCGCCTTCGGGGTCACGATATGCGCCGTTTCGCCCGGCTTGGTCGAAGCTGTGGGCTCATCGGTGATGCCCTTCATGCCTTCTTTGAAGCCGCGCAGGCCTTCACCCAATCCTTTGCCCAGCTCCGGCAACTTTTTGCCCCCGAACAGCACAATTGCAACAACGGCAAGAACAATCAGGTGGGTCGGTGTAAAAAGTTCGCCCATGGCGTTTCTCCCCTGCCGGAACGACGTGCTCCTGGGCAGCATCATCTATTTTCTCACGGGGGGCCCTTCCGTGACGGGGCGCCCTGCGAACGAACGTAGATTCTCTGCCAAGCCCTGCTCCTGCAGGGGCAGCATGTGCGGTATATGCTGAAGAGGCCGATTCGCAACGCGGTTTGGCATGCGGTAAATCAGGCTGGGCGAGCGCCGATTGTGCGGTCCCGGGCCGTGAATCGACCTGGGCCGCGCTGTACCGTGGCAAGGGTAGGTCTTTGAAAGGTGCGGATCGCTCCGGTCCCCACCAGAACGAGGAAGATGTTGCATTTGAAAAGGCTTTCGTTTGTCCCGTACCGCTCACTGCGTGCCGGCGCTCTGTTCCTGCTCACCGCCTCGGCCGGTCTGGCTCAGACTTCGAGCTCCAGCCAGACCGGGAACGCAGCCGCCCCGGGCACGGCACCCATCCAGTCGCGCACCGTGGCCCAGGCCATCGCCCCCTTGCGCGTGCCGACCTATGACGAGAAGCTCGAGATCTTCGGCGGCCTCAGCTTCATGAACGGACAGGCCGGGCAGAACCTGCCCACCCGCTACAACATGGGCGGCGGCGAGGTGATGGGAACCTACTGGCTCGGCTCGCCGCACACCTCCGGCATCCTGTCGCACCTCGGCGTGTCGGCCGACTACCGGCTTGAAGCCGGCACCACACCCATCCTGCCGATCGGCGACAACTTCGGCCTGCACCGCGTTCTGGTCTACCAAAACATCATCTCCGGCGGTGGGACCTATCGCGGCCCCCACAACCGCTATGTCGCCATCGACCTCCATGCGCTGGCCGGCATCACGCGCGGTACCTTCAACTCCGCCATCGCGGGTTACCCCAAAGACCTCTCGCCGCAGCCGACGGACTCCCTCGTCGGGCTCTACAACAACAGCACCAGCCCCTGGGGCGCGGCCGGCGGCTCGATCGACTTCAACCAGGGCCCTCGGTTGGCCGTACGCCTCTCACCGGACATCATCTTCGAGCACTTCGGAACCGAAACGCGAGAGTATGTGTCCGTGGGTGGCGGCATCATCTACCGCCTCGGCAAGAAACGGTAAGAAGGCCCATCCAGCTGAGCCCCGAGTGAAGCAGGTACACCTCGAACCTGTTTCACTCCCACTCTTACCCCTTCACGATCCCGCTCAGAAGTTCTGCGCCAGAAACTCCGGCGAGACCGGGTTCTCGTACACGGAATAGTCCCGGGTAACCACGGTAAGGCCGCTCGGGGAGACGAAGTACCGTTTCCGGTCCTCGGCGGGATCGTAACCGATCACCGTGCCGTCCGGAATATTCACGTTGCGGTCGATGATGGCGTGCCGAATCCGGCAGTGCCGGCCCACATTCACATGGGCGAAGATCACGCTCGAGTCCACATCGGCATAGCTGTTCACGCGCACATCGTGGGAAAGCACGGAGTTGCGTACCACCGCGCCCGAAACGATGCAGCCGGCTGAAACGATCGAATTGATCGCCGTGCCGGTACGCCCGGGCTCGCCGAAGACGAACTTTGCCGGTGGGTACTGCACCGGCCGCGTGCGCATCGGCCAGCTCTTGTCGTACAGATTGAAGGTCGGCACAAAGGCGGCAACATCCATATTCGCCTCGTAATAGGCGTCCAGGGTGCCCACATCGCGCCAGTACAGGGCCTGCTGCTGATTGGCGTCGACGAAGTTATACGCGTGCACGCGGAAGCGGCCGAGCAGCTTGGGCAGAATATCGTGACCGAAGTCGTGTTTGGAGTCCGGGTCCTCGGCGTCGCGCATCAACTCCGGCAGCAGAACATCCGTATTGAACAGGTAAATGCCCATCGAAACATCGACCATCTCCGGGTTGAACGGCGAGCGCAGATCGGTCTGCTTCGGCTTCTCCACAAAGCCGGTCACCTCGCCGTTGCGCGCAACCTCGACGACCCCGAAGGCGGAGACCTCATCCGGGCCCACCGGCAGGGTGGCGATCGTGACATCCGCGCCTGAATCGCAGTGCTGCTGCATCATCAGCGCGTAATTCATCTTGTAAATATGGTCGCCGGAAAGAATAAGCACGTACTTCGGCTCTTCCGCACCGATCGAGTAGATGTTCTGGAACACGGCATCCGCCGTGCCCTGGTACCAGGACTTCGAGACCCGCTGCATGGGCGGCAGGATCTCAATAAACTCGCCCAGCTCGCTCGCCACCACGGAACCCCAGCCCTCGCGGATATGCCGGTTCAGGCTGAGTGCTTTGTATTGCGTCAGGATATACACCTTACGCAGGTCGGAGTTGATGCAATTGGAAAGGGTGATATCGATGATGCGGTATTGGCCGGCGAACGGTACGGCCGGTTTGGCGCGATCACGGGTGAGAGGAAACAGCCGTTCCCCCGCACCACCAGCCAGCAATACACCTAGCGTATCTCTCATGGAACGGCTACCTCAGGGTCCACTTCCCCTCAGACGCGATTGGAGGTGAATAGGACGCCCGAAGGTAACACGAGGGCAGGGAAAGTTCTACTCCTCACCCGCGCCCAGCGCCGGTGGCGTCGAGCCCTGTCCCAATCGTTTGGGGGGCGGCGCCTCGGGTGGCGCTTCCGTGGTGGTATCGACGGAATCGCTCCCCTCCACACCGTTTTCCTCCGTGGTGATCCGCAGACTCCTCAGAAAACTGAGGTCGTTGCGGGTGAACGGACCCTCCACGGTCTCATCCGCGGGTGTTCCCGCTTCGTCCGCGTCTTCCACCTGATTCAGGCCGATGGTGGCTTCCAGCATGAGCAGCACATCGAAGCCCTGCTCGCGGATCTCGCGCACCACGTCGGCGATCTGCTCCGATTCACTGACCGACTCGTGAATAGCCTCGCCCAGCTTCTGAATGAGATTTTTCACCTGCTGATTCAACGCCACCTCCGGCTCAGGACAAGATACTGCGCCCACGCATTGGGTCTTCCCTTCCTCGAACCCCGAAGGTACGGAGCCGGATCGGGGAACGGCAGCGGCGGGTCAAACGCATCTTCGAACACCCATAAGGTTACGCTTTCCATGCGGAGAGCGCCAATTACACAAAGGCATCCGCAACGGCACCCGGAAGACGCAACAGAGGTGCCCGGGGCCGCAAGCAAGGCCGGTAATCCCCGGTCACGACTAAACGCGGGTATGGTGGTCCGCCCAGGCCTCCTCCAGCCGGTGCGCCAGATCTTCCACGGGCTGCGCCTGGCGCTTGCGTCCGAGCACCAAAAAACCGGCGGCGGCGGCACACAAGCCGCCCAATGTCCAAATCACCTTCTTCATCAGCTGCACTCCTCCCATCGCATCAAAAACCGTCCCAACTGCGCTTGTCGCAAGAGTTGCCGCGAGCCGTGCGCGCGAGTGGATTTGCGGTTGGATGCAGGGGAAGGCGTCTGCGGTCTCAACCTGCTTGCGCTATCGGCGCCCGACCAACGGTCCGCTACATTCCCAGACCGACGGTCCGCTACACTGGAGCCGTGGACAGGGTTCGTTTGGGTCGCGCGTTGGGCTACGGCACACGCCACATGGCAAAGACCGTGGCGGCGATCGCCGAGGCCGCCGCGGCGTCCCCGGCCGGTACGAACTCCGCCTCCTCGGACACCCCTGCGAGCCCGCACCGCCCCGTTCCACCCCAGGTAGTTCCGCCCCAAGTACTTCCGCCCCGGCCGTTCCCACTGCAGCCCGCGCCGAGGCACGAACCGCACCGTGGCACCCAGCCACCCGGCACCCACTCAACCGGCACCCGGACGCAGCACCTCAAGCGTTCCTTCCTGCACCCGTTGGCGGTCTACTCGGGCGCGCTTTGGCTGCGCGTTACCGGCAGCTTCTTCGCCCTGTTGGCGGCGACCATGGGCAGCGGTGCCTGGCGGCTCCGGGCCGATCTCCGCGCCGGTCCCCGCACGCCGGCCGGACCGACGGCTGCCTACCATTTCTGGATCTTCATGGCCTTCACCGCCCTGTTCGGCTACTTCGCCGTAAGCAGCTTTGTTCGGGCAAGTGTGAAAGAGCGCCGGGCGCAAACTTCTTCTTAAAGTTTTTTGGTTCCTGCCGATAAAAAGGAGAGGTGGAAAGATGAGCATCTTTGCTACCCTGAGCAGGACCGCCCAAGAGTATCGGGAGTTCTACTCCCTTTCTCGGCAGGAAGTGCAGGAACATGGCCACCATCGAACAACTCTCTCCCCTTCGCCGCACCGCTCTGCACGCGACCCACCACGGTCACAAGGCACGCATGGTCGACTTCGGCGGCTGGGACATGCCGGTACAGTATGAAGGTCTGATCGCCGAGCACATGGCCGTGCGCACCGGCGTCGGCATCTTCGACGTCAGCCACATGGGCGATATCCAGCTGCGCGGCCCCAACTCGCTGGCGGCCGTGCAAAAGTTGCTGATGAACGATGCCGGCAAGCTGCAGACAGGGCAGGCGCACTACTCGGCCATGCTGTACCCGAATGGCACCTTTGTGGATGATGTCGTGCTGCACAAACTCGGTGACAACGACTACCTGATCGTCATCAACGCCGGCACACGCCAGAAGGATGTGCAGTGGGTCCGCTCGGTCATCGGCGGCATGGGCGGCGTGCACATCATGGATGTCAGCGACTACTACACGCAACTGGCGATCCAAGGGCCGAAAGCGCAGGCCACGCTGCAAAAATTGACCGGGGTGGATCTGGCGCCGATCAAGAACTACTGGTTCACCTGGGGGCAGGTCGCCGGCTGCCACAACGTACTGATCGCACGCACCGGCTACACCGGCGAGGATGGCTTCGAGATCTACATCCCCGCCGACGAGCCGACCAGCGCCCGCATCTGGGGCGAGGTGCTCGCTGCCGGTGCGGAGTTCGGCATCGTGCCCTGCGGCCTGGGCTCGCGCAACACACTGCGCCTGGAGGCCGCGATGGCCCTCTACGGCCATGAGATCTCCGATGAGCTAAACGTGCTTGAAGCCAATCTGGGCCGGTACTGCAAACTCGACAAATATACCCAGGGAGGTATCGATTTTGTCGGGCGCGAGGCGCTGCAGGCCGTCCTCGACGCGGGCGGACCGGGCAAACGGCTGGTTGGGATCGAGATGCTGGGCCGCGGCATCGCCCGCGACGGCTATCCGGTACGGTCGCCCTCGGGGGAGCGCATCGGGTACGTGACCTCCGGGTCGCCCGGACCTTTTGTGAAGAAAAATATCGCGCTCGCCTATGTACCGGCCAGCTTTACCGCGCCGGAGACGGAGCTTTTCGTGGAGATCCGCGGTCTGCCCGTGCGTGCCCAAGTCGTTCCCACGCCTTTCTACAAACGGCCCAGGACAACAAGCCCCATTATCACCGCGCCGCTCTCCTAGGGGGCAATCCGCAGCGTACACCGCGAACGCCGCGTCTGCCTTTTGTATGTGGCCAACACATCCCGACCAACCCCCGGCCGCATCCTCTACAATCGCGTTGGAGACCCCTGCATGGCTTACCCCGAGAACTACCGTTACGCCAAGTCGCACGAATGGCTGCAACTGGATGGCGAAACCGGCACCGTCGGTATCACGGACTATGCGCAGCACTCGCTGGGCGACATTGTCTTTGTCGAAATGCCCAAGGTGGGCCAGAACATCGAGGCGGGCTCCACCTTCGGCTCGGTCGAGAGTGTCAAGGCTGTCAGCGATCTGTACGCTCCGATCTCGGGCACCGTCACCGAAATCAATGAAGCCCTGAGCGCCGCCCCGGAGACGCTGAACGCCGATGCGAACGGCACCTGGATACTGAAACTCACGGTCACCAACACCGACGAGAACGATGCCCTGCTCTCGGCCGCGGCCTACGATACCTTCGTCGCCGAAGAGACCGGTCCCTAGATTCAGGAGGGTGGAGGCATCATGGATCGCGCACAACTCACCATCGCTATCCTCACCGCACTGACGCCGACCGTCGCGGTCTTCCTCGCCACCCTGATTCAACGCCAGGATGTACGTGATTTGAGGTCCGAACTTGGAAATTTTAGAACTCAGATTCAGAGTGAAATGATCAGTCTTCGCAATCAGGTGCATGCCGACATGTTGATGATCCATGAGCGGGTAGCCAAAATCGAAGTAAAGCAAGGATAACCATGGATCACGCACAACTCACCATTGCTATTCTCGCCGCGCTGACGCCTGCGGTTGCGATTCTTCTCGCCACCCTGATCCAAAGACAAGACGTGCGTGATCTGAGTTCCGAGATGATCAACTTGCATAATCGGGTGCACGCACATCTGCTCATGATTCATGTGTGGGTGGCGAAGGTAGAAGCGAAGCAAAGTTAAGACCGCGTAGTCCTCACTCCGTCGTCATCTCCAAGGAGAATCATGCGCTATCTTCCCAAATCGCCCCAAGACCGCACCGAAATGCTCGCCGCCATCGGTGTCTCCTCCATCGAGGACCTCTTTGCCACGGTCCCCGAGGAGTTCCGCCTCACCCGCGATCTCGATATCCCGCGCCAGCACGCCGAGTCGGAGGTCCTGGAGCGGTTCAAGGCCTACGCGGCCAATCTCGCCTCGGGCGATGCAAGCGAGTTGGCCAAGCTGCCGGGCACGCAAAAATATGCGAGCTTTCTCGGGGCCGGCGCTTACCGCCATTACCGTCCCGTGATCATCGATTCGCTCGTGCAGCGCGGCGAGTTCCTGACCAGCTATACGCCCTACCAGCCCGAGATCGCACAGGGCACCCTGCAGGCCATGTTTGAGTTTCAGACCATGATCTGCGAGCTGACCGGCATGGAAATCGCCAATGCCAGCATGTACGACGGCTCCACCGGCGCCGCGGAGAGCGTGCTGATGGCCTGCCGCGTCACCGGCAAATCGGGCTGTGTGATCGCGCGCACCGTGCACCCCGAATACCGTGAGGTGCTCAGGACCTCCACGCAGCACCAGGGCATCGACATCGCCGAGTGCGGCTACGACCCCAGAACAGGTCGCGTCGATCTGGCCGCCCTCGAGGCCGCGATCACCGCCGACACCGCCGCCGTCCTGATCCAGTCGCCGAACTTCTTCGGCACGATCGAGGATGTGGCGGCGATAGCCGAGCGCGCACACGCCAGGGGCGCGCTGCTCATCGTCTCGATCGCGGAAGCCGTCTCGCTCGGTGTAGTCAAGCCGCCCGCGGAGGCCGATATCGTCTCGCTCGAGGCGCAGAGCTTCGGCGTTCCCGTCGGCTTCGGCGGACCCTATTGCGGCGTCATCGCGTGCAAGGAGAAGTTCCTGCGCCAGATGCCCGGCCGGCTGGTCGGTGAAACCAAGGACGTGAACGGCAAGCGCGGCTATGTGCTCACGCTCAGCACCCGCGAACAGCACATCCGCCGCGAAAAGGCCACCTCGAACATCTGCACCAACCAGGCTCTGGTGGCGCTGATGGTGACCATCTTCATGACGATCTACGGCAAGCAGGGATTGCGCGAGTTGGCCGAGCAGAATCTTGCCAAGGCGGCTTACCTGCGCAAACAGCTTCTGGCCGCCGGCGGGCGCACGCTGTTCGACGGCACGCCGCGTTTCCACGAGTTTGTACTGGATGCCGGGATTCCCGCGGCGCAGCTCAATGAGGACCTGCTGAGCGTAGGCATTATCGGCGGACTCGAGTTGTCCAAGTGGTATCCGGAGCTCGGTGAGAACGCCTCGCTCTGGTGCGCGACGGAGCTGGCCACCAAGGCACACATGGATGCCGCCGTTGAAATCCTGGCGGGCGTAGAACAGCAGGAAGAACAGAAAGAAGAACAGCACGAACTTGTAAGCGCAGACTGATGTACAAGCCGTAAACACGCAAGCTGAAAGGGAGAACGAGCGATGAACGATCTTCACGAGTACGCAGTCACCGTGATCTGGACCGGCAACAGGGGCACAGGCACCACCGGGTACAAAGACTACAGCCGCGCCTTTGAGCTCGAAGCCGAAGGCAAGCACGGCATCGCGGGCTCTTCGGACCCGGCTTTTCGCGGCGACGACGGTCGCTGGAACCCGGAGCAGCTCCTGGTCGGCTCGCTTTCAGCCTGCCACAAGCTATGGTTTCTCCACCTCGCGGCCGTAGCCGGCGTGGTGGTCACCGCCTACATCGACCACGCCGAAGGCACAATGCACACCACCCCCGGCGCCGAAACGGGCCGCTTCGAGCAGGTCACGTTGCGGCCCGAGGTCACGTTGGCCGCCGGGAGTGAGGCCGGTCTGGTGCCTGCCTTGCACGAAGACGCACACCGGCGCTGCTTTATCGCCAATTCAGTAAACTTCCCTGTTCGTTGCGAACCAGTGACCCGGTTCGAAGGCGAAACGGTTGAGGTGAAGGCGCTTCATGGACGTTAGTGCCCTCGAAGGCCAGGAACTGACGGCGGTGGAGTTCATCTCCGACTTCCTCCGCCTGTGCTTCGACGGCCCCACTTTGACCCTCTACGCCTGGCCGCACGTTCTGCTCTCGGATTTCTCCATCGCCTTCGGTGAGCCGGAGTACCGTAATGCCCTCTGCGCGCAGATCGGCGAGATGGTCTCCACGGCGAAGCTCGAAGAGCTGGACTCGATGACGGTGGAGTTCGAGTCCGGTACCGTGATCGCGCTCAGCCTGCGCGAGGAGGACCTCGATGGCCCGGAGTCCGGCAGTTATTCGGCCGATGGTAGCGGCGAAAACGAAGAGGAGTTTTAGCCTGAACGGCTCCTGGGCATGGGGAGTGGCGCAGACGCGAGACCGGCTGTCCGCCTCATAGGATCGTTATGATGCCCGGGGAATCGCTGGCTCTTGACTACATTCAGAGTCAACGGATACAACACCTTCATCCATCCCGCCCCACCATGCCACGGCGAATTGTATGGGCAAGCAGCTTGGGCAGGGTGCCCGGGACATAAACTCCGGGCCGCGTACCTTCGCGTTCACAAAGACGATAAAGCTCGAAGACCTGCGAAGGCACACGGGGCTGAGAGGAAAATGATGACACGGCGAGAGTTTCTCAACACGACAGCAACCGGGGCGGTGGGCGTCGCGATCGGCTCCTCGGCCCGAAGCTACGGGCAGATTCTGGGCGCGAACGACCGGCTGAACTTCGCCGTCATCGGCCTCAACTCTCGCGCCTATGCGCACCTCTCCGCGCTGGAGGCGAATAAGGGTAAGGCGCGCATCTCGCACGTGTGCGACGTGGATAGCGTGACGCTCAGAAAATTTGCGGACGCCACACAAAAGGGCATGGGCGAAGCTCCGGCGACGGACCGCGACTTCCGCACGGTACTGGCGCTCAAGGAGGTGGATGCGATCACGATCGCCACCCCCGATCACTGGCACACGCCGATGGCCATCGCCGGCCTGCAGGCGGGCAAACATGTCTACGTGGAAAAGCCCTGCAGCCACAATCCGGCGGAGGGCGCGCTGCTGGTCCAAGCGCAGCGAAAGTACGGCAAACTGGTGCAGATGGGCACCCAGCAGCGCTCGTCCCCGCACACGATCGAGATCGTCGACAAGATCCACAACGGGCTGATCGGCCATGCTTACTATGCCAAGGCGTGGTACAGCAACACCCGTAAATCCATCGGCTACGGCAAGCCCGCGCCCGTGCCCGCGCAACTGGATTGGGATCTGTGGCAGGGCCCCGCGCCGCGCCGCGCGTACACTGACAATATCCAGCCTTATAACTGGCACTGGTTCCGCACCTACGGCACCGGCGAGGCGCTGAACAACGGCACGCATGAGGTGGATGTCTGCCGTTGGGCGCTCGGCGCGGACTACCCGCAGCGCGTCACCGCCGTCGGCGGGCGCTACCAGTTCAAGGACGACTGGCAGTTCTACGACACCATGACGACCAGCTTCACCTACCCGGACAAGATGATCTCCTGGGAGGGCAAGTGCTGCCAGGGCATGAAATTTTACGGCCGCGACCGTGGGGCCACCATCGAGGGTACGGCCGGTACGGTGCTCGTCGACCGCGACGGCTATGAGATCTACGACCTGAACGGGAAGAAAACAGATGAGTTCAAGATCGGACGTCAAACCTCCTCCGCCGATCTGGTGGGTGCGGACTCGATGACGGAGGCGCACTTCGCCAACTTCATCGCAGGCATCCGGACCGGCGCCAAGCTGAACTCGCCCATCGATGTGGGAAATGTGGCCGTGACCATGCTGCAGCTGTCCAACATCTCCTGGGAGGTAAATCGCGAGCTGCAACTCGATCCCGCCGACGGCCGCATTCAGAACGATGCCGCCGCGATGAAGCTGTGGGGACGCGATTACGAGAAGGGTTGGGCGCCGCACCTGTAAGCCGGTCCATCTAGCCGCATGGGTAAGGTTCGGAAATTGAGGGGCACGAAGTTGGACCAGACACGACGCACATTTCTGCGGCACGGCACCCTCGCCTCGGCGGCCTGTACGCTCCTCGGCACGGTCGGCACGCAGGCCTTCGCCCAGACGCAGGCCGCGGGCCTAGGCTCCGCCCCAGCGCCGGGACAGACACCTTCAGCAAGTGCCATAACAAGCGCCACGACAAACCCTACGACAAGCCGAACGCCAAACCAAACGACAGGCCCAGCAACGGGCCCAGTTCGACTCGGCTTGGCAAGCTATACCTTTCGCAACTTCACCCGCACCCAAATGGTCGGCTACATGAAGCAGTTCCGGGTAACGGACCTGAACGTCAAAGACGTGAAGGATCATCTGCCGACGGACGCGATCGACGAAACACCCGCACTCGCCGACTACGCCGCGGCAGGCATCCGTCTGCACGCCGCCGGTGCGATCTATTTTCCCAGGGACGACGACACCGATATCCGCAACAAGTTTGAGTACTGCAAACGCGCCGGCATCCGCACGATCGTGGCCGGCGACCCCACGCCGGCGAGCCTGCCGCGCATCGAGCGGTTCGTCAAGGAGTACGACATTCGGCTCGCGATCCACAACCACGGCCCGGAAGACAAGCTATGGCAAACGCCGCTGAACATCCTCAAAGACATTCAAAACATGGACCCCCGCATCGGTTGCTGCATCGACGTGGGCCATACCGTGCGTGCCGGCACCGATGTCGTGGACGCGATCCATCAGGCCGGCCCGCGGCTGTTCAACGTGCATTTCAAAGACCTCGCCGACCTGCACGTGAAAGAAAGCCAGGTGGCCGTGGGCGAAGGGCGTATGCCGGTTAAAAACATATTTACCGCCTTGATCGAAATCGGCTACCCGGGCTTTGTCGACCTGGAATACGAGATCCACCCCGACAATCCCATGCCTGGCGTGCTAGAAAGCTTCGCCTACATGCGCGGCGTCCTGGCGGGCATGGGGTACAGGGAAGGCGGCCCGGCGTGAACGAACCCAACAGACGCGATGTTTGTGTCAATTTGGCCAGCGCCTTGGCGGCATGTGCCGCTGTAGGCAGCCTGGGAGCCGTGGCCCAAACCTCCGCATTGGCCAGTACCGAGCCGAAGCTGGCGCATTCGAAGATCTTCCCTTTCGAAATGCTGCCAGTGACTGCGGCCGCCAACGGCGGAGCCAGCCGCCCCGTGATCCGCGGGACGCTGGCCACCGGAGAGTACGTGGAGGTGCATGAGACCACGCTGCCCCCCGGACAGATGCCGCATCCGCCGCACCGCCACACGCACTCGGAGTTTCTGCTCATTCGTGAGGGCAGGCTCGAAGCGATCAGCGATGGGCAGCGCGGTATTGTCGAGCCGGGCGGTGTCATCTTCACCGCCTCCGGCGTGCTGCACGGGCTCAAGAACATCGGCGATGTGCCGGCTAACTACTTCGTGGTCGCGGTCGGCGAGCAGAAGGCCCTGCCTGTTTAAACTGAACCAGAGAGAAACGAGAAATCGCATGGATGTTCGATCAGGGCAGCTTTCAAGGCGGCAGTTCACGCGCGGTGCGGTGGGTGCGGTCGCCTCCCTCTCGCTGCTCGGCCGCGCGCGGGCGCTCATGTCCACCTTCAAGGTCGGCGTGATCTCGGATGAGATCTCCGACGACTTCGATCATGCCTGCTACGTGATCGCCAGGCAGTGGGGCCTGGGCTATGTGGAGCTCCGCGGTGTCTGGGGCAAGAACCTGCAGGCCATCTCCGACGCGCAGATCGCGGAGGCGGGAAAGATTCTCCGCAAATATAACCTGCAGGTCACCGACATCGGCAGTCCCCTGTTCAAGGTGAACTGGCCCGGCGCGCCGCGCTCGCAATACAGCACGGTTGAGGATATGCACGGCGCGGATCAGGCGGACTTTAAGCAGCAGGATGAGGTGCTCGCCCGTTCCGTTTCGCTGGCCCGGCAGTTTAATACAAACAAGGTGCGCTGCTTCGACTTCTGGCGAATCGACGACGTCAAGCCCTATCGCGCGGCGATCAATGACAAGCTGCGGCAGGCGGCAGAGACCGCGGGTAAACAGAACGTGCTGCTGGTGCTCGAAAACGAGTTCGCCTGCAACACCGCCACCGGACGCGAGGCCGCCGCGACCCTCGCCGGCACGCCTTCCCCAAACCTGGCGCTCAACTGGGACCCGGCCAATGCGGTCATGCGCGGCGAACTGGACGCCTATCCCAACGGCTGGAACGCACTGCCGAAGAACAGAATTCATCACTGCCATGTAAAGAATGCGGCCAAGGACAGCGAGGGCAAGATCGTCTGGTCGCCGGTGGGCACGGGCTATATCGATTGGACCGGCCAGTTCCGCGCCTTGGAAGGCATCGGCTACAGCGACGCCGTCAGCCTCGAAACCCACTGGAAGGACGGCAAATCGCCTGAGTCCTCGTCGCAAACCAGCTGGCTGGGCATGAAGCAGGATCTTCAACAGGCCGGAGCCCTGTAGCTCCATTCAACTTCCAGTTCGGATCGGAGTGGCGCTCTGTCATCCCGCGCTGGTATACCACGTTGTGTACCGCTTCTCGGAGGCAGAATGAGAACTTCGCTTACGCTGGGCGCCGCGCTGGCCCTTTCGCCGCTGGCCCTTTCACCGCTGGCTCATAGTGCGGTCAGCTCCACCCCATGGGGAAAAACGGAGAGCGGCGAAGCCGTCGAAATGTACACGCTTTCCGATAGCGCGCTGACCGTGCGGATCACCAACTACGGTGCGCATGTCGTGAGCATCGGCGCCGCGGACCGCAACGGCAAAAAGGCGGATGTGGTGCTCGGCCACAAGGACCTCGCCGGCTACCTGGCCGATACCAAATCGTACATGGGCTCGGTGGTGGGCCGTTACGGAAATCGTATTGCCAAGGGCACGTTCTCTATCGACGGCACGACCTATCAGGTGCCTGTCAACAACGACGGCCAGGCACTGCACGGTGGAACCGTCGGCTTCGATCGCAAGGTATGGACGGCGCACAAACTGGGCAACGGCGTTGAGCTGACCCTGGTCAGCCCTGATGGCGACATGGGCTTCCCCGGGCAACTGACGGCGCATGTGCGCTACACGCTTGAGGGCAGCTCGCTCCACATCGCCTACACCGCCACCACGACCAAACCAACAGTGCTGAATCTAACTAATCACACTTACTTCAACCTCGCCGGCGAAGGCAGTGGAGACATCCTGAACCAGGTGCTGACCCTGCCGGCGGACCGCTATACGCCCATCGATGCCCGGTTGATTCCTACCGGCCAGCTCGCGCCCGTCGACGGCACACCGCTCGACTTCCGCACCCCCACGCCGATTGGCGCGCGCATTGACCAGGTCGATCCGCAGCTCAAGTTCGCCGGTGGGTACGATTTCAACTTCGTGCTCAACTCAGCCGCCGGGCAGGCGCAGCACATGGCCGCAAAGGTGGTCGATCCGGCAAGCGGTCGCACCCTGACGGTTACGACCGATCAGCCGGGCGTGCAGTTCTATTCCGGGAACTTTCTGGACGGCTCCACAACAGGCCTCTCCGGCACACCGTATGCCAAACACGCCGGCTTCTGCCTCGAAACGCAGCACTTCCCCGACTCGCCCAACCAACCCACATTCCCCACCACCCTGCTGCGCCCAGGCCAGACGATGCATTCGGAGACGGTGTTTACCTTCGGTGTACAGCCGTGAGCCAAGGCAAGGGGCTCCGCCAAATACCGGGATTAAATCGTTCTTCTGAAGGCTCATAGCGAAGGAAACCGCATCCAGTACTAGGAACTACCTGACGCTTTGAATCCCTCCGACGTTGTCATCCCACGGCGAAGCGGAGGATCTGCCTTTCTCAATGTTGACGGATCTTTTTCTGAAAAAACAGATCTGTTTTAATTGAAAGCCCCATCACTCCGGCACGGCCTCCAGCTGGGAGTGCGCCTCCGTGGGCATGATCTGGTAGCCTCGCCAGCCGTAATAAATAATGAACAGGTAGCACAGCAGCGGCAGCAGCAGGGATCGATGAATGCCGAACCGATCCGCGAGCACTCCCATGAGCACCGGAATCACTGCGCCGCCCACAATTGCCTGCACCAGCAGCCCGGAGCCGCGGCCGGTGAGCGGCCCCAGCTCCGCCACCGCCAGGGTAAAGATCGTGGGAAACATGATGGAATTGAACAGGCCCACGGCAAGAATCGTGACTACGGCAAAATGGCCCGTACCCAACAGTGACGCGAGCACAAGCACGAACGCACCCACACCGCTCCAGGTCAGCATCCGGTTCGCGGCGATGCGCTGCATGGCTGCCGAGCCGATAAACCGGCCCACCATCATGCTCGCCCAGTAGAGCGTCACCAGCTTTGCGCCCTTTTCAAGCGATAGCGCGGCAATGGTGGGGTCGGCAAAGTATTTCACCAGGAAACTGCCGATGGAGACCTCCGCACCGACATAGATGAAGATCGCGAGCGCCCCGAGATACAGGTGCGGGTGCCTCCACAGGCTGTCCTGCTTCGCGTCCAGGCTGCCCGGACGGAAATCGCGCGTGACCTCGATGCGCGGAAAGCGATACAACGCCACCGCGAGGGCAAGCACGGCCGCGGCGCTGGCAATGGCGATGAATGGCAGCTTGATGCTCGCTGCTTGATGAATGCGATACGCGTTAAGAGCCGCTCCCTGTAGCGGGACCGCACTGACGGAGGTCGCGGCGGCTCCGCCAAGGATCAGCACGCCTCCGACATAGGGAGCCACGCTGTCGCCCAGCGTGTTGAAGGCCTGTGTCAGATTCAGGCGGCTTGAGGCGGTCTCCGGCGGACCCAGAATCGTCACATACGGATTGGCCGCGACCTGCAGCACCGTCACGCCGGCCGCCAACACCACCTCTGCCGCGAGAAAAAACCCGTACGTTGCCACTGACGCGGCCGGAACGAAGAGCAGCGCACCGGCACCCATCAGAATCAGGCCGACAACCATGGTGCGCTGATACCCGACCCACTCAATGAGCTTGCCGGCCGGCAGCGCGAAGAGAAAGTACGAGCCGAAGAAAGCGAGCTGGATCAGCGACGCCTGCACATAGTTCAGGCCGAAGATGGACTGCAGATGCGGAATTACCGCATCGTTCAACACCGTGCAGAAGCCCCATGCAAAAAAGAGCGTGGTGACCATCGCCATGGCACTGTAGTTGGTGGAGCCGGGAGCGGTAGGTGAAAGGGCTCGTGCGGAGCCTACGCTTGTCATGGCCATCGGCTTATTCGTTACCTTCCCGGCACAGCGGTACCGCTGTCGCTTGCGTCGATCTCCTCACGCGCTCCCTGAAATGTTGTGACAAGGGCGCGTTGCCGGAGAGGATTCGTCCCAGATAGTACATGATTCCTCCTGCGCTTGGCCGCGAGTCGAACCTCTGCCGCAAGGTATGGCGGCAAGCGGAGAAGGACCTTCGCACTCAGGGCTACCCTCCGTCCATAGGCTTCCATAAGTCATGAGAATAATGACTGCTGCCCGGTGTCGCTCCCCGGCTTGGGAGGCGGGCGATCGTCAAGCACCGTCCTTCCTCCCAGGGACGCCGAAATGGCGTGCTCATGCTCGATCGCCGCGCTAAAATTCGCAAGCGGCTGTCCCTCCTCCTCGACAGCCCGTGTCAGGCGATCGAGCCGCCTGAAACCGTCCACCTTTTCCGTGTGCCCCAGCCGGGCAGCCTGCAGAGAGCGCCGCAGCACCGCGAGCGACTCATCGTAGGTCTTCAACGGAACCGGGAACGGATGTCCATCCTTGCCGCCATGCGCAAATGAGAAGCGGGCCGGGTCGGAGAAGCGGCTCGGCGCTCCATGCACGACCTCCGCGATCAGCGCGAGCGACTGCAACGTCCGCGGTCCAAGCCCTTCCACCAGCAACAGCGAGGCAAAGTCGCGAAGCTCCCGCTCATGCGCAACCGCCAGCACGGCACCGAGCCGCTTCAAGTCAATGTCTTTTGCCCTTACCTCGTGGTGAGCCGGCATGATCAGCCTACGAGCCTCGCGCAGGCAGGACTCGACCGGCTCCCTGGCAAGCGTAAGCAACGCCGCCTGCGCCCTGGAGGCACGAGCATCGACTAGGTTCAGGATCGTCCCCTGCGGCTTACCCAGAATCGCGCAGTGTGGATCGGAAACAAAGTTGCGAACCGTGGCCGAGTGCCAGTGATACCGGCGCGCCAGGCGGTTGGCCGGGTTCATTCCCTGCTGCACGACGGCCCATTCGCCTCCCTTGGTGATCGCGAAGGCGTGCAGGTAGAGTTGAAAGCCATCCGCGACCGCATTGTTGTCCACGCGCGCCGTCAGTCGGCTGGTGCGCGCCAACTCCTCGCCGTCCAGACCTGCCTTCAAGGCAAAAACACGAAGTTCATCAGGCGTGCGGACGGAGTGGCGGCCTCGCCCCCCGCAGATAGCCAATCCGAGCTCCGAACGCGCATTCAACCCACGCTTCAGCGCTCCCATTACGGACGTGGTGATGCCGGAGGAATGCCAGTCCATGCCCATCACCGCGCCAAACGCCTGGAACCAGAAAGGATCGCTCAAGCGGGTCAGGAACTCACTCGCGCCGTACTCAACAACGATCGCCTCCGCCATCGCCGTGCCCAGCGCCGTCATGCGGCTCGCGAGCCAGGCAGGCACACGGCCCCCATGCAGCGGAAGATCGGCGGTGCCGGAGCGTTTCATCCTCGTTGGCACTCTCCTATACGGCTTTTATCTTCTCCTTATCTTCGCCTAAGAATCAAGTGGGAGAACAAATTTGTCATACCACTTACGTGCCACAGAAGGTCTGGCGAACACACTCCTCGGGGCGTGCCGGTACGGCGTACCGCGCCAGATCGGGCCGATCCTCGTACGGGTGCGACACGACCTCAAGCAACCGCTCGAACGGCTCGAAATCCTGGCGCTCGACGGCTAACTGAAGCACGGCCTCCACAAGGTGGTTTCGGGGAATAAAGACCGGATTGGCCAGTCGCATGGCCGCGGCTCTCTCCTCCGCCGCGACCGGCTCCTGACCCAGGCGCAGCCGCCATCCCGCGGCCCACGAATCATAGGCACCGGGATCTCGAAACAGCGATCGCATCCGGACCTCCCCGTCCGGTTCGGCCGCCGCCGCCTCGCAAAGCTGCCGAAAGGTCAGGGTGAAGTCGGCTGCGTTGGCTGCCATGCGTTCCAGCAGGTCCTCCGCCAAGGCCACGTCGCCCTCGCGCTCCGTGAAAAGGCCAAGTTTGCGGCGCAAACCGGCCCCGCGTGCCGCCTCAAACTGCGGACCGAAGGCCGCCAGTGCCTCCCGGGCAGACACCGGTGCCGCCTCCTCGCTGCCCCCCTCCTGCGCCAGCAGCGGCAGCAACGCCTCGGCAAGCCTGGTCAGGTTCCAGTGCATGGCCTGGGGCTGGTTGCCGTAGGCGTAGCGTCCCTGCTGATCGATTGAGCTGAATACCTTGTCCGGGTCGAAGGCCTCCAGAAAGGCGCACGGGCCATAGTCGATCGTCTCCCCGGAGATCGACGTGTTATCGGTGTTCATCACGCCATGGACGAAGCCGAGCAGCATCCATTGCGCCACCAGGCGAGCCTGCCGCCCGATCACACCCTCCAGCAGCGCGCGGTATGGCCGCTCAGCCGCGGCGGCCTCCGGATAGTGCCGGGCGATGGCGTAATCGGCCAGCGTGCGGATCGCCTCCGTGTCCCCCCGTGCGGCAAAGTACTGAAAGGTGCCCACCCGCAGATGACCGGCGGCCACACGGGTCAGCACGGCACCGGGCAGAACCGTCTCGCGGAGCACGCGTTCGCCCGTGGTGACCGCCGCCAGGGCCCGCGTGGTGGGCACGCCCAGCGCCGCCATCGCTTCGCTCACCAGGTACTCGCGCAGCACCGGACCAAGTGCAGCTCGGCCGTCGCCTCGGCGTGAAAACGGTGTCGGGCCGGCACCCTTGAGCTGAAGGTCATAGCGCACACCGTCGCGCCCCATCACCTCCCCCAACAGGTTGGCGCGCCCATCCCCGAGCTGCGGCACAAAATACCCAAACTGATGGCCGGCATAGGCCATCGCCAACGGCTCTGACCCCTCCGCCAAGCGATTGCCAGCCAAAATCTCAACACCCTCCGCACTTGCGAGCGCCTCCGGGTCCAATCCCAACTGGCGGGCAAGCTCCACATTCAACTTCACCAGATGGGGCGCCGCGACACGCGTCGGGTTCACCCGGGCATAGAAACGTTCCGGCAAACGTGCGTACGAATTCGCGAAGCTGAAATGAAGGGAACGGTCTGGGGCGAAGGCTGCGGGCGGCGCGAGCGCGATGGGCGAACTCATACCGTATTCGATGCCGGCACCCCGGCTCCGAATGCAACACGCGCACAGGCACATCCAATGCGGTTGTTCCAGGCCCTCCCGGGCAAGTTGGCTGCCGTTGTCGAACACAGATGCCACCCTGCTGCGAAGACCAATCGGATTGAACCTGAAACAGGCAGCTCTTTACCTCGGCGCGGCGAAGTGTAGACGCGCGAAAGCATTCAATACAGCTGAAAGTGCGTCTCCAGACAGCGCAAAGGTACGCCCATGGCCACGCTGGATCGGTCATATCGGAGCCGTGCAGCCAGCCCGTTTCCCAGTCCACCCCTTGCCGCCGGCCGGCGAAACCACGTTCTGGACCCCCTGCATATCGTGTTTGCCACGGGTGTGATCCTTGCCCACGCATATGAGTTCGTAGATGGCGATCGAAGCCGTCAATGGTTCAACCGACTCACCCACACGGGTATGACACTGGGCGAGGTCGGCGTGGACGGGTTCTTTCTCCTCAGCGGCTTTCTGATCGTCGGCAGTTGGTAAAGGCCCACAGTTGGGCGAATTTCTTCGCAAACGCATCCTGCGTATCGTTCCAGGCTACCTCGTGGCTGCGGTCGTGAGCACCGTTGTGGTGGGTCTTGCTGCTCCGGGTGTACCCGACTTGTTTCACCACTTTCTCTGGAAACGGTTCCTGTTAAGTATCTGTACCCTGGACTTTCCCAGACGCGGCGGAGGTCTTCCAGGTACCCACTTCAATCGCATCAACGGATCGCTCTGGACCATTGCCTACGAGTTCCGGTGCTATCTCCTGGTGGCTCTGCTCGGACTTTGCGGTCTGTTGAGCAAAAAGCGGTCGCGGTGCTCACGTTGATCGCCTTCGCGGGGTTTGCCGCGCGGGGTACGCTGGACCACTACGGCTGGCACCGCATGATCGTCCTTCTAGGCAGGTTCAGTGAAGACCTGAGACTCACCGCCATCTTCCTTTACGGCGTCTGCTTCTTTCTCTTCCGAGACCGTATCCGTTACAACCCCATTCTGGCGGCCTTGGCGTTGCTGGCTATCGTGGCCTTCGCTATAGCAATCCTCGCCTCGTTTGAGATACCTTTCGTGCTTTGCTTTGGCTATCTCCTGTTCTTTGCCGGAAACCGATGGGGACGGCGCCTGAAATGGATGGCCAACATTCCCGATATCTCCTATGGGATCTACCTGTATGCCTGGCCGGTGATGGGGCTGGTTCTCTGGTTCTTCCATCTCACGCCGCTGCAGGCTTTTTCAGTCGCCTTCCTGCCTGTCTTTGCCCTGGAACTGGCCAGCTGGTACCGGATAGAAAAGCCCATGCTCGCCCTTATCCCTACCCGGAAGCGATGAACAGGTAACGACTTATCAATTTCCTAGTCCTAGGTCATGGCGACCATGTCGCTGATCCTGTTCTGTCTCTGGTCATTGACAAGCTAGGACCGTTCTCGTGCAGATGGGAGGTCTGCCGTAACCCTGAACAACAGCCTAGCCACCGTCGGGGGAGTCTGCCGTCACCCTGAGCAACGGCCTAGCCACTGTCGGGAAGTCTGCCGTCATCCTGAGCGTAGCGAAGGATCTCTGTATTCTGCTCGCGGCTGCTCTACACTCCTCGAAAAACCGCTATAGAAAAACAATCGACTTATACAGCTCGACTAAGTGGTGACCGCCTTAGTGTAAAGGATTCTCCCTCCGTCTCCAGGATTGGCAGAAGCTCATCGCATATCAAACATGCGAACTTGAGTAATTGCTGACCTCAACATACTTGGTGCCTCAGCGGCCATCAACGCCTGTCTGCCCCCCCACTGGCGCGTGGGCGACCGATCGGAGGAAAAACATACTCGGAGCGAGTATGGCATGTGAACAACTTATTATCACGGTTTCGCAAGCATCGCTTGCCGCCGCGTTCTCAAACATTCGAAGTAGACTAGTTGATGATATAGAGGAATCCGCCTTTGTTGTCGTTCCCGAAGCCGGGGTCCCCATCGAGCACCTTTGCTCGATAGGGTGGGAAGGGACTTCAGCCGGTAACGGAATATTCGCGGCCAAGTAAATTTGCTTCGCTTGCCGCCTGGGGTTCATGCCTCGGGCGGCTCTTCTATGCAAGAAAGTCATTGCTCTTCGATCGCACTGACCACCAGTCCCGTCGCTCGTAGAGAACCTCCGCAAAATCTATTCCATTTGGCGTCAAGGAAGCGGGTAGCAGCAAAGAAAGCGGATGACCGCAGCCAAGTTCCGGTAAGAGGCCTTAGAATTCATAGGCGACCTGAGCCTTCATTGGATAGCAGCTTGTATGTGGTCTTATAATTCCGTAGCTTCTGAACCCTTTGCTTAAGAGATTAGTTCTACCGAATACAAGAACTCTTCACAATCTAATTACGCAGCAATGCTGCGAGCTTTGCATCAAGACTCTCTGGCTAAGCAGGAAGATATGGGCAAGAGGTCTACCTCGCCTTCCAGCTATTCTGCTCAAAAGCTCATGAACAGGTTCTCAGAAACTGAGTAGACGCACATAGGTAAGGTCAGGCTATTTCACGGTTTGTAGGTGAGCTACTACCTTGAATCGGGACCGCTCTCGCCCGCCCGCTCGCCAAACCGCACTTATGGCCGCTCACTCATCGCGCATGATAGATCCCTGCTGCCTGATCCACCCGCACCGGGCGGCGAAACAGCGCGGACATCCGCTCACTCGTCAGTAATTCCTCCTTTGCTCCATCTGCGACCAGTCGTCCATCCCGCATCATCAACACCCTGGACATCTCAGACAAAATATCAGAAATCTGATGTGTCACCAGCAGCATCGCCATACCCGCCCGGGCCAGTCTTTGCAGCATCTCCCGCAAATCCTGCTGCGCCGCCAAGTCCAGTGCATTGGAAGGCTCGTCCAGCAGCAGCATCTCCACTGAGCCGCGTCCATCGCCGGTAGCGCCTGCCATGGCCCGTCCGATCATCACGCGCCGCTGCTGCCCCGCGCTCATCGCGCCCACGGTCTTGCCGTGCAGCGCCTCCGCCCCAACCAGTTTTAAGATCTCCCCCGCCCGCTCCCGCATAGCCGGCGTCACTAGCAGATTCGGCCACAACGTCGAGCTTGAAAAAAATCCCGTCAGCACGGCATCGTAGCCGGTAGCTGACAGCATCGGCCGTCCCGGCAAATCAGCCGATACCACGCCCATTCGCCGTCGCAACTCGGTCGTGTCCCAACGCTCTCGGCCAAACAGCCGCACCCGCGTCTCCGGTCGCTGTAATGGGTACAACTCGCATGTCATCACCTTCAGCAGTGTCGACTTACCACATCCATTCGGCCCCAGCAGCACCAACTGTTCGCCCGATGCGATCTGCAGCGACAAATCATGCAGCACCACCTCGTCTTCGCGCGCCGCATACACATGCTCCAACATCACGAGCGGTTGCTGTTCCGTCACCATCAAGCCGAGCGCCTCACTCGTCGGAACACTCCTAAAATGCGCCAACCCGCCTGAAACGACGCCCTCATGTCTCCTGAAACCTTGCTCACCCCCGCAATCCGGCAATGGTAGTTCACGGGAATCTCGAGAATCCGCAAACCGTTGCGCACAGCCTTAATCTGCATCTCCAGATTCCAGCCATACGTCATCTCCTGCATCCTCATGCTCTCCAGCGAAGATCGCCGAATGGCACGAAACGCGCACATATCCGTGTACTGAAATCCGTAAAGTCTGCCCACCAGAAAACCGATCAGATGTGCAGCGAACACCTGACTTCCCAGCATGGACCCCGGCTCGCGCACCCCACGTATCCGTGACCCGATCACAAAATCTGCCTCATTCCGTGCAATCGGCCCCACCAACCGTGACATGTCCGCTGCATCGTCCGCGCCATCCCCGTCCAACATCACCAAAATTTCACTCGCGGGTCTTGCCGCCAGCACACCCGCCTGCATCGCCGCTCCATACCCCCGAGGCGCCTGCACCACGCGGGCACCTGCCTCGGCCGCTACATCCCCCGTACCATCCGTGCTGCCATTGTCGACCACAATGCATTCCGCAATGTAATCCCAGGGCATGGACCGGACCACATGCCCGATGGACTCCACCTCATTCAGCGCGGGAATCACCACCGAAATCAGCGCATGGGGATTACCGTGTGGCAACGATCGCCTCCCGCTCGGCAAAATTCTCAGGCTCTACCCGGCTTCGCAGCCCGCCGTGCGCTCCGATTCGTCTTTGATCCCTCATCTGACGGAGAGCACGGTCGGCCTGCCGGCGCCGCACTGACATCAGCCACGGCCAAAGAGGCCATCGCTTCATGGCAACATGGAGCACAAAAGCTACCGCCATCACGAGATATATACGCTCATTGAGCAAGAACATCGTCGGTCCCGGTGCGGATAAACCTGTGGTGTACCCATAGAAAAAAACCAGCACGTAGACAAAAAGCGGCAGGCTCGGCACCAATGCCATGAACGGCACCAGCCATACGTTGTACCAGGCATAATGGGGTGAAAACAGCAACATGAGCGCAAAGGCCAACATAGCCGCCGCCTGCAAAAAGGCAGGTACCCTTTCAGCATCGGATGCCCACAGATTGAAAGCCCCATAGCGGTCCCCCTTTTCTGCATCGCAGAGGCGGAGGTCTCTTGACGGATCTTCCGAAACTCCAACCGATAAGCCTTCGCCCTCCTCATGGGTCGCATACTGCCATGCCCACAAGACCAGCAGACCGAGCACCACGGCGCTGAAAGCTAAAAAGGCTCCCGTGGGCAGTTTCGTCAGTCCCGGCAATCTGCGCATGTAATCGAGCAGAAAAAAGCGCGATCCGCTATCAATCCCCTCTTCCTTCGAATAGCCCGACATGAATCCGAGCACACGCCATCCCACCGAGCTATACAGCGCATATCCGCCGACACACACGCCTGCAACCGTCGCCGGCATCTTCCAATCACGTCGTTGATAGAGAGCCGGCAGCAAAAGTAACGGGTAAAATTTTGTCATCACGGCCATACCCAGGAACAGACCGCAAAGCGCAGGTCGGCGTCGTAATCGAAAGAGCAGCGCTAACGACACCAGGCCGCAGATGATGGCATCCACATGTCCGGCGTTACCCACCTCCCAAACAATCAGCGGACACCAGAGCCAGATCAGCACCTCCGATGCGGAACGGCCCAAAGCGCGCAAAATCAGGACCAGCACATAGGCTGTAAGCCCGACGAAGGCCAGCATCATCAGCTTCATCGCCTCGACGGACGGGGCCAGGTACGTCGCCAACCAATAGAACATCTGCGCGACCGGCGGGTAGATTGTGGGTGCGTAATCACGCCGGTTGATGCTCCCGTACACATCCTGATTGGGCTCGCGCAGAAAGGTAAGCGCCGCATTGCCGGGCACATAGCGGTACGGGTTAACGTGTGCATGCTGCACAATGCCGTCCCACACGTACCGGTAGATGTCGGACGACATCCGGTCCGGGCTCGCAAGGTACGTCATCGCAAACATCGGAACAGCAAACCCTACGACGATCCGCAGCGTGATCCGATCCACCGGCTGCGTCCGCACGACCAGCACCGCCAGAAGATACACCAGCACCGAGGCCAACGAAGTCTTATCGAAACCGATGACGAAATGATCGATCTCCACGGTGAACTGGTGCGCAAGCGCCACGGACGCCAATCCCAGCAGCACCAGAGTCCAGTTCGTCAGCTGCGGATCGCCCTCCTGCCACGCTGTCCTGCTCAGAAGATGCGTCATCCGTGCTCAACCCCGGCTACTATGGTCAGTCCTTCGGCATCCTGTATCCTCACCCTCCGAGCGGCCAAGAAGGCCCGCGTGTGCGCCGCGTTGTAGCCATCCTGCGCCGCAAACGGCGGTCGCCGACCGTCCAGCAACTCGCCTTCCAGCACCTGCAATGTCGCCGCATCGTCCACGTCGTACCAGGTCGGCAAAACGAGCAGTTCTAAGCCCGTCTCGCGCACCCGGTCGAGGGTCTGCTCCCACACCGAAGCCGTACTCCACGTGATGCGCTCGAACGGTGCCAGGTGCGCCTGCTTCAACCCAATCAGGTAGTAGCCGCCATCCTCAGAACCACCCAGAACCACCCGGTCCCCCGGTGCACCGAGCGCCTCCACCGCCATCCGCAGCGCCGCTGTCGGCATCGTCGGCGAATCCGAATCGATCAAACATACCGCCCCAAACCCACAGGCCAGAATATCGGTCGCCGCCAGATGCAGCCGCTCGCCGAACCCGTCGCCTCTTTGGGCAATCAACCCGAATCCTTCAGGCAGCAGCCCATGAAAGGCCGCCTCATCCCCAACCGGCGTGTAGCAGATCAGCCCTTGGGCTCCACCCGCCGACGCCACGTCGGCGATGTTCCGCGTCGTGTCCTGCAAGAAGCAGCAGTTCAACGCCGCGGCCTCCTCCGCTGTCAACGGCGGCTGCAACCGGGTCTTCACCTTACCCGGTCGCGGGGCCTTGGCCATCACGGCCAGCGCACAGGCGTTCTTACGAGCCGCTTGGGGCAGATGGGCATCCAGCACGGGGTACATCGGGTTCAACACTGGCTCCTTACCAAAACCGGGTCTGGCCACCACACCTGCTTAGCCTTCCCATTCATCATAATCGTCATCTTCAGGGCGAACAGATCACGAAGGTAATGCCCTAACGACACGGCCGAGCCTCCATCGGTGTCATTCTCGGCCCCAAACTGTCTCAAAACAGCACACAAACGTTGCCGGCCATCCGCCGAACCCTCAATCGCCCTCAAAGCCGCGGTTCCAATGCGCGATCACCCTCGTCTCGCGCTCAAACCCCAGCACGCTCACGCTCCCTGTACCCAACGCGAACAGCCGTCCGTCCACCGCCGGCCGCCCAATCCACCGAGCCCCCACAATCCGCAAAATATGCGCATGCGCAAACAACGCCACCGCCTGCGACCCGCTCCCGGACACCTCCACCCCGGCTGCCGCCAGCGCCCGCTCAATCACCCGATCCGCCCGCACCCCTACCGCCTCCACGCTTTCGCCGCCGAGCCGTTCCACCGGGTCCGTCCACACACTCCAGCCCGGCCTTCCCAGCTCCTCCCGAACCTGCTTCGTGCTCTTCCCCTCCGCCTCGCCGTAGTTCCACTCCTGCAGGTCATCCTCCACCTGCAGAACGTCGCCAAACCCCGCCAGCCGGCAAGTCTCCATCGCACGCTGCCGAGGACTCGAAAACACCGCCGCAAAGCGCTTGCCTTTAAAAAATTCCTTCAGCTCCCCCGCCCGCTCGCGCCCATGCTCGGTCAGCGGAATGTCCGTAAAACTCGTATGCGCCCCGCTCAAACTCCACGCCGTCTCCCCATGCCGCACCAACCAAAGCTCCACCATTTCGCACCTCTTCATTCAATGTTTATCCCAGCCTGACCGATCGTGGCCAGATCCGATGATTGCAAGCCCGTCTTGGCGATCAAGGTCGGCTACCCTCTACCAAATAGTGCACCGTGCCATCGGTGCTTCCGTCGATTCCGGCTTGCAGGAGAACGCAGCAGCAAATTGCGGCAGGTTCGCCACCGTTCCGTTCACGCGCCAAACGTCGTTACTGTGCGGGTCCATTCTGACCCGTTGACGAATGTCCTGCTCTGTTTGTTTGTCGCACCGCGATTGGGCAAAGCCGATGAAGAAGCGCTGCTCGGGCGTAAAACCATCTAACTGCTGCGCGACCTTGGGCGCTCCCCGTTCAGCCATGCTGCTGAGCAGTGCCTTATACGCGATCAACAAGCCACCATTATCCGCGATATTTTCGGGCAGGGTAAATTTTCCGTTCTGCTTGAGGCCGGGCAGCACCTCCACCTCGCCGTACTGCTTTTCCATACAGGCCGAAGCTACCTTGAAGTGCGCAAGGTCATCCGGCTGCCACCAATTCCGGACATTACCGAGCCCGTCCAGCTTGCTGCCGTTACTGTCGAACCCATGCGTCATCTCGTGCCCGATAATGGCC
>CAXTBJ010000044.1:0-1771 GCA_964242585.1 uncultured Bryocella sp.
ACAACCAGCCTGGTTTTTGATGTGGTTCCGGCGAGTCTGACGGTGAGTGTGGCCGAGAGCGGTACCACCACGGACGCGCTGAGTGTTTCCGCCCTTGCAGGCTATGCAGGAACGGTGCAGCTATCCTGTGCGGGACTTCCTGCGCTGTCCCAAAGCAGCTTTCTACCCGCAACGGTGAGCTTTTCCGGAAGTAACAGCTCCACTTCAGTAACGTTAACCCTGCAGACGGGGGTCACGACGGCCGCTCTGCGACAGGGTGAAGGGGAGCGACCAGGGCGTTCGCTAACCGTTATAGCGGCGGTGCTTGGGATACCGGGCCTGTTCGGGATTGGGCTGTTCCGACGTAAAAGGCCCGGATGCTCCTTGCTGACCAGGTTATTGCTCTTCACCTTCCTGGTGAGCGGCCTTGGTGTGGCAGGTTGTGGCGGTGGTCCTGCCGCCTCAAACACGACGACAGCAGCAAAAACCCCCGTGGGGGCAACGAGCTTTCAAGTGATCGCCAAGGATGCAAACGCGCTTTCGCAAGCGGCGGTTCCCTCGCTTACCGTGCAGTAAGGAACCGGCGTCTCGCCACCGACGGCGTCGATCTACCAGGAGTCAGCAGGAAGATAGGCGGGAAGCTACTCGGCACTCCAGAAACGATCTGTGGCCATTACCGAAACCAGTAGGGGGCGAAGCTGGACAGATTGCCTGTGATAGGTGCTGCGTCCTCACGGATGCCCAGGCCGCAGCATTCCTGATCAACCATCCATAGTCCAAGAACCGGCCAGCGCAGCTCGCCTTGGCCGCTCCGGAAATTTGGTCCCGGGACCAAGCCGTTGATTGATGCATTTGCGATCAATATACGGCCCCGAAGTCGCGATCAGGATACCGTCTGTGTTGACAAGGGTGATGTTCGAGCCCTCGCGGGAGTGCATTTGGCTTTCGTACCCACCCCGGTGACGGCTGGAAGCCTCGCGACGCGGTGACTACGTGAGCCTCCAATGGAAGTTCGTGGCCCGGGTAGAGTTCCCAGGAGAGTACGAGATCCAGGTGCAGATACCATTCGACTCAAAGGATGACTTTCTGCAACGACTGCGCGAATAAAACAGGCCTGATAATAGGTTCGGGACAAAGAATTGTGGAGTTCCTGGACGTCCAGCAAGCACGCCAGCCATAAAGATTGTGCCTGACAAGACGCTTCATCAGGCAGGTCAAGTCTTCCAGGGAACTGCCCTCCTTCAGCACCACCCAACGCCGGGTGTGCAGAGCTTAGGCAGGCCTTCCGGGAGTGTATGCCGATCGTAGTGCGATGGTCCCGAGCACGATCACTGTGATGACGAGGCTCGCCCACAGTAGAGCGGGGTGCCTTTCCGTAAACGGGCGCCGGTCTGCGTGGGGCCGGTAACCAGGGTTCGGCTGCTCTTGCCCTGCCATTGCCCATACCGGGTTTTTGTCCGGCGTGAATAGGGTCGCGTAGTCATATTCAGGACTCGTGAGTGTGGGGTCCCCATAGAACAGGGTATAGGAGCCATTGCCGACGGCTGTAAAGCAGATGTCTCGCTTCTGCGCCTCCAGGCGGAACCGTAGCCACCATCCTGCGACGAAGAGAACAGTACCCGCGAACGCTCCGAACAGCAATCGTGACCACGGGCGGAGGATCGCCAGAACAAGGACGGCCACATCCAGCATGAGGAGATAAAGGAAAAGCGAGACCTCGTGGTTTTCGCCCGTGGAGAGCAGCAGCGGTGTGCTCAGGCCTCCGACGATAGAGTAAACCGCCAACAGTTCG
>CAXTBJ010000044.1:1871-33030 GCA_964242585.1 uncultured Bryocella sp.
GAGCAGCAGCGGTGTGCTCAGGCCTCCGACGATAGAGTAAACCGCCAACAGTTCGATGCCGCTGCCAAGCGCTTGAGAGAGTAAGCGACAAACAGGGTAGCCCGTTCGACGAAACCGTTCGGACCGGGCGATGAGACCGGCTCCTGCGACAAGTCCGATGACTACACGTCCGAGCGGGCCGATCCAGTGATTGTCGATGGCCAGCTTTAAGAACCAGGCCATCGCGATCAGCACGGCAAGGAACCCGATGCGGTTAAACCACTACGAGCCTATGCGGATCTCCAGAGAGCGACCGTTCGATGGAGGTTGCGGAGATTTGTCCACAGAAACAGGAGGGAGCGGATTCGTCGCTCGAACAGTTGCTGGCAGGGGATCAGCGTGCACCACATGCTGCTGCTCGGTTGCGACGACCTCATGGTCGTCCGTGACTTCGCGGATGATCCCGTCTGTACGCTGAGTGTAGCCTTGGTTCAGGAACGCTTCGTTCGAGCGACGCTATGCACGAACGTAGCTCCGTCACCTGAGCAAGAAGCTCTTGCAGATCGCTTGGGTCCATGGCCTCACCAATGTACAAACGTGCTACGGCGATCGAACTCCTGTCATGCCTGATAACGAGAAAGCCCATGGGTTGGCCAACACGCGGTTTTCGCATCATAGCCCGACCGTGATCGAAGCGTCGGTCGCATTGGAGGATGGTGTCGGTAGCCCTCCAAAGCGACGTTGCCTGAGGTGGAAGCGGCTGAGCGCGTGGCCAGATCGTCGCCTGCAAAGTCGGGCCACATCGTTTCGAGAAACAGCAGTTCGGCACAGGCGCACTCCCACAGCAGGAAGTCTGACAGGCGTTGCTCGCCTCCGGTTCGGATGAGCAGATCGACATCTTTGCTTTGCAGAGTCAGCAGCTTTGCAGAGTCAGCAATTGGGGTATCTGCTGATCTATGGGACCAGTGCAGTTTGTCCCATGGAGATCGGGATCGCGAAGGGACATCGCGGCCTTTGCGGCTTCAAGTGCGATGGAAGCTCGCGACGAATCATCGATAGCGATGCGCAGAAAAGACCAGTTCCTGCCGTCGTGACACATTCGGCTCGTTCTATCTGGCAGACGACGGGAGCTGGGAGGCGATCACGCGACATCGCGGCCAGAGTCTTGAAGCAACAGTGCCTGCAGCCCGGCCGCCGCAACCGCGAGAAACCCGACCTATAAAAGTTGCGAACAAAATTTTGGGAAGGCCGTTCATAGAGCTAGGCCCGGAGTTGATTGCGTATGCGTGGGGCACACTGTTCGAAATGGCCGCTGAGTATGTGAATAGAGTGGGTGTTATTGGGCGAGAGGAAAAGCGTGCCCCGTGGCATCTTGAGATGTCATCATCGGCCCTGCAAGTCCTTGCGATAGCCTGCAAGTGTCACAAAAGTATTACTTAAGGCTGTTCCACTCATCTTCGGAGACTTCGAGAACCGCTCGTAAGTCCTTTGGTATGTATGGTGAGCGGGCTGGGGTTCGAACCCAGGACCAACGCCTTAAAAGGGCGATGCTCTACCGACTGAGCTACCCGCTCGCACCACCAAAAGATTAGCACAGGGGACAGGGCCGTTTGCAGCCCGCGGCCCCGGTGTTGGAAGCCCTGCCAAAGGAAGCGGCCGCTGTTTTCGGGGCATCGTCGAGCCATGGCGGAGGGCTGATCTTTGCCTGTTTACAAGCGGCAGACCTTTACCGTCGGATTGCGATAGGGGCAGGGAAGAGCCGTGACGGCGTCGGCATGCAGCACGATCCAATCGACGCCGAAATCGTAGAGACGGGCCTTCCGTTGCGCGTCGGTGAGCCGGCTCAGGTCCGCGGTCGCCGTGGCGGCGCGTTCCCAGGCGGGCGCGAGTTCCGGGTGATTGGCTGCCTGGCCGCCGTCCTTGGAAAAATCGGGCAGGGCGCTGCGATGGGCAAGGGCGCGGAAGCCCTGGGCGTCCTCGCCGGGGGTGTTGATGTAGCGGGCGTCGAGGGCGAAGAGGGCGGTCTCGGGCGTGTGCCCGCGGGCCCATACGAAGGCTTCGACCCATGGGTTTGGATTGGGGCGGCCGGGCCACTCGATGTGCGGGGAGGCCGGGAAGGTGATGCGCTGCACGCCGAACATCATCAGGGCAAAGGCCGCCACGATGCCCCAGGGGCAGGCTTGCACCATGAGGCGAAGTCCGGCCCTTTGGAGGCGAAGTCCGGCCCTTTGGAGACGAAGTTCGGCCCTTTGGAGACGAAGTCCGGCCCTTGGCGCGGGATGGCCTTGCCGGGTCAGGAACCGGGCGAGGAGGCCGGGAAGGGAATCGCTCAGCGCGCCCCCGAGAAGGATCGGCAGCAGGGCATAGATCGGCAGAAAGGACCGCAGCGGCTGCAGCCGGGCGACGGCGTGCGCCGTATCGTGCTCCTGGGCAAAGACGACGGAGACCGCTGTCGCGAGCAGGCCGAAAAGGATGCCGCTGCGGCAGAGGGCTCGGCGGCATGGATTCCCGGATCTTGCGGACCCGTGCGAGAGCAGGGCCAGCACGAGCAGCGGACCGGGCAGACCGAGCCACTCAAACCATTGCCATTGGGACAGGAACCAGTAATAGCGGGAACGGATCGCGGCGACGACGGCGGCAGACTCTGCAGCAGCGATACCCTGCAGGGCTCCCCCGAGCACAAAGACGGTTCCAGCCAGCAGGGCATAGCACCAGACCGGCGCCTTGCGCAGCACCAGGCACAACACGATCATGAAGCCCGCGGCGTAGATGGCCATCAGGGGGTGGAAGGCGGCGAGGAGCGCAAGCCACAGCAGGCAGCGAAGGGCAGGGGCGCGTGGAAATGAAACGGGCTCGCGCCCCAGTTGCAACACCTCATCCAGGGCCAGCAGCGTGAGCGGCGTGGAGAGGCTACGGGCTGTGAGGTAGGGATCCATGAGCAGAAGCGAGGTGCCGGCCACCGGCAGCGTCCACCATGCGGCCAGGAGCATGACCCCGCTCCAGGCAGCGGCCTCCCCAGGAAAACAGCGTCTGGCCAGGCGCAGCGCGGCCCACAGCATCAGCGCCGTGGTGAAGAGGTAAAGCCCCAACAGCACCCCTGCCAGGGAGATGTGCAGCAGCCGCACGGGAGCCGCCACGCATGGGGCAAACAGCGAGAAGCGCAGAGGCGCGGCGACGAAGGCGCGGTCACCGGGAAACAGCGTGGGGTCAAGCAGGTGCTCGACGCCGGCAACGTAGAGGCCGCCGTCCTCGGCCCAGGGGTGAAAGCCGTGCACAAGGAGAACGGCGAGGGTTAGAAACGAAAGCCGTAGGAGATCGAGCGCCGGCCGCCGGGCCAAGACCGTACAATGGGGGAGCATCTCCATGCGACAGCTTGACTGTAGCGCGATAGGGGACGGGTGTGTCACAGGAAGGTATGGGCCAGGCGGAGAGCATCGTGATCGGCGAAGGCGCGGGGAGCGGTGCAGGCGACCGCCGCGGCGGTTCCAAGCTGCTGAAGACGCTGCCGGGCTTTGCCATCAGCGGATTCTTTCTTTGGTGGACCTTTGTGCGGGTGGGCCCCAGCGGCAAGCGCGGCTTCGATCCGGCGGCCTTGCATGATCTGCATATCGTCGCTCCGGTATGGCTGCTCGGCGTGGTGTTCTTCAGCGTTGCCGGGTACGGCACGCGGTGTTACCGCGCCTATGCGATGCTGCGCAGCGCCGGCGCCCGATTTTCCGCCTGTGCCCGTATCTTCATGACCTCGCTGGCGGCCAACAACATCCTGCCCCTGCGTATTGGGGACGTGATGCGCATCTTCACCTATGCAGGCGACGTGAACGCCACGCCGTCCGCTGTGCTCAGCACGGTCATTCTTGAGAAGCTGCTGGATGTGGTTTCGCTGGGCGTGCTGTTTACGATTACCACGCAGTTCGGGCTGGGCGTTTCACCGCACCTCCGCACCGTGGCCGAGGCCGGGATGCTGGTTTCGACACTGGGCCTGCTCGCGATGGTATTCGGGGCCAAGGCCTTGATGATGCCTCTGGGGAACTTCTTTGCGCAGGCAAAGAACCCGGCCCTTAAAAAGGCCGAGCACTGGCTGATGCTGGCGCTGGGCTGCATCAGCGATATCGGGATCACCGGGACGCTGCTGCTGATCGTATACAGCGCGGTGGCGTGGACCTGTGAGGGGCTGCTGTATGTGTCCTTGGCCAAAGCAGTGGGCCTGACCACGGACGCGGTCGGACCCTGGCAGGCGGCAGCGGAGGCCAACCTTTCGTTCTTGATCCCCAGTTCGCCGGGCGGTATCGGGCCCTTCGAGCTCGCCTGCAAGGACGCGCTGGTGCGTCATGGCGCGAGCCCCGCGGCCAGCGGGCTGTTCGGCCTGATGATGCATCTGTACCTGATCCTCGGCATTACCGGCGTGGGCGGTGCCTGGTTCCTGGCGCATCGGCTGCATCGGGCGCGGCGCAGGCCGCTGGGCGAAGAGCTCGAGACGCTGCCGGCACAGCTGCCCTAACCCGAGTCAGACGCCATCAGACGCCATCAGACGCAAAAAGAGGACGCATGTACAAGATCCTGCAGGAGCAGCTTCAGCGCCGTACGGCTGAAGCCATCAAGGAACGTTACGGGGTCGAGCTGACCAACTTCACGGTCGAGTTGCCGCCCAAAGTCGAACTTGGCGAGATGGCGCTGCCGATCGCCTTTGAGCTGGCGCGCCGGTTGAAGAAAGCTCCCCGGGTGATCGCGGCGGAGCTGCAGCCGGCACTGGCGAAGACGCCCGGTGTAGCCGGCGTGGAGATCGCGGGCGCGGGTTATCTGAACATCAAACTGGATCGCCCGGCCACGGTGCGGCGCATGGCGGCCGACGAGCATGCGGCCGTGGGCGCGCCGGGATTCCGGCTCGTGGAGCACACCAGCATCAATCCTAATAAAGCGGCGCATGTGGGCCATCTGCGCAATGCCATCCTGGGTGACAGCTTCGCGCGGATGCTGCGGCCGGGTGAGGGCGAGCAGGCCGCGTGGAAGCGCGGCGTGTCGCTGGGTGTGCAGAACTATATCGACAACACGGGCGTGCAGGTCGCCGATATCGTGGTCGCGGTCACGCACCTGAAACGCCTCACACTGCCGCAGGTGCGCGAGTGGCTGACGGAGCTGCTGGAGACCAATGAACGGCTCGATTATGTGTGCTGGGATCTGTATGCGCAGGTGTCGCAATGGTACGAGGCCGATCCGGCACAGGCGGCCGCCCGCAAGCAGCTGCGATTGAATACGCTGCATCGACTGGAGGAAGGCAACAACGATACGGCGGAGATCGCCGAACTGATTGCCACGGGTGTACTGCGCCGGCATCTGGAGACGATGGAGCGGCTGGGCATCGAGTACGACTTTTTGCCGCGTGAGAGTGAGATCCTGCACCTGCATTTCTGGGAGGCGGCGCGCCGGTTGATGGTCGAAAAGGGCGTGCTGTATCCCGAGACGGCGGGCAAGAACGCGGGCTGCTGGGTGATGCGGCGGGCGGGCGCGTCCCCGCTGGCCGCGGGCGAGGTCGATGAGGACGCGAAGATCATTGTGCGCTCAAACGGCACGGTGACCTATGTGGGCAAGGACATCGCCTATCACCTGTGGAAGTTCGGGCTGTTGGGACTGGACTTCGGCTATACGCCTTTTCGCGAGTACCCGGACCGCACGTGCTGGATCTCCGCGGTGGAGGGCGTGCAGCCGCACCCGAGCTTCGGGCATGCCGATGCCGTGTACAACGTGATCGATTCGCGGCAGGACGATCCCCAGGCGCAGGTGAAGGAGGCGCTGCGGGCGCTTGGCTTCGTCAGTGAGAGCGAGCACTACACGCACCTGAACTATGCGATGGTGGCGCTGACACCGCGCTGCGCCGAGGAGCTCGGCTACACGCTGAAGGAGGAGGACAAGGGCCGCGCGTACATCGAGGTTTCGGGCCGCAAGGGCTTCGGCGTGAAGGCGGACGATCTGATCGACCGGATGATTGCGGCGGCGCGCGATGAGGTGGAGAAGCGCCATCCGGAGCTCGAAACCGTCGAGCGCGAAGCCATCGCGGAGGCCATCGGCATCGGGGCACTGCGATTTTTCATGCTGCGCTTCACGCGGAACACGGTGATTGCGTTCGATTTTCACGATGCGCTCAGCTTTGAGGGCGAGACCGGACCGTATGTGCAGTATGCCGCGGTGCGCGCGGCGAATATCTTTCGTCGCGCCGGCGTGGGTGAGGCAGACGCTCTCGCGGCGGTCGCCGATCTGGACTGCGGCCCGCTGTTGGCGCGCGAGACGGACCTGTGGGAGGTGTGGCTGCTGGCTTCGCGCCTCACGCTTGTTTTGGAGGGTGGTATTGCCGCTGCCGAGCCCGCGACCCTGGCGCGCTATGCCTTCACACTGGCCCAGAGCTTCAACAACTTTTATCACCGGCACAGCGTTCTGAAAGAGACAGATGCGACGCGGCGGGCGCTGCTGCTGGCAACCGCCGCGGTGGCTCGGCGAGAGCTGGTGCGTGTGTTGGGATGGCTGGGCATGGCCGTGCCGACGGCGATGTGAACAAGGCAGACGCACTCACCCGTCCGTAACCTTCAACCAGTGCCTTCCGTGTGTTCTGAAACGCATGGGTCTGCGCTATACTCAGCCCGCGACCGTCCCGGAGTTCGGCTTCAGCCCAGACCTTCGGGCGAGCGCATGAGGCAGGATCGCTGGAGGGCGGGTGCTGGCCGAAGAGCAAGCGGTTCGCGATACACGGGCGTACGGTCCGATGCCGGCAGGCACCTTGCGCCGCCGGTTGCCGAGGCTGTTCTGGGCGTACAGCTTTCTGTTGGTCGCGCTGAGCCGCACGTGGACGGCGCGATTCCCGGGTGGAGCCGATGCGGAGCTGTTTGCGTACATCGGGCGCGAGTGGCACCGCGGTGTGCGGCCCTACACGGGGATATGGGACGACAAGCCGCCGGGCATCTTTGCCGTGAACTGGCTTGCCGCCTTCAGCCACGCGCAGTTTCGGATGCTGGCCTGCTTTGAGTTCGTTGCGCTCGCACTTTCGTTGGTGCTGGTATCGAGGATCTTCGCGCTGCTCGATCCGAAGAGTGAGGCACTGTGGATCGCGCCCTTTCTCGCCGCCAACTGCTTTGCCATCTCCGCGTATACCCTGGGCGGCAACTACACGGAGATCTATCTGCTGCCGTTCGCGGCGTGGTCGATCTATGCCTTTCTCCACGCATGGACAGTTGCTCATCGGGCCCCGGCCTGGTACGTATTGGCCGGGTTCGCCGCAGGCCTTGCGTCCGCTTTTAAGCCCGTGGGCATGGCGCCGACCCTGGCCGCGCTGGCTTTTTTGCTGCTCGCGCACCGCAGACCTTTTGGGCTACGGCTCCGTGCGGCGGCCCTGATGCTTGCGGGATTCCTTGCCGTCTGGGGGCTACTGCTGGCGGTCTTTGCGTCGTTTGGGGCGGCGCGCTTGATGGTTGACGCGACCCTGACGTACAACCTCCACTACGGCGGCGCAAATCACGTCTCTCTCGCAAACAAGCTGCTGCTCTCGATGGATCGGCTATTGCCGGTTTCGAGCATTCTTGGATGTGCCGTTGTCGCGGTCGCGCTCCGGGTTTATTCGTGGCGACGGGAGGGTCGCGGGCAGTCGCCGTTCACCGCTGCCGAGGCCGACGCCGCGGTGCTGTTTGCCCTGTGGGTGGGGGCCGATGTAGCCGGCGCAAACGCGGGCGGCCGCTACTACCCGCACTACTTTTTCCCCGCAACCCTGAGTCTGAGTGTGCTTGCCGGCCTTGGGCTGCTGGGCATTCTGCGTTTGCTGCACGGCTCCGGGGCGCGGTCCCGCGCGGTGCTGGTGAGTGCGCTGTTGATTCCGATCGGCCTGATGGGCCTGCGCGGCCAGATCGATGAGTACCATTCCGTAAGCGGGAACCCGGTTCCCACTTGGCAGAAGATCGCGCAATTCGTACGCACGCATCGTCAACCGCGGGACACGCTCTTCACCTGGGAGTTCAACCCGGGAATCTACCGGCTCAGCGACAGCTACGGCACCACGCGGTGGGCAAGCGCCCACTATATCGAGGACTTTCCCGCGGCGTACACGAACATCGGCGGCGAGCTGATGAGGGAGTTGCAAGCTGCTCCGCCCACCTTCATGGTGTACAGCTGCGACCTACACGCGGAGAACGCCGAGGACACCGTTCGAGCGCAGTTTCTGGTCTTGATCGCCAGCAGATACACTCCCGCTTTTCGTGAAGGTGGGGAATGTATCGCTCGGCGCAGGTAGCTGCGGAAAGCGCCTGTGCACGTTGGGTAAGATTTAGTTCGATCCCTGTGACTTCCGTGCTGGTATGACCCCTACGCTTGATCAGGAGAGCGATAGTTGACGCATCTCTACTGCGGCTGTTGCCCCGAGGATACAGGTCTGGGGCCCACTCCATCCTTGGTCATCTTGACGGGTTCGATCGCTCCATTCGCGTCGAAGACCATGCGATCGATGGCCAGGACGCGCTCATTGGGGCCCGTGGTGCCGAGCGGATGCCGGTGGTAGACGATGTACCAGTCATCCGTGCCGGGGATTTGCAGGACGGAGTGGTGACCCGGGCCGTTGGCGACCGTGGGATCGCTGCCGAGAATCTTGCCGGCGCGGATAAAAGGGCCGGTGGGGCTCGAGCCCTTGGCGTAGGCCACGCCGTAGGTGGAGTTGGTCCATTCACCTTCAGACCACATGAAGTAGTAAACCCCTTTGCGCTTGAGCATGAAGGGACCCTCGACATAGTGCGCGGGCGTGATCTCTTTGTAGAGTGTGCCGTCGGCGAATGGGATTACCTGCTTGAGGTCCGCTGAAAGCCGGGCGACGTTGCAATGGCCTTGACCGCCGAAGTAAAAGTAGATCGAGCCGTCGTCGTCCCGGTAGACCATGGGATCGATGGGTTGCGCGCCGTTATGGAATTCACCGATGAGCGGCTTGCCGAGCGCGTCAAGAAAAGGACCGCCGGGTAAATCGCTGACGGCGATGCCGATGCCGCCGGGAAATGTGTCGGTCCTCTGGATGTCGTTGGCGGCGAAGAAAAGGTAATATTTGCCATTCAAGTGAATAGCCGATGGGGCCCAGACGGCGTAGGCGGCCCAGGGGACGTTTTGCACGTTCAGCACCTGCGGGTGCTTTGTCCAGTGCACGAGGTCCGGCGATGAGAACGCGTCAAGCGAGGTGTGCAGAAGGTATACGGGAAAGATGACCTTGCCCGTACGCAGCTGTTGCTGCAGGGGATTGAAGGTCCTTGTGATGTTGACGTCGGGCTTGGGATCGGAGGAGGTGGGGTAGATCCAGTATTGGCCGGCAAAGAGGTGGATCTCGGGATCAGCGTAGTAGCCCTGCGATGCGAGGTTTGCCGTGGCCTGCGCGCAGGCCATGGAGAGAGGCCGAAGTAGAGCGACAAGGGTCAGGGCCGTTTTAGCAATCCGATGCATCCTCTACTCCAAATTTCTTATTCATGGCTGGTGAATGAGACCGCGTCATGGCGCCATCTCCAGGCTTAGCTCCGCTTGCGTCATGCGTGGCTCCGGGGCGTTGCCGATGCGGCGTGCCAGTCGTGAGCCGGCCTTGATCATGGGCTTTTCCACCAGGTGATAGAAGACGACGGACAGTCCGATCAGCGTTGTGAAAAAGCCCAGCAGGCGAACGCCTAAAGGATAGCCGATCAGGTAGTGAAGGCCCACGGCTAGGGCCGCGAAATGAAAGAGATAGAACCCATACGAGTAGCGGGCGATGAGCTCACAAAGACGAATCAGGGGCCGAAACGTGATCTGCCGGAACGACGGAAGCGAACATCCGAGAGCGAGCGCGAAGATCCATCCGCCACGAAACGAATGGTGCCGTGAGGCATAGAGGTTGGTCACCTCCGCCAGCGTGAGAAGCCAAAGGACGAAACACCAGCCCGGAAGCCGTGGCGTGCGCTGCTGAAAGCCGAGGTACGCCATCGCGCCGGGCAGAAAGCAGGGAGCGCAGAAGAGCAGATCGGAGGCGATGCTGGGATCGATCGCATAGGCCACGGCCACCGTCAGCGCGTTCAGCAAAATGAGCGCCCCGAGCGAGCGCATGGACCGTATGGCGAAGAATAGGAAGGGCAGCACGATATACATCTGCATCTCCACCGGCAGGCTCCACGATGCGCCGATCAGGCCTGCTCCCAGATGGGTCAGGTTGAAGATCAGCAGAGCATTTTCAGCCAAGACCCTGAAGGTTGGGTGCAGGAAGCGAAAGTTCGGCGCAAAAGCCGGTGAGGTCGGCAGACGCACGGCGACACTCAGGAACAGCACCGTGAGCCATAGCGGATAGATGCGAAAGGCTCTGCGCAGGAGGAAGCGGGCCGTATGAGGATCGCGCTCGAGCGACCACATGAGCACCAGCGTCGTGTGCACAAAAAAGATGTCCACGCCGAGCAGGCCGAAGAACCAGGTCTCGAAAGGTACGGTCCGCTGTGCGTACAAGAGGACGTGCGCGGTGATGACCAGACAAACGGCCAGGGAGCGCATGAGGTCCAGATTGGGTAGTTCGCGCAGGTCCTGCCCGCCTTTGATCGCTGCCGTCTGCTTCATGGTGTTCGACTAGCCCCTTATGCCCTTTCCGCGTAGCTGCGGACCCACTCCGCGATGCTGCGGACGGCGATGCCGCTGGGACCCTTGCTCTGCCAGGGTTTTTCGGTGTCGATCCAAGCGGTGCCGGCGATATCGAGGTGAATCCAGGGTGTGTCGCCGACGAATTCTTTGAGGAACATGGCGGCGGTGATCGAGCCGCCGTAGCGAGAGTTGCCGGTATTGGTGATGTCGGCGATGGAGCTCTTGATCTGGTCGCGGTAGTCGTCGGTGCAGGGCAGACGCCAGAACTTCTCGCCGCTGGTGGGCAGCGTATCCAGGAACTGCTGCGCGGTGGCGTCGTCATTGGAGAAGAGGCCTGCGTTGAGTTGGCCGAGCGCGACGCCGATGGCGCCGGTGAGCGTAGCCGCGTCGATCAGGTGCGTGGCGCCGAGCTGCTGCGCGTAGTGCAGGCCGTCGGCGAGCACGAGGCGGCCTTCGGCATCGGTGTTGAGCACCTCGATGGTCTTGCCGGACATGGCGGTCAGCACGTCGCCGGGCCGGTAGGCACGGCCGTCGGGCATGTTCTCCGCCGAGCAGACCACGCATACGACCCGCACATCGGGCTTGAGCAGGGCGACGGCGCGCATGGCACCGAGCATCGCCGCGGCTCCGGCCATGTCGTACTTCATCTTGTCCATGTTGTCGGCGGGCTTGATGGAGATGCCGCCGGTATCGAAGGTAATCCCCTTGCCGACGAGTCCGATGACAGGCTTTTCGGTCGTATGGGCGGCGGCGGCCTCCCCCGTTGCTCCCCCTTCGGGTTCATAGCGCAGGACGATCAGGGCGGGCGGCTCGGCCGAGCCCTGCGCGACGGCGGCGAACGCTCCCATGCCAAGTTCCCGGAGCTTATCCGTTGAGTGAACCTCGGCGGTCAGACCTACCTCCGTGGCCATGGCGGCGGCGCGGCGGCCCAGTTCCGTGGGCGTCAGCACGTTGCCGGGCTCATTGACGAGCGTACGCGCGAAGTTCTGCGATTCGCCGACGACCGTGCCCTCCTCGACGCCGCGCCGGAGGTCGGCCTGAGCCCGCGGATCGGTTTCGGTGCTCAGGACGGCGAGCGTGGAAAGCGAGGTGTCCTTGCGGTCGGAGCGGTAGGTGTCGATATCGAAGTCGGCGATCAGGGCGCCTTCCACCAGGGCACGGGCTGTCAGTTTGCAGGGAAGCGTGTCGAGGTGCTCGTCGGCGAGCGCACGGTCTTCGGGAAAGACGACGGCGAGCTCGCGCAGGCCGCGGGCCTTGGCGAAGCGAACGGCCGCGCCTGCACCTCTGCGGACCTCATGCGGGGTGAGCGACTTCACCCTGCCGAGCCCGACGATTACCAGCCGCTCCGCGCCGGTGTTGGGCGGCGCGTGCAGCAGCAGTGTTTCACCGAGCGAGGCCTTGAACTCGCCTGCCGGCAGCCAGCGCGCCGCGGCTCCGGCGACCGCGTCGGAGGTGGTGAGCAGCGCGGGGGAGGGGTCCGCACCCTGACCGGTGGCGATATCTACGGCAAAGACGGCGAGCAGTGGTACGGTGAAGCCGGCAGGGTCTTGGAACAGGAGCTTGGTGATCACAGGGTCATGGTAGCGCGAGATTTAATTGCGTTCAGTGAGGCGAGCCAATGCGGCGCTGACCTGCGGCTCGAGATTGGGCAGTTCCACGTCCAATATTCTACGCAGGACTCCGGGTCCAAGCGGTCGTATGCGTGACGCAGGATATTGCCGAAGGCGCGGATAGCACGCCAGTCAACCCGCGGGCAGAGAACGGGACCCCGCTCTCCCAGCCGTGCAGCCGCTTCCGTGATGATCTGTAACTCGCGTTCGATTGCAAAAGACAGCGGGGTTTGCCCACGTATGTGGTCAAGTTCGGCGCGCACCGCGCCCGCCGGCAGCCTTAGCGCCGCTGCGAGCGGGCGATGGCGGCGCGTGTCTCTTTATCGGCTTCGCGTTTGCGCTCGGTGGCACGCTTGTCCCAGTCCTGCTTACCCTTGGCCAGGGCGATCTCGCACTTGACCCGGCCGTTTTTGAAGTAGAGCCGCACCGGAATCAGCGTGTAGCCCTTCTGCTTGGTCGCCGCGGAGAGCCGTTCGATCTCGCGCCTGTGCAGCAGCAGCCGGCGGGTGCGCAGCTCCTCGTGGTTCATTTCATTGCCATGCGAGAACGGGCCGATGTGCGCATTGAGCAGAAAGCACTCACCGTCTTTGAGCAGACCGTAGGCGTCCTTCAGGTTGGCCTTGCCCTGGCGAATGGATTTGACCTCGGTGCCGCGGAGCGCGACGCCGGCCTCGAAGCGATCTTCGAGAAAGTAGTTGAAGCTGGCCGAGCGGTTGAAGGAGGCATCGCGCGCGCCCATCGCCACCGGGTCCCGGTCCTTGGCCTTCAAAGGGCTGGTGCGGGCCTGGGTGGGGACCGTCGGATTGGAGAGCGAGCGGGGCATGATGTGGGAGCGGGTTCTCCGCCGGAAGGAGGCTTGCTGAGAAGTGCTCCAAAGCCGAATGGTAACAGACGGCCACGGCCTGCACAGAAAGTGGTAGACCGCCGCGTGACGACCCGCGCGCGGCTTCGTCCAAGCAGGAGGCAAGCGGTAAAGCAACCCGCAAGGCAGCGAGGTCGTGCCGGGATATGCGCCGAAACCCGTATTTTTGCGTGCGGGATGGATGGAGTGAATGGCGGACGGACCTCAAAAAGCAGGGCGGCGAGCGATGAATCGCACAGGACTTCGCACCGGAATCGGGCAGGGGAGCGCAGACGTACGAATGGTAGTATCGACAGAGTTCGCGCCCTCGCAGCCTAGCCGCCGGCTCAACGCTTTTAACCCTTCGGGAGGCGTTTTGACCCCGGCATCGCGCGAGTGCCGGTGGCGGGCGGCAGGGGAGCAGGTCGCAGGCATGGGGCAACGCAGGACGGTGAGCGGGAGCGGACAGCATCGCTCCATGCGTTGTTGGGCAGGGCCTGCGTGCTTCGGGCGCTCTGGGCGCTTTGGGCTGGCGGCCTTCCTGTTGTTCGGCCTTCTGAGTTTGCTGGGTCTGCCGGCGGCGAAGGCGCAATCGGCCTCCACCTGGAACAAACGCGGGCAGGATGCCGAAACACGGCAGGACTACGATGTCGCCTTTGAGGCCTATCGCCAGGCCCACCTGAAAAAACCCGCCGACCTGCGCTACCGCACGCGGTACGAGCGCATGCGCTTCACGGCGGCCAGCCTGCACGTGGATCGCGGCCGGGTGCTGCGGCAGTCAGGCGATGTGGCGGGAGCCATCAACGAATTTGCGCGCGCGCTGCAGATCGACCCCGGCAACGAGTCTGCCGCCCAGGAGCTCCAGGTAACGGAACGACCCCCCGCCGTGAATGCGGCGCCGGGGCCGCAAGGTACAGCTATCAACGGCAATGCCATGGGTAGCGCCGTGGCTAGCGTTGGAACCGGCCAGACGCTGGCGCCCGGAGCCTACGAGCAGATGCCGCGGCAGCGTGCCGTGCAGCAGGAGATCGCCTCGCTGGCCGCGCCGGTTGAGCTGCAGCCGGTCTCGGACGACCCCATCACCCTGCACATGGTGGCGGACTCCAAGGTGATCTACCAGGCCATTTCAAAGGCCGCCGGTCTGAATGTGATCTTCGACCCGGACCCGTCGTTTGCACCGAAGAGCATCCCTGTCGATCTGACGAGCGTGACGCTGTACGACGCTCTGCGCATTGTGGGGACGCTCAGCGGCACCTTCTGGAAGCCGGTGACGACCAACACAATCTTTGTGGCGCAGAACACCCCCAACCGGCGCACGGAGATCGACGATCAGGCAGTTCAAACCTTCTATCTGACCAATGTCTCGCAGCAGAACGACGCCAACGAGATCCAGGTGGCGTTGCGCAATCTGCTGGACCCGACCGTCAAGATCTATCTGGTAAACAGTCAGAACGCGATTATCGTGCGCGCCACGCCGGATCAGCTTGTGCTGGCGGAGAAGTTGATCAACGATCTCGACCGCACGCGTGCTGAGGTGATCGTCGATGTCGCAGTGCTGGAGGTGAGCCGCGACAAGCTGCGCAATCTGGGCATCACGCTGCCGCAGAGCTTCGGTCTGACCCCTACGACGAGTACAAGTACCAGTTCAACCGCGACCTCGTCCACAAGCTCCAGTACCGGGACGGCGAGTGGCACTACGACGAGCCAAAACCTGACGTTGAACTCCCTGGCGAACCTCAATGCTACGAATTTCGCAGTAAGTGTAACTGGTGGTACCGTGAACGCCTTACTCACGGACAACGATACGCGTGTTCTGCAGAATCCGCGCATCCGAGCCTCCGACGGACAACAGGCCACCCTGAAGATCGGTTCCAAGATTCCGGTGGCCACCGGTTCCTATAGCTCGACTCTTTCCACGACCGCTTCCCTGGGCGTGCAGACGCAATTCACTTATATTGACGTGGGCGTAAATATAGATATGACGCCTACCGTGCACCTTGATCGCGAGATCTCATTAAAGTTAACGGTCGAGGTCTCCAGTCAGACAAGCACCGTGCCGCTGGATGGCGTTAATGAGCCGGTCATCTCGCAGCGTCAGGCAAAGCAGACCATTCAATTAAAGGATGGAGAGCCTTCCATCCTGGCAGGATTGTTGCAACAGACGGATGCAAGGACAGTAAACGGAACACCTGGTTTGGGTGAGCTTCCCTTTCTGAAGTACTTCTTCTCAAGCCAAACAAAGGAACAGCAGACAGACGAGATCGTCTTTCTGCTGATCCCGCACATCGTGCGCGAATCGCTGATCACCGCAGAGAATGTGCGACCGATATTCACGGGGACGAGTCGGGCCGTGGAGCTGATCCGGCGCTCGCCGGCCGAGATGCGGGCCCAAAACGCGGCCGATGCCAGAAATGCCGTGGCCCCAGTTCCACAGCCGAACACCACCGCCGCCCTGGCGGCGAATTCCATACTCGGAGAGATTGCCAACGCGGCCAAGCCTCGCGAGCCGGGCAGTCCGTCCGTGAATACGGTCGCTCCGGCGCCGGCCGCGGCTGTAACGCCGGCCGCACCCGCCATCGCCGCGGGAGCGCCCACGGCCGCCTCAAGCTCACCGGTAAGCCTGGGTATCTCGCCTTCTTCCAGTACGCCGGCGCTGGGCTCCACCTTCCAGGTATCGGTGACCGCGGCCAATGCTCACGATCTGTTTGAGGTGCCGCTGCAGTTGCGCTTCGACCCCCGCGTGCTTTCGCTGGTGAATGTGGATTCAGGCGATCTGCTGGGACGTGACGGCCAGCCGGTCGCCCTCGTGCACCGCGACGAGGGGAACGGCTCGGTAAGCGTTTCGGCGGCAAGGCCGCCGCAGACGCCGGGCGTCAACGGCGCAGGCGTGGTGTGCACGCTGACCTTCAAGGCCCTGGCCGCGGGGAATTCCCCCCTGTCGCTGGTCAAGATCGGTGCCAAGGACAGCAAGGGAACCAACCTGCCGGCGGTCGGGACGCAGGGCGTGGTTCACGTGAAGTAGACGGAGCCGTCGGTTATGGGTCGAATCAGGATCGGGGACGGGTCGAGGCAGGATCAGAAAACGGCCGTGCTGCCGACCAACGCCGGCTTGACGCTGGTGGAGCTCATCATCGTCGTCACGATCCTGGGTATTCTGGCCTCGGCCGCCGTGCCGCTGGTGCGCTTCCAGGTGAAGCGCACCCAGGAACGCGAACTGCGGGCCGATCTGTGGGAGATGCGCCGGGCGATCGATACCTACAAGGATGCGGCGGATCTGGGAGGCATTCAGGTCAAGGCCGACTCGAACGGCTATCCGCCGGATCTGGAGACCCTGGTCACGGGGGTCGATATCCAGGACAAACACATGCGGTTTCTGCGCGCGATACCGGAAGATCCGATGACCAAGTCCAAGGAGTGGGGCCTGCGCTCGAATCAGGACGAGCCGGATTCGGACAGCTTCGGCGGGCAGAATGTGTTCGATGTACATTCCAAGAGCACGGGCACGGCGTTGGACGGCACGAAATACAACACCTGGTAGCGGCGAGACGACGGAGGGGATCGGCGATGGGTGGCATGGATCGGGTAACTCGAATGCAGCAGGCAGGGTGCAGCGGCGAGGAAGGTTTCACGCTGATCGAGCTGATCATCGTGATGACCATCATCGGCCTATTGACCGCCATCGCGATTCCGAGCTACCTGAACTCCGTGAAAAAAGCGCGCGAGGCCGTGCTGCGAGAGGATCTGCACACCCTGCGAGGGGCTATCGACAGCTACACGGTGGACAAGGAGAAGGCACCGCAGAGCCTGGACGACCTGGTGCAGGCGGGGTATCTGAAATCGCTGCCCATCGACCCGATGACGAACCGGTCCGACACGTGGAACACCAGCCAGAGCGATGCGCTGACCAGCCTCACCGAGACGCAGGGCGGTGTGGACGATGTGCACTCCGGATCGGAAGGTTTGGCGAGCACCGGCGGCTCCTACAACAGCTGGTAGTCGCGACGGGCGAGCCGGGTTGTACGGCAGGGGAAGAATGGGCGAAGAAAGCGCAACCAAAGTGCGCCAACCACGTCTAAGATGGTACCGAGAGTCACGCCCTGACGGCAGGAGCTGGCTCACCGGAGGACCTCTTCCATGCGCCATCTGCTTGTAGCCGCCTCATTGCTGATGCCGGCGGGATTTGTTGTAGCCCAACAGCCGGCCCCGGCCGCACCGGCCTCCACGACGGGCACGTCCGCCGGAGACCCCGCAACCCAGACAGGAACCACGCCGGGCTCGCAGACAGGGGGACAGCCCGCGAGCCAAACCTCCGCGGCTACCCCGCAGACCACGGACCCCGTACCGACGCCCTCTACGCGCAAGGCCCTTCCCAAGGACACCGCGACGACGGCGAAGGCGGACGCGATTCCCTCGCCGGGCGACAATCTGGACCCGCACATCAAGAAGGGCAGCGAAGAGGATGTGGACGCAGCCGGGACGCGCAATATCGGCGGCCGCGGTATGGGGAACTGGTACTCGACGAACTGGGAGATCTCAAACGGCAAGCAGTATTCGATGGAGATCGAGAAGTCGTCGCACCTGGTAATCGATCCGGTCGTGGTGGAGTACATCAACCGGGTTGGGCAGAATATCGTTCGGAACTCGGATGCCAAGGTGCCGTTCACCATCAAGGTGCTGGATACGGACGAGATCAACGCCATGGCGTTGCCGGGCGGTTTCTTTTACGTGAACTCCGGGCTCATTTTGGCGTGCGACTCCGAAGACGAGCTGGCCGGTGTGATGGCGCACGAGATCTCGCATGTGGCGGCGCACCATGCGGCGCGTGAGATGACGCGTATGAACTACATGCAGATCGGTTCCGTGCCGTTGATGATCTTTACGCAGGGTACCTGGACGGGCTACGGCATCTACGAGGCCGCCCAGTTGGCCGTGCCGTTGACCTTCCTTTCATTCTCCCGGCAGTTTGAGTCGGAGGCCGACTTCCTGGGCGTTCAATATATGTACAAGGCCGGCTATGACCCGCAGGGCATGGTCAGCATCTTTGAGAAGCTGGACGCGCTCGAGAAGCACAAGCCCGGCGCGATCTCGCGGGCCTTCAGCGATCATCCCGGAACGCCGGATCGCATCGACAATGTCGAGAACGAGATTGCCACCATTCTGCCGGCGCGGCCGGAGTACATGGTGACGACCTCGGAGTTCGATCAGGTAAAAGCGCGGCTGGCGCGCATCCAGAACAAGCGCGGGCTGAACGACAAGAAGAACGGCAACAAGCCGACGTTGCGGCGGACAGCCGACTCCAACAATCCGAACAGCACGAATAATCCGTCAAGTTCGACAGACGATCGTCCGACGCTGGGGCGGCGGAACTAGGGCCCTCCCCGTACTTTTGGCTCAAAGTCTTGGAAAGACGCAGGTTAGCTCCGGACTTTGACGCTTTCACTGGCTCCCGCACGAGCTCGGCACCCTGCCGGGCTCGTGCTTTGTGTTGACGGCAGCGTAGCACCCGTGTCAAGTGGGTGCCGTCGCCGAGAAAGGCGACTCCATGGCAACGACCACGGCCATTCCATACACGACCGGCTATACCGAGGATCACGCACAATCGGGGTTGGATACCCAATTCCCCGCCATTGAGACCTGGCGTAACCAGTTCGCGGCCTACGAGATCCTGATCGACGACCCAGAGTTCACAAGCGTCTGCCCGAAGACAGGGCTACCCGACTTCGGTGTGCTGACCGTGCGCTACATGCCGCGGGAGCGCTGCCTTGAGCTGAAATCGCTGAAGGAATACCTGTTTTGCTACCGCAATCTGGGGATCTTCCAGGAGAATATTGCCAATCAGGTGCTGAACGATATTGTGAAGGCGACCGATCCGGTCTGGGCAGAGGTCAAGGGGGACTTTCGGCCCCGGGGTGGGATCTCCACCGTGGTGACGGCAAGGTATCCCCGGACGGAGGAGATGCGATAGGCCCGGCCGTCCTTGCGCATGCCATTGACGAATAGCACCCGGTCATCATCGAGGGGGAAGGCGGCAGCATGTACGACGCCATCGTGGTTGGAGGAAGCTACGCGGGCCTGTCGGCGGCGATGCAACTCGCCCGTGCCCGTCGTCTGGTTCTCGTGATCGATTCAGGGCTGCCTCGCAATCGTTTCACGCGGGCGGCGCATGGGTTCTTGGGTCAGGATGGCAAAGCACCCTTCGCGATCCTCGCAGAGGCCCGACGGCAGCTTCTGCTGTATCCAAACATCGAGTTGCTGCAGGGCGAGGCGGTGAACGCGCGCAAGGGTGTGGACGGCTTTATTGTGGAGATGAAGGATGGCAAGGAGAGGAAGGCCGCACGGCTGGTGTTGGCGACCGGGCTGCGCGACGAGCTGCCGGCGGTTGCGGGATTGCAGGAGCGCTGGGGTGCGACGGTGCTGCACTGTCCCTATTGCCATGGGTATGAGGTGCGAGATCAGGCGTTAGGTGTCTTGGCGAATCACCCCATGGCCATCCACGTGGCGTTGATGATGCCGGATTGGGGGCCGACCACCTATCTCACCCAAGCCAGGTTTACCCCCGACAAGGATCAGGCGGCGTGCCTGGCGGCTCGTGGCGTTCGGATCGAGGAGACGCCGGTTGTCGAACTGCTCGGCGAAGCGCCCGAACTGCAGGCAGTGAGGCTAAGCGACGGCCGGGTCGTGCCGTTACGGGCCATTTTCACCCAACCGAAGACGCACATGGCCAGCCCCTTGGCGGAACAGCTTGGATGTGCCTTCGACGAAGGGCCCAGCGGACGCTATGTGCGTGTGGACGAATGGAAGCAAACCACGGTGTGGAGGGTGTACGCGGCTGGAGATGCAGCAAGCCCGATGCACAATGCCACCCTGGCGGCCTGCTCCGGTGTCAGTGCCGGTATCGGGGCTCACCAATCCCTGCTGGGCGAGGTAGTCAGACCTGCGCCTCAGGATGTAGAGCTCTCGTGAGTACCGAATAGGGCTGTTGAAACGATGTGCCGAGGCGATGCGACATGGCCTACCCAGGTAGCGTGTACTCCAGCTCGTAGGAGTGTTGGCCACCCTCATTCTTGATGGTGAGAGCGCCGGAGATACCCTTCAGCTCGGCGGTGCCGGAGCCCGGGACGACGGTAACCGTGAGCTTGGGGCCTGAAGCGTCCATGGTGCCGGAGTGCTGCAGGGCGAAGCTGCCCTGCTTGCCGGCCAGTGTACCGGTGACGATCTCCATCGCGACGTAGCCGGCGGCACCCTGTTTTGGGTCACCGGCGGAGAGCATCTCGCCCTTGCTGGTGGCCTGGAGATCGCCTTGGAGCTGCTTGTCGATGGAAAAGCGCGCCACGCCGGGCGCTGGTGTGGGCGTGACGGGAAGCATGGCTATGGTGAAGGTCCCTTGGGCTTTGTTCATGGCGTCTCCTCTGGCAGTCGTGGGTGGGATCGAAGCGTGGATTAACGGCGCCCCGGCGGCGCGGTAGATGGATTCAATGGCCAGCATGTCGGCCAGGCCCTCTTCGCCGGCGGTGGCGGGTTGGGTGCCATGGCGGACGCAGTCGGCAAAATGGTCGGCTTCAAAGGTGAACTGATAGGGAGACTTCACGGTGCTGACTCCGCTGACGGGGCCATGGACGGTGCGACCGGTGTAGCGCAGGCCCTGGTAGGAGAACGCCTCCGTGACCTCGAGGTGGCCCTTATCGCCATTGATCATCAGGTAGTTGCCGCCGCTTTCGCCGTAGGAGCTGCCGCTGGAGGCGAGCAGGTTTGACGGAAATTTCATCGAGAACTCGATGGATTCTTCCACCTGCGCGAAGCGCGGTCCCGGTATTTTGGTAGCGACCTGTGCGGAGAAGCTGGTGGGCTCTTCACCGCAGATCCAGCGAATGGCGTTGAGCGGATAGATGCCGAGGTCAAAGAGGGAACCGCCGCCGGCCAAGGTACGGTTCAGGCGCCACTCGCCCTCCTGCTTGGGCCCGTAGAAGCCGCCCTGGAAGCCTTGAAGCTCACCGAGTGCGCCGGAGCGTGCGAGATCGCGAATTCCCTGCCACATGGGATCGTAGTGAATGCGGTAGGCGATCATGAGCTTGACGTTGGCCTGCTTGCAGGCCTCGATCATGGCGCGACACTCGGCGGAGGAGATGGCCATGGGCTTTTCGCAGAGCACGTGCTTGCCGGCTTTGGCCGCACGGATGGTGTACTCGGCGTGCATGCTGTTGGGCAGGCCGATGTAGACGGCGTCGATGTTTCGATCGTCGGCGATCCGGTCAAAGGTCTCGTAGGTATATACGGATTTGGGCAAGATGCCGTATTTCTGCTCGTATCCGGGGGATTTCTGGTCGGCATGCCCGCTGACGAGGCCGGTGATCTTGCATTTGGTGGACAGCGCGCAGGCCTGCATGAAGATATCCGAGATGGTGCCAAGGCCGACCGCGGCAAAGCGCACCGGATCGCCGGCCTGGGCCTGCAGGGGAAGGCGGGAGCCCGCCAGAGCGAGGGCGGAGAAGCTGGTGAAGGTGCGGCGGTTCATGGTGGCTCCGGAGAGTTTAGGTCTGCTGCGGGGAACGCGGATTCCCTACGGAAATGACAACAAAATGGCGAGCCATACAGCAGATTCCCTTCGAGAATGACAGAAAGAAAGGCGACGATATTTGCGAATGCGTTAGCGGCGGAAGGCCGGCAGATTGCCTTTTATCAGTGTTTGCAAGCGATACACGTGCGTATGAGCGGTTATGTACAAGGTATGGCCGTCCGGGCCGCCCCAGGCGAGGTTGGCAGCCACCTCCGGCAGGTGGATCTGGCCGAGGACCTGGCCGGTGGGTGTAACGATGCGGATGCCGCCGGGGCCTGTGGTCCATAGATTGCCCTGTGAGTCGACCTTGAGGCCGTCGGGGACGCCGGGGCCTTCTTTGCCGGTGAAGGCGATGATGTCGCGGGCGGGACCGACGGTGCCATCCGCGTGCAGGGGATAGGCGATCACGCGCTGTGCCGGGCCGGAGTTGTTCACATAGAGCGTCTGGTTGTCGGGCGAGACTGCGATGCCGTTGGGCCGCGTGAGGTCGCGGATCACGGGCGTGAGCCGGCCATCCTTGAAGTGAAATACGCCGTTGAAGGAAAGCTCCTTCGCGGGGTCGCGATCGCCTTGTTTGAGGCCATACGGCGGATCGGTGAAGAAGAAGGAGCCGTCAGGTAAGAAGACGAGGTCATTGGGACTGTTGAGGCGCTTACCCTCGAAGCGGTCGAAGAAGGGCACGGGGTGGACGGGATCGGCGGCGGTCCCGGTGCCGAGCAGGCGAACAACGGCGCGGCCGTACTGCTCGGCCATGATGACGGAGCCGTCGGGGGCGGTGGCCATGGCGTTGGGACCGGTTTTGGTGCCGTCGGGGGTCGCGTACGGGGACTGGGTAAAGTCAATGAGGATCTGGTCTCGGCTGGTACTCGGGTAGTCTGTGGGGCGGGTAGCCGGGCCTGCCGATGTGACGGCGTGCACCCTGTCGCCTTCCTCGTCCGAGAACCAGAGCCTGCCGGCCCGCCACATGGGGCCTTCCGTGAAGGTGTAGCCGTCGGAGACGATCTCGGGCTGGATGCCGGGGGCGATCAGTCGATCGAGGGCGGGGTCAAGGCGGAGGACGGTAGGAGGGGTGTTCATCGTATTTTTTGGAGGAGCCGCGGTTTGCGCGGTCGCAGGCAGGGTGAGGCAGAGCGAAAGCATTCCGCGGAGAAGGGCGAATCGCAAAGGCATGGGTCCATTCATCCAAGGCCGGCAAGGACGCCCTGTCGGCCAGCACAAGCATAGCAAGCGTACCGGAATGCGGAGTGGAACGATGTAGCACGTTCGAATGCTGCGGTGTCTCAAAATAGGACACTCGACCGCATAGGTCGCCTGTTATGCTCGGCTGAGTATGGCGGCCGGGACAACATTGGCGGTGGAAAAACCCCAGGGCACAGGCGCGCGCAACGCGACGGTCGCGCTGGTGCTGTTGACGGCGATGAATTTCGTGAACTACCTGGATCGCTACATTCTGCCGTCGGTGCAGGAGCAGATCAAGGGCGAGTTCCGGATCACGGACAACCAGATCGGATCGCTGACGCTTTGGTTCATGGTGGCGTATGTGCTGTCGTCGCCGATCACGGGTTGGCTGGGCGACCGATTTCCGCGCAAGCCGATGATTGTGCTGGCGGCGCTGGGCATCGCGGCGATGAACTTTGTGACCTCCAGCGTGCACGATTACGACTCGCTGAATCTGCGTCATGCGGCGCTGGGGATCGGGGAGGCGAGCTTCGGGGTGTTTGCGCCGGCGCTGCTGGCGGATTATTACGCTGAGGATAAGCGGAACCGCGTATTGACGATCTTCAATGTAGCGATCCCATGCGGAGCGGCGCTGGGGTATCTGGCCGGGGGCTCCATCGGGCACGCGTACGGGTGGCGGAAGGCGTTTATCGCTTCGGCGATTCCGGGCGCTGTGATTGCGCTGCTGATCCTGTTCTTCATGCGCGAGCCGCAGCGGAGCGGGTCAACGCAGGAAGCGCGGGGAAGCACGGGTATCGCGAAGGCCTCCGTGTTCTCGCTACTGAGGAACAAGGCGTATCTGAGCTCAATCCTGGGTTATGCGGCGGTGACGTTTTCGCTCGGCGGGATCTCGTGGTGGATGCCGTCGTTTTTGCAACGCGTGGACGGGCGCTCGCAGGATGCCGCGGGGTTCATCATGGGGGCAATCACGGTGGCGTGCGGGTTGGGCGGCACAATCGTGGGAGGCGCCCTGGCGCAGTGGTGGTCCAAGCGGACCTCCAAGGCCCTGTACCTGGTGCCGGCGCTGAGTGCGGTCCTGGCGGTTGGGCCCGCGGTGCTGTGCTTCTTCGGGCCCAAAAGCGTGACACTGCCGGCGCTGGGCGTTGCGGTGTTCTTCATCTTTCTCGGGACCGGGCCGGTGAACGCGGCGACGCTGAATGCCGTGCCGGCCAATCTGCGCGCGATGGCGATGGCGGGACAACTATTCGTCATCCATGTCTTCGGCGATGCGTTTTCGCCGAAGGTGATCGGGATCATCAGCGATCACTCGAACCTGCGGTATGGGCTTGGGGCCACGCTGGTAACCATGCTGATCGCGGCGCTGATTTTCTTTTTCGGGGCGCAGTTTGCCCCGGCGCTGGAGCCTTCGGCAGTGGGCGTCCCCGCAGCCGCGTGAGTTGGTAAGCGTGATCGGCTCGGGTTGGCGACTGGGGGCGGAGATATGCGGATGGGCACTGGCTGCCCTGTGGGGTGTGCGGACGCGTGCGCTGATCACCCGGCTGGGGACGATTCCAAATCTTGCCGCCGTGGAGTGGGATCTTTGCCCGGTGCGGGCTCCGGAGCTGCTGGTGGTGGTTCCCGCCAAGGATGAGGCAGAGACGCTGCGGCCGGCCATGGAGACGTTACTGGCTCAGGACTACCGTCCTTTGCACCTTGTGGCCGTGAATGACCGGTCGGCCGATGCAACGGGCAGCCTCTTGGAAGAGCTGGCGGCGCTGCAACCGGACCGGCTCGAGGTCGTGCACGTAACCGAGGCAGCCGAGGGTTGGGTGGGCAAGACCTTCGCCATGGCTGTGGGCGCGGAGCGGCGGCAGTCGGACTACATTCTGTTTACGGATGCGGATGTGTGGTTTTCGCCGTCGGTGCTGCGGCGTGCCGTGGCCTATGCCGAGATGAGCCGGGCGGATCACCTGGTAGTGTGGCCCACGCCTGTCACCAAGACGTGGGGCGAGCGTACGGTGCTTGGATTTTTGCAGATGCTGGCTTTATGGGCAGCGCCGCCTTGGAAGGTGGCCGATCCACGCGCACGGTGGAATGTGGTGGCGATTGGCGCCTTCAACCTGATTCGGCGGGACGCGCTGGAAGAACTAGGCGGGTGGCCCCCGCAGCGGCTGGCGGTAGTTGAAGACATTACGCTGGGGAGAAGGGTGAGGGCAGCGGACCTGCGGCAAAGAATCGTATTTGCGCCGGGTATGGTTCTTGTCCATTGGGCGCCGGGGGCCTGGGGACTGATCCGCGCCACGACAAAGAACTTCTTCGCGGCAGTGAACTTTCGGGCATCGCTGCTGTTGGGCGGAATGGTATGTATCGCGATGTTATTTCTGCTGCCCTTGGTGGGCCTGGCCTGGTGGCCTACGCTGCTCCCGGGGCTGTTTGTGCTCGGTTGCGTGGCGATATGGTATCGCTTTGCCGGTGAACTGAGCGGTATTTCTGCACGCTACGGCTGGCTGTACCCTTTGGGTGCAATGGCGATTCTATGGGCCATGCTGCGATCAATGACCGTTACGCTCTGGCGACGCGGCGTGACCTGGCGCGGGACGTTCTACCCGCTGCGCGAGTTGCGCGGGCATAACAATCCTTTCGTGTGGGAGTGGGAGGGTGCCCGCAGGCGGGCAGAGGCCCGACGCCAATCAGTGAAGATGCTCAGGAATGCAAAAAGACGATCTCGGGGTTCCGGACGGCGGGGTGGGCTTTTCGGACCGTAATGGAGGCAAAGGTCAACCGATTCCGACAGGGGGCACCGCTGAGACAAACTGCTGTAGCAGGATGGGCGCGGATGCTCCCACGTTGATTGCAAGGATGGGCTTGAGGGTGAAGCCGCTCGCCTCATAAACGAAGATGAGAAGGCCACCTAAACACGGCAGCAGGGCTAACAGAACCCAAAAGCCAAAAATCACGAGGAGGAGAGGCGGGTCGCTCCTCCGCAGGAATACGAGCCCATTGAATAAGGGAAAGGACGTTTCCTAGAAGCCCGCCCAAAGCCCCAAAGCAAACAGATGGACTGCCAGGCAGGTGCAAATCAACCTCTAGGGTGAATTTCAGCCGACCGCTGGCAGCCGAGAGCAGTTTGCCCCAAAACGACTGTGTTTTGTTGTAGAGCTCCCGCGTGGTGTAAAGGCGCCCCTGCTTGCCGCTCGTCATTACAAGGACAGGATCGGGCAGCTGATGCAGGGCGAGCACCACCTCATTCTTCGACAGATGCGTATCTGACGAGAGACCCCTGGTCGTTCGCCACACATACTCAGGCTCTTCCAGAGCCTTCAGAACTTGGGAGGTCTCATTACGGCCGACAGCATTGAGTTGCGTAACCATCGCAGCCATGATTCACCCACATGGCTTACCTGATGCAGGCACCATATGTGAAGTGCATCTTGTTAAACGCCGACAGTCTCGAACTCCACCGGTTTTCCGTGGCCATATCTTCGCTCGACATAGTCGTCCAGGATGACCTGAAATTCTTCCACGATGTGATCGCCTTTGAGGGTCATGGCTAGCTTTCCGTCGATGTAAACCGGCGCTTTGGGCTCCTCGAAGGTGCCGGGCAGGGAGATGCCGATGTTGGCGTGCTTGGATTCGCCGGGGCCGTTGACGATGCAGCCCATGACGGCGAGCTTGAGCTCCTCGACGCCGGGGTACTGCTTCTTCCACTCGGGCATGGACTCGACGAGGTAGCCCTGGATGCGTTGGGCCAATTCCTGAAAGTAGGTGCTGGTGGTGCGGCCGCAGCCGGGGCAGCTGGTGACCTGCGGCATGAAGCTGCGGATGGAAAGCGACTGGAGGATCTGCTGCGCGCAGCGGACCTCCTCGGAGCGGTCACCGCCGGGCTCGGGGGTGAGGGAGACGCGAATGGTGTCGCCGATACCGTTCAGCAACAGGGGCGCCAGGCCGGCGGTGGAGGCGACGACACCCTTCATACCCATACCGGCCTCGGTGAGGCCGAGGTGCAGGGCGTAGTCGCAGCGGCGAGCGAGTTCGGTGTAGACGTCGAGGAGATCGCGGACGCCGGAGACCTTGGCCGAAAGGATGATCTGGTCACGGCGCAGGCCGTAACGCTCGGCGGCGGCGGCGTTATCGAGCGCGGAGACCACCATGGCCTCCATCATGACGTCGCGAGCCTCGAGCGGCTGTGCGGAGCGGGAGTTCTCATCCATCATGCGGGTGAGCAGGGCTTGGTCGAGCGAGCCCCAGTTGACGCCGATGCGCACGGGCTTTTGATTGTCGACGGCGCACTCGACCATGGTGCGGAAGTTGTCGTCATCCTTGCGGCCGATGGAGACGTTGCCGGGGTTGATGCGGTATTTGGCCAAGGCGCGGGCGCACTCGGGGTATTTGCGCAGCAGGATGTGGCCGTTGTAGTGAAAGTCGCCGATGATGGGTGTGTCCCAGCCCTTTTTGGCGAGAGCTTCGATGATGTAGGGCACGGCCTTCGCGGCGGCGTCGTTGTTTACGGTGATGCGGACAAGCTCGGAGCCGGCGCGGGCGAGCGCGGCAATCTGTTGAACGGTCGACTCGATATCGGCTGTATCGGTGTTGGTCATCGACTGCACGACGACGGGCGCGTCGGAGCCGATGCGAACCCCGCCGATCTTCACGGTCACAGCGTTGCGGCGTTGCAAGGGGGGCATAACACCTCGATTTTATCATTTGGCGATCGGAGCGCCTGAGCTTGCGGCAGGACGATTTTCTGCCGTTCGACTCATTGCAATGTGGCCTTTACATCCGCAGAGGCGGAGACCTTCGCGTGCGCATCCAGCAAGCAAGCTCGTCGGGCTCCAGATTCACCTAGAAAGAAGACTCGGCCCAGTAGAAGATTGGCTGGCCTACGCGGGTGTGGGAAAGGTTTGCGGGGCTAAGAAATGGGAACGCTTGGCATTTTGCGTTCCGTTTGCTATCTTGAGTGGGAAGGGCGGGAGTAGCTCAGTGGTAGAGTGCTTCCTTGCCAAGGAAGATGTCGCCGGTTCGACCCCGGTCTCCCGCTCCAAACGCCCTCTCCTCTCTGCCGTGCTTGGACGCATACCGTCCTTCGCCCTGCGTTTGTGAGCGTTTTGGGAATCCTGAACACGTTAGGGCGCGGTACCCAAGTGGTAAGGGAGAGGTCTGCAAAACCTTTATGCGCCGGTTCGATCCCGGCCCGCGCCTCCATTCATTCTTGTGAGCTATATAGTCCCAGCCTCCAGGCTTAGGGAGCGCTGCCTGTCTGCCCGGTACCGTGGGGCAGCAGGAGCCGGCGGCTGGCGATCTCCATGTGGTGATTGCGCACGACGTGGGGCGTGAGCGTGATGAGAAGTTCTGTCTTTGCCACGTTGAGGGACTTCTCCGTGCCCTGAAAACCGGGCAGTTCGCTCAGGAAGGGCAGACCGTCGATCGAGCCTTGCTCACTGCGGCTTACAAGGCTTGCCAGCAGCGCGGTCTGGCCGGACGGAATGGTGACCTGTGAGGTGAGCTGACGGTTGTTCAGCACGGGCAGCGTATTGACGGTGCCGCTGCCGAGCGCTTCGATCTTCAGATCCAACTTCAGGGTGACATCGTCCGAGCGCAGCACCCCCGGCGTGGCCTTCAGGGTCAGGCCGAGATCCTCATACTGAACCTGCGGCACACTGACGGAGGCCGCGCCCCCGAGCAGGGAGGCGACGCTGGTGCCGTTGATGGTCAGATTCGCAATCGACGCCGGCAGCGAGCTGGCGGCTGAGCTGGAACTGTAGATGCCCGTCTCGATCGGGTAGCGTGTACCCGCGCGGAAGCTGCCCTCCTGACCCTGGCCGACGCGCAGCTGCACGGTATCCAGAATGCGCACATCCGAGGAGTTCAGCGCGGCATTGAAGGTGGTGGTCGAGCCCAGGAAGACGCCGGCCAGCGGCGCGCCGGAGAAGCGGCCGAGGGTACCCAGCAGGTTGGTGAACTCCGGCTGCGTAACCAGGCCGGCGGCCACCAGAAAGGCCACCTCGTTCACCTCATCCGTGATGGTATTGCCGGTGAGCTTGATCGCGCCGGCGGCGACGGCGGCCGAGAGGGTCGACTGGTTCGCGCTAACGATGCTTGAAGCCTCCGCGGCCACGGAGTACACGCCTGCCGAGGTGGGCGTGGAGACGCCCAAGGAGCGCACATGCGAGGTGTCGACCTCATAAAGCGTGAGGTCCAGCAGAACATCCGCGCCGCCGTCGAGCAGGTCGTCGAAGGTGGCATTCACACGATCAATGGTGTCCTCATCCCCGCGCAGGACGAGGCCGCCGGAGGAGCCGACCGCCGTCACGGTACGGAGATCGAAGACATTGCGCGCCAGATTGGCGTACTCGGTGAGCGCTTCCGCCGTGACGCCCGGCATGAACAGCGTTTCTTCGACGAGCGGCTGGAACTGGGCACGGTTTTCCGGCGTGTCCTTGGCAAAAAAAGCTACTTTGGGCTGCAACGGTACGGCAAAGGTGTGTGTCAGGCTTTGCACCGCGCGGAGGGCGTCGCCGTAGCTGGCGTCCTCGAGGTCCAGGCGGATGGTCTGGCCCGCGACGACGGAGGCGTCGAACTGGGCCTTCAGGCCAAAGGCGGCGCAGACGGTGGAGAGGAGCTCCTGCGGGGCGGCGCGGGTATGGAAGCTGCGAACGCCGGCAGCGGGTGCGAGCCGCACCGGGCCGCCCATGCCGAGCGTATCGGCCGAGCGCTGTGCCCGGACAGGGTCGTTCGCGGGCGGCTCGAGATCGCCAAAGGCCAGCAGCCGACCGTCGGGCTGGAAGTGTTGCCGCACCACCGCGTTCTCGGGGTCGATGGACCGCGCCTGGGTCAGCAGACCCTCCGCCTCGGCGCTGCGGCCGCCGCGTTGCGCTGCCGCAGCCTCCTGAACGAGCTCGGTGAGCCGGTGTTCGCGCGTCACCGCCAGGGCGAGGGTGTAGTCGCCGTTGCGCGGGTTGAGCGTGGCGGCTTGAAGAAAATCGTGCTCGGCGCCCGGGAGGTCCTTGTGCTCGAGCGCGCGTGCACCGCGCAGGTAGGCGTCCTCGGCCGCACGCAGGGCTTTGGCGGAGGGTAGCGGTGCCGCGGGGGGATTCGTCGCACGCACTGGTGCCGGGGCGTCGGCCCCGGCAGGGATGCTCGCGGGCGCGTTGGCGGGGCTCTGGGCAGGGAGCTGCGACGGGGTGAGCAGAAGGACGGGCAGCGCAGCCCAACGCAGCGCAGCCCAATGCAGCGTGAAGGGAGCCCTGTATTCCGTTATCCCTGCGATCTTGGGCGTCCTGCGATCCATGTCGATGGTGGGTTGGACGGATGAGACGGGCTAACGTCCCCCGGCGACAACGCGCAGGGTCGGCCGTTCGGCGCGCGCGGGGCGAACCGAGCTGGGCGGCCGGCGCATCCCCTGGCGGATCTGTGCGGAGTCCATGCCGAGCTCCGTGAGGGTACGGCTCAGGGTGTTACGGTGCATGCCGAGCTCCTCAGCGGCCTTGCACTGATTGCCGCGATGTCGCGCGAGCACTTCAAAGATGAAGTGCCTTTTGAATTCGCGCACGGCGTCCGTGTAGGAGATTCCGGCGGCGTGCATTCCCAGGACAAGATGATCGAGCTCGCGCTTCACCCTTGTTTCCTCACTCAGGCTGATCTTGGCTTCCAGTGTGCGACGAGAGCCCGTACTTGATCCAATCGGGGGAGCTGTGCTTGCCGTACGTCGCCGTCCGGAGCCGATCCAAACCGTACCGCAGCCGCAGACGGAGGTCCGCGGGCATGCTGAAGGATAGCGCATGCGCCCCGCGGAGGAAATAGGGGGCCAGTTGCGAGGTCTGCACCCAGGGCGCGGTGGGCAAAAAGGCTGTGATGGCGAGCAGCAGCGCGGAGCCGATGAGGGCGCCGCGCACCAGGCCGAACAGCGCACCGCCCAGGCGGTCGGCAAAGCCCAGACCGATCGTACGGACGCCGCGGCGAAAGAGCCGGCCGAGCAGGCTGCAAACGATGGTAACGGCAGCCAGGATGAGCAGGAACGCGGCAAACTGGGCGAAGGCCGGCGTGGTGATCAGGCCGGCAAGGGCGTGGGCACCGTCGCGGTAGTACCAGCACGCCAGGGGAAAGCCGAGGAGGAAGCCGCCAAGGCTGAACGCCTCGCGAAAGAAGCCGTTAAGGGCCGCGCGCAAGGCGGAGTAGGCGAGAAGGGCGGCGAGGAACCAGTCCAGGGGGTTGAGGGTCATGGGTGATTTGCGAAGCCTGGCCGCGGTATCAGTTGTTAGTACTTTTTGTTGTCATCCCCGCGGGGGATCTGCTGTTTGAACGTCAAAATGCTTGCTCGCATTTAAGCGGTATTGGCACAAATCTTTCCTATGCCTAGCATGGCAGCCATGTTTGCTCGCCGCGAGTACCACTTTTGGGTCTACGTCCTTGCTAGTAGGT